>NZ_JBBCPX010000008.1:0-175657 GCF_037150195.1 Cedecea sp. VD22
CAGCGCTTGCGCTGGCCCCTTATGGGGTGAGTCTCAGGGATGAGACGAATACTAAAACGTCAGGAACGTTTTTGAACAGCGCTTGCGCTGGCCCCTTATGGGGTGAGTCTCAGGGATGAGACGAATACTAAAACGTCAGGAACGTTTTTGAACAGCGCTTGCGCTGGCCCCTTATGGGGTGAGTCTCAGGGATGAGACGAATAATCGACTTTCAGCTCGATGCAGAGTCCGTTTCGCCAAAAGCAAAAAACCCGCCATAGGCGGGTTCTTCTAAATAGTGGTGCCCGGACTCGGAATCGAACCAAGGACACGGGGATTTTCAATCCCCTGCTCTACCGACTGAGCTATCCGGGCAACGGGCCGCATTAAACCGTAAAGGCCGCCAGGCGTCAACGGCTTTGTCATAAAAATTACCTAAAACTATGCTGATTGCCTGCTTTTCAGTCAAAGACAGCAAAAAGACGTGCTTCAGGTTAATGCCCCGCCGGTGCGGCACAGCGCAAAGCGCAGAATATCTTCCGCAAGGGTTCTGGCCGTGTCGATATCAGCCTGGCTACGCTTCACCAATAGCTTGCTCAGGCAGCCTTCCAGCACCAATTCCATTTGGTGCGCGACCATGGTTGGGTCGTCCACTTCCATTTGTGTGAGCAGCTCGTGCGTGTATTCCCAGGCCGCTTTTTTCTGCTGGTCAGCCAGTTGATGAATCGGGTGCGCGGCATCAGGGTAGAAGGTGCAGGCGGCAATAAACAGGCAGCCGGGATAACGCTGGTTGCTCACGCATTCGGTCAGGGCGTGGTAGCGCTTAAGCAGCTTTTGCTCCGGCGTTAACTCTTCGTCCAGCATCAGCTGACGCCGCCAGACATCCACCTGCGAACTTAAGTAGCGCAGGGCGTCGTACAGCAGGGCTTCGCTGTCGGGCCAGAACTGGCGAATCTCAGCGAGCGGATAATCGGCTTCTTTCGCCACCATCTCCAGCGTCGTGCTGGCAATGCCTTCACGTTCAAGGACATGCAGGGCGTGCTCTAAAACTTCTTCGCGTTGCACGGTTTTCTCCTTACGTTTCCCAACGGATCAAGTGTTGTTTACTGGCTGCGATTGCGCAAATGCTCGCTGAACGCGGAGGCGTCCATAAAGCCTGTGACGCGGTCTGCCGGTTGTTCAACGCCGTTAGCATCAAAGAATAAAATGGTTGGCAGGCCAAGCACCTGTAAATGCTTCAGCAGGGCTTTGTCGTCGGCGTTATTTGCCGTGACATCGGCCTGCAGTAAAACGGTGCCAGACAGCGCTTTTTGCACCTGCGGATCGCTAAAGGTGTATTTCTCAAACTCTTTACACGCCACGCACCAGTCGGCGTACAAATCTAACATCACCGGTTTGCCTTTCGCCCCGGCTAGCGCGGCGTCGAGCTGCTCAACGTTGGCTATTTTGTTAAAGCTGAGGTGAGGGACGGACTGAACGGATGCCGGAGAGCCAAAAGCCCAGTCCTGCAGCGGACGAGCGGACACCAGCGCGGCACCCAGAAGAATAATTTGTAGCATGCGTAGCCAGGACTTCTTCGCTCCAAGGCTGGTGATAAATGCCCAACTGAAGAAGGCGACGCCCAGCAGGCCCCACAGCCTCAGCCCCCAGATGTCGCCCAGCACACGCTCCAGCAGGAAGACCGGCAGCGCCAGAATCACAAAACCAAAGGCGGTTTTGACGCTTTCCATCCACGGCCCGCTTTTCGGCAGCAGGCGATTACCGAAGACGGTAATCAGGATTAGCGGCAGGCCCATGCCCAGCGCGTAAAGGTAAAGCGTGCCGCCGCCGAGCCACATATTTCCGCTTTGCGCGATGTACAGCAGGATAGCGCTAAGCGGCGCGGTGGTGCACGGCGAGCAGATAAGCCCGGCCAGCGCGCCCATAGCAAAGACGCCGCCCGCCGAGCCGCCCTGCTGGCGGTTGCTCATTAGCGCCAGGCGCGTTTGCAGCGACGAGGGCAGCTGCAGCGTGAACAGACCGAACATCGAGGCGGCGAGCAGGATAAAGAGCGCCGACAGGCCAATCAGCACGTATGGGTGCTGGAGTGCCGCCTGGAACTGGAGTCCTGCGGCGGCAACGACAAGACCGAGTGCGGTGTAGGTCAGCGCCATGCCCTGGACGTATACAAAGGCCAGCAGCAGCGCCCGGGCAGTGGACAGGCGTTGTTTACCACCTAGTACGATGCCGGAAATGAGCGGGTACATCGGCAGCACGCAGGGCGTGAAGGCGATGCCGATGCCGATCAGGAAGGCCCACAGCGCGGAGAAGGGGAGCGATGCGGGTGCGGAGCTGTCTGTTCCCCTCACCCCGGCCCTCTCCCCAGAAGGGGAGAGGGAGGAAGAAATATTGGCCTCGTCTCTTGATGGAGAGAGGGAGGAAGACACATTGGCATCATTAGCCGACGCAGCAATAGCACTCAACGGCACAACGCGCGTTTCCGGCGGATAGCAGAATCCGGCTTCGGCGCAGCCCTGGTAAGTGACGCTGACGGACGAACCTTTATTGGCGGCATTTACCGTAATGGGCAGAGTTAGCTGCTGGGTGAAGATCTCCGTTTTGCCGTAGAACTCATCTTCGTGCCAGGTGCCTTTAGGCATAACCAGGGGCGTAATGTCCGCGCTGGTGGGCACCACTTTGATCTGCTGGCGATAGAGATAATAGCCGGGTTTTATCTGCCAGCTGAGCGTCAGCTTGTGCTCGGCCTGCTGAAAGTCAAAGGAAAAAGCCTGGTCGACCGGGACAAACTGCGTTTTATTTTGGGCGTCAAACAGCCCGGCAAAGGCCTGCGAACTGCATAACAGCAGGACTAGCGTAATGATGCGTAGAGCCATGAGAGATATTCACTGTTTCCGTGTGCAACTGGCAGAACCAGTAGTTCTGGCGTTTGATAAGGGTGATGGGTTTTCAGGCAGGCAAGCAGTGCCTCCTGGCGTTCCACGTCGCTCTTGAGCAGCATTTGGACTTCGTACTCCTGCTCCAGCTTTCCTTCCCAGTAATAGAGCGAAGTTGCGCCCGGCAGCAGCGTCACGCAGGCGGCAAGTTTCTCCGCCAGCACTTTCGCGGCCAGATCCTGCGCGGTGGCTTCATCCGGGGCGGTACAGAGTACAACGACAGCCTGGGTCATCGACATCGCAAACCTCATCTGAGAAGAAAGTGCGATGACTATAACATGAGCAGAAGAAAACGGGCTGCATTGCAGCCCGCGTCTGGCGGAGATTTACAGTACGATCCCGCCGATGATAAAGCCGAGGATAACGCACAAAGTAATGGCAATGACGCCGGGGATCAGGAAGGCGTGGTTGAACACATATTTGCCGATACGGGTTGAGCCGGTGTCGTCCATTTCGACCGCTGCCAGCAGCGTCGGGTAGGTTGGCAGGACGAACAGCGCAGATACCGCTGCAAAAGAGGCGACGGCGGTTAATGGCGTGACGCCGAGCAGCAGGGCCGCAGGCATCAGCGCTTTCGTTGTGGCTGCCTGGGAATAGAGCAAGGTGGCCGCGAAGAACAGCACCACAGCCAGCAGCCACGGGTAACCGTTCAGCAGGTCACCGGCAACCGCCTGAATGTCGCTGATATGGGACTTAACGAAGGTATCGCCCAGCCATGCAACGCCGAGTACGCAAATACAGGCGCTCATGCCGGACTTAAAGGTGCTGGCGTTCAGCACTTCGCCAGTGTCGATTTTACAGGTGATGCTAATCAGCGTGGCGATGGTGAGCATAAACACAACAATCGCTTCGTTACGCGGCAGAACCGGGTTCTGAATCAGGCCGACGGTATCGCTGATCGCGGTGGCATAGAACATCACGGCGACAATACCGATCAGGAATAGCAGCACCGAACGCTTGGCGTGCGGCTTCAGCTCGAAGACCTGGCTACCGCGCAGCTTCACTTCGCCTTTGGCAAGGCGTTCCTGGTAAACCGGATCGTCTTTCAGCTCGCAGCCGAGGAAGTTACACACCACCGCGGTTAGCATCACGGCAATCAGCGTGACCGGGATACAGATACCTAGCAGCGTCAGGTAGCTCACGCCCATCGGCTCCAGAATGCCGGCAAAAAACACCACTGCAGCGGAAATCGGCGATGCCGTAATGGCAATTTGTGAGGCGACAACGGCGATAGAAAGCGGGCGAGAAGGGCGAATGCCCTGCTCTTTTGCCACTTCGGTAATCACCGGCAGCGTGGAAAAGGCCGTGTGGCCGGTCCCGGCCAGAATGGTCATAAACCAGGTGACCAGAGGCGCAAGGAAGGTGATGTATTTCGGATGGCGGCGCAGCATGCGTTCCGCAAGGCTGACCAGGTAGTCCATGCCGCCCGCGACCTGCATGGCCGCAATCGCGGCGATCACCGCCATGATAATTTCAATCACGTCAAAGGGGATTGCCCCCGGTTTGATCTGGAAGATAAGGGTAAGCACCAGCACGCCGAGACCACCGGCAAAACCAATACCGATCCCTCCCAGCCTTGCCCCGAGATAGATCGCCAGCAGGACGACCACGAGTTCAGCACCAAACATAATTGCATCCTTGAGATTTAAATGAGATGAAAATGAAATGTTATGTTTTCGTATACCGTTAAAATGAAAAAGGCACGTCCGACTGGACGTGCCTTTTGGCGTTTATGTGGATGAGTTATTGTTCGCTTTCATCGGTATAGCGCTTAGCTTTGTAGACCGGGTGCATCAGGTTGTGGACGGAGAAGATATCGTCCAGCTCGGCTTCTGTCAGCAGGCCGCGCTCTAGCACGACCTCGCGCACGCTCTTGCCGGTTTCTGCGCAGATCTTGCCGACGATGTCGCCGTTGTGGTGGCCAATGAACGGGTTCAGGTAGGTCACGATACCGATGGAGTTGTACACGTAGCTCTCACACACTTCTTTATTCGCGGTGATGCCGTTAATGCATTTTTCCAGCAGGTTGTAGCAGGCGTTGGTCAGGATATGAATGGATTCGAACATTGCCTGGCCAATCACCGGCTCCATCACGTTCAGCTGCAGCTGACCTGCTTCGGATGCCATGGTCACCGTGGTGTCGTTACCGATGACTTTGAAGCAAACCTGATTCACCACTTCCGGGACAACCGGGTTCACTTTGGCCGGCATGATAGAAGAACCCGCCTGCAGTTCTGGCAGGTTGATTTCGTTCAGGCCAGCGCGCGGGCCGGAAGAGAGCAGGCGCAGGTCGTTACAGATTTTGGACATTTTCACTGCCAGGCGCTTCAGGGAGCTGTGCACCATCACGTATGCGCCGCAGTCGGAAGTGGCTTCAATCAGGTCTTCTGCTGGTACGCAGGCCAGGCCGCTGACTTCTGCCAGTTTCTGTACGGCCAGCTGCTGGTAGCCATCTGGCGTGTTGAGGCGAGTACCGATGGCGGTTGCGCCAAGGTTCACTTCCAGCAGCAGTTCAGCGGTGCGCAGCAGGTTTTTAGTCTCTTCAGTCAGCAGCACGTTGAACGCGTGGAACTCCTGACCGAGGGTCATCGGAACAGCGTCCTGAAGCTGGGTGCGGCCCATTTTCAGGATCTCAGAAAACTCAACCGCTTTACGCTGGAAGCCTTCGCCCAGCTGATTAATGGCATCGATCAGTTTCACGATGGAAGCGTAAACTGCGATGCGGAAGCCGGTTGGGTAGGCGTCGTTAGTGGACTGGCATTTGTTGACGTGGTCGTTCGGGTTCAGGAACTGGTATTCACCTTTCTGGTGGCCCATCAGTTCCAGACCGATGTTAGCGAGGACTTCGTTGGTGTTCATGTTGACGGAAGTACCGGCGCCGCCCTGGTAGACGTCTACCGGGAATTGATCCATGCATTTGCCGTTGTTCAGGACTTCATCACAGGCCTGAATGATGGTGTTCGCGATGCTCTTAGGAATGGTTTGCAGTTCCTTGTTCGCCATTGCCGCCGCTTTTTTTACCATCACCATACCGCGTACAAATTCCGGTATGTCACTGATTTTACTGTTGCTAATGTAGAAGTTTTCAATCGCTCTCAGAGTATGAACGCCGTAGTAGGCATCCGCTGGCACTTCCCTGGTACCCAACAAATCTTCTTCGATACGAATGTTATTTAACATGTGAACCTTCTTAGTAAAGCTGCAGATAAATGCACTGTTTTATTCACACACACGAAATGTGGTTGTGAGCTTAATAGGCCGACGATTATGTCCATATTCGACCGCGTTGACGTGATGATATGCTGATGATAGCGAAAAGCAGTAACCTGGATCACTTATTAAAAGCCGCCACGCATAACAATTATTAATATGTGATATAGGTCAACAGTTGAAAATTTCCAGAAAAAATTCACGCAATAAACATTGATCTTTGTCTACAGCGTCGCCATCTCCCTCCTACGCGTAATTGCTAATCTATTTTTCGCGAGACCATTAACGGGCTCGCCCGATGACAGGAGCGTATAGTGCGCTGGATCCCGTTTATTGCCGTTTTCCTTTATGTTTACATCGAAATTTCGCTGTTCATACAGGTGGCACACGTTTTGGGGGTCTTTATGACCCTGATTCTGGTCATTTTCACTTCGGTGATTGGCCTTTCTCTGGTGCGTAACCAGGGCTTTAAAAACCTGATGCTGATGCAGCAGAAGATGGCGGCAGGCGAAAGCCCTGCGGCGGAGATGATCAAAAGCGTCTCGCTGATCATGGCCGGTATTTTGCTGCTGTTGCCGGGCTTTTTTACCGACTTCCTCGGTCTGCTGCTGCTGTTGCCGCCGGTGCAAAAGCACCTCACGCTCAAGCTGATGCCGCATTTGCGCTTCTCCCGCATGCCTGGCGGCGGTTTTAGCGCCGGTAGTGAAGGGGGCAATACATTCGACGGTGAGTTCCAGCGTAAAGACGACGCGCCAAAGCGCCTCGACGACCAGCACCGGGATGATCGTTAAATTTTAGTTTTTTTTGTTTTCCCCCCTTGAAGGGGGGAAAGCGCATCCCCATTAATCAGGTCACCAGCCGATTACCCCTGTGGGACGGCGTTACCTAACTATCTGATACTGACTTTCTCAAAGGAGAGCTATCAATGAGCATTCGTCCATTACATGATCGTGTCATCGTCAAGCGTAAAGAAGTTGAGTCCAAATCTGCGGGCGGCATCGTTCTGACTGGCTCCGCAGCGGGCAAATCAACTCGTGGCGAGATCATCGCTGTCGGTAAAGGCCGCATCCTGGAAAACGGTAGCGTGCAGCCGCTGGACGTGAAAGTGGGTGACATCGTTATCTTCAACGATGGCTACGGCGTGAAGTCCGAGAAAATCGACAACGAAGAAGTGCTGATCATGTCCGAAAGCGACATCCTGGCAATTGTTGAAGCGTAATTTGACGCACGAACCTGAACGAATTTGAGGAATAGAAGAAATGGCAGCTAAAGACGTAAAATTCGGTAACGACGCTCGTGTAAAAATGCTGCGCGGCGTTAACGTACTGGCAGATGCAGTGAAAGTTACCCTCGGTCCTAAAGGCCGTAACGTGGTTCTGGATAAATCTTTCGGTGCACCGACCATCACCAAAGATGGCGTTTCCGTAGCGCGTGAAATCGAGCTGGAAGACAAGTTCGAAAACATGGGCGCACAGATGGTAAAAGAAGTTGCCTCTAAAGCGAACGACGCTGCAGGCGACGGTACCACCACCGCAACCGTACTGGCTCAGGCTATCATCACCGAAGGTCTGAAAGCCGTTGCTGCGGGCATGAACCCAATGGACCTGAAACGCGGTATCGATAAAGCCGTTGTTGCCGCTGTTGAAGAGCTGAAAGCGCTGTCCGTGCCGTGCTCTGACTCTAAAGCGATTGCTCAGGTTGGTACTATCTCCGCTAACTCCGACGAAACCGTAGGTAAACTGATCGCTGAAGCGATGGATAAAGTCGGTAAAGAAGGCGTGATCACCGTTGAAGACGGTACCGGTCTGGAAGACGAACTGGACGTGGTTGAAGGTATGCAGTTCGACCGCGGCTACCTGTCCCCATACTTCATCAACAAGCCAGAAACTGGCGCTGTTGAGCTGGAAAGCCCGTTCATCCTGCTGGCTGACAAAAAAATCTCCAACATCCGTGAAATGCTGCCAGTGCTGGAAGCCGTTGCGAAAGCAGGCAAACCGCTGGTTATCATCGCTGAAGATGTTGAAGGCGAAGCGCTGGCTACCCTGGTGGTTAACACCATGCGTGGCATCGTGAAAGTGGCTGCGGTTAAAGCACCAGGCTTCGGTGACCGCCGTAAAGCTATGCTGCAGGACATCGCTACCCTGACCGGCGGTACCGTTATCTCTGAAGAGATCGGTATGGAGCTGGAAAAAGCGACCCTGGAAGACCTCGGCCAGGCTAAACGCGTTGTGATCAACAAAGACACCACCACCATCATCGATGGCGTGGGTGAAGAAGCCGCTATTCAGGGCCGCGTTGGTCAGATCCGTAAGCAGATCGAAGAAGCAACTTCTGACTATGACCGCGAAAAACTGCAGGAGCGCGTAGCGAAACTGGCAGGCGGCGTAGCGGTAATCAAAGTTGGTGCTGCTACCGAAGTTGAAATGAAAGAGAAAAAAGCTCGCGTCGACGATGCCCTGCACGCTACCCGTGCTGCGGTTGAAGAAGGCGTGGTTGCTGGTGGTGGTGTAGCGCTGGTTCGCGTTGCCGCTAAACTGGCTGGCCTGACCGCTCAGAACGAAGACCAGAACGTGGGTATCAAAGTTGCGCTGCGCGCGATGGAAGCTCCTCTGCGTCAGATCGTTTCTAACGCCGGTGAAGAGCCATCCGTTGTCACCAACGCGGTGAAAGCGGGCGAAGGTAACTACGGTTACAACGCCGCGACCGAAGAATACGGCAACATGATCGATTTCGGTATCCTGGACCCAACCAAAGTTACTCGTTCTGCTCTGCAGTACGCGGCTTCCGTGGCGGGCCTGATGATCACTACCGAGTGCATGGTCACCGACCTGCCTAAAGGCGATGCTCCTGACTTAGGCGCTGCTGGTGGTATGGGCGGCATGGGTGGCATGGGCGGCATGATGTAATTCGCCTTAGCACCTTGTGTTAAAGAAACCCTCAGTCAGAAATGTCTGGGGGTTTTTTCTTTTGTTCACACTCTGGTATAAGTGCTTACCGGGCAATAACGGCTCAATACCTTGATTACGGGGAATAACATGCGCATGAAAGTCTCATCAGGAGTGGTTCTGGCAGCGCTGCTGCTGGCAGGATGTAGCACGGGCAATCAGCTTAGCTCCAGCGGCCAGAGCGTTCGTTTTGTTGAAGACAAACCAGGAAGCGAATGCCGTCTATTAGGCACCGCGACCGGGGAACAGAGCAACTGGCTGTCTGGCCAGCACGGCGATGAAGGCGGGTCTATGCGCGGCGCGGCAAACGCACTGCGTAACAATGCGGCCGAAATGGGCGGCAACGTGCTGTACGGCGTGAGCAGCCCAACCCAGACGCTGCTCTCGAGCTTTGCGCCAACGGCCAGCCAAATGACGGGTCAGGTTTATAAGTGCCCGAACTGATTCGGTAAGTATTACCCTCACCCCGGCCCTCTCCTTCAGGGAGAGGGAGAAAAACGGACGTGCTTTTACTGATAGAGATCGAGGAAGGACTTGCGGTTCCCTGTCACTGGTAAGGGATAAAGTCGTGGGGCTTTTTCTACAGTTGAAGGCAGCACTAAGCGGTTCCCTCTCCTGGGGGAGAGGGTTAGGGTGAGGGCGTTAAGCTCTCACTTTTGCCGTAGCTGCAAATCCAGCGGCGTCTTACTTGGCTCTCCGCCTATTTCTCTCGCCAGCTTCGGCACCATATAGCCAGAAACCAGCGTCAGCAGCTCACGCATAATCGCCCGGGCCTCTTCGTCTTCCACCATAAAGTGCGCCGCACCTTGCACTCTGTCGAGTACGTGCAGGTAATACGGCATCACGCCCGCATTAAACAACGCATTACTAAGGTCGGCCAGAGTTTGTGCGTTGTCGTTCACGCCGCGCAGCAACACGCTTTGATTCAGCAGCGTGACGCCCGCCAGGCGTAGCTTTGCCATCGCCGAGCGGAAATCGTCGCCAATTTCCTGGGCGTGGTTAATATGATTAACCAGCAGCACCTGAAGCGATGAGCGGGCGATTCTTGCTGCCAGCCCATCGGTAATACGCGCCGGGATGACAATCGGCAGGCGGCTGTGAATACGCAGGCGTTTGATATGAGGAATGGCCTCCAGCTCGCTCATCAGCCAGTCCAGTTCGTGATCTTTGGCCATCAGCGGGTCGCCGCCGGAGAAAATAATTTCGTCCAGCTCAGGATGTTCGCTGATATACGCCAGCGCCGTTTGCCAGTTGCGTTTGTTGCCCTGGTTGTCGGCATACGGGAAGTGGCGGCGGAAACAGTAGCGGCAGTTTACGGCGCAGCCACCTTTCACCAGCAGCAAGGCGCGGTTGCGGTACTTATGCAGCAGCCCTGGGACAACGCTGTGTTGCTCTTCCAGCGGATCGGTGGTGAAGCCGGGCGCGGCAACGAACTCCTGTTTTGCCGTCAAAACCTGACGCAGTAACGGGTCGTTGGGGTTACCTTTTTCCATGCGCGCGACGAAAGCGCGAGGGACGCGCAGGGCAAAAAGACGCCTTGCTTCACGCCCGGCAAGCAGTTCTTCATCGTCAGCTACATTTAAAATGTGCAGCAGTTCATCAGGATCGGTTATAACATCGGCAAGTTGCGTTAACCAATCTTCTCTGTGAGGGGGATTTAGGGTTACAATGTGTGCCATTTTTTTGGCTAAGCTACCAGTTAACAAATTCAGAGGGCCTTATGGCGACTTATTCTAGCAACGATTTCCGTGCCGGTCTTAAAATCATGATGGATGGCGAACCGTACGCGGTTGAAGCCAGCGAATTCGTAAAACCGGGCAAGGGCCAGGCATTCGCGCGCGTTAAGCTGCGTCGTCTGCTGACCGGTACCCGCGTTGAGAAAACCTTCAAGTCTACTGACTCTGCAGAAGGCGCTGACGTTGTCGATATGAACCTGACTTACCTGTACAACGACGGTGAGTTCTATCACTTCATGAACAACCAAACCTTCGAGCAGCTGGCTGCAGACGAAAAAGCCGTTGGCGAAAACGCTAAATGGCTGCTGGACCAGGCTGAGTGCATCGTGACCCTGTGGAACGGTCAGCCAATCTCCGTTACCCCACCGAACTTTGTTGAGCTGGAAATCGTTGAAACCGATCCAGGTCTGAAAGGTGACACTGCAGGGACCGGCGGCAAGCCAGCAACCCTGAGCACCGGCGCTGTGGTTAAAGTTCCGCTGTTCGTCCAGATCGGCGAAGTCATCAAAGTTGACACCCGTTCTGGTGAATACGTTTCTCGCGTGAAGTAATTCTCGTGAAGGTTCGCGGCGCGGTGCCTGAGGCTCGCGCCGCCGCTTTGTCAGGGCAGGGAAGATGAACCGTTTGTTGAAACAGATTCTTTTTATCTCGCTGCTGGCCGCTGCGCTGTCGGGTTGTAATACCACGCGTGGGTTTGGCGAAGACTTGCAACATCTCGGCGGCGCCATTGAGCGCGTAGCCAATAAATAGTCCCTGCCAGTTATCCGAAATCGCCTCGCTTTTCCTTCGTTGTTCATTTTTTTAGCTATGCTTAACAAGCTATACACAAACAACATAGTTATAAGGAAAAGCTCATGATTAAGAAAACCATTGCTGCGTTTTTCTCTCTCGTCGTTCTTTCATCCTTGTTGACCGCCTGTAACACCACCCGCGGCGTGGGCGAGGATATACAAAGCGGCGGTAAGGCTATTTCTGGTGCGGCAACAAAAGCGCAGGAATAATACTGTTCGGTACGGTGCTAGTGCCGTACCGTTATTCTAAAACAGCCTCCGGAATATTTAAAAAAAGCGATAATCTATTGTCGGCTCCCAGCTTTAATCGAATGTTTCGCTTATAGGTGTAAACCGTTTTTACGCTTATTTCCATCACTCTGGCAATATATTCATTATTCGCCTCTTCCTTCCAGAGTTTTAATATTCTCTCTTCGCGTAAGGTCAGTAATGGCGTAATATGTCGTTTCACTTCACGGAATGGCGGGCGGGTCGCAATAGTCTGCTGAATCAATGCCGTTAATGCCGACAATGATACTGACTTATCCCAAATATCGTTAGTGCCTTGTGACGCGCAGTACTCGGCAATGGTGGGGTGTTGCCCGCTTTGCAGCAGCAGCAGGCGCGTCGTATCGCCACAGGCAGAATAAATAGTCGAAAGCTGTTGGATATTATGCAATGCGGTTGAGAAACTGTTGAAGTCGGCGATCACCATATTCGGCTGCCATTTAATAATTTTTTCCCGGGCGAGAAGTAAACTGTCTGTCTCTGAAATACTCACTGCCGTAGCCAGATTATTTTTCTGATTGAGCAAGTGCGTCAGTCCCTGACGGCTGAAGTAACACCTATCAACCAATAATATTTTATACATTTTCACGCTTCACGTTAATCATTACTGCGGCGTTTGCAGGCTGGCAAACCACGTTTTATCATATGAATAAATTTGCCAAAATGAATCACGGAAATACGCGCGAATTCGCTGTCAATTCCAGGCTTAGCAAGGCCCAGCGAGTGAAACGATTATTTCATTGCGTAGCATTTGGATACGGATTTTCAGGCAGCCGTTTGGGTGCTAAAATCAGCTTCTCACCTAAGCCTTACGGGACGACCCGCAAGCGCATCTCACACCGGGGACGGCCCCATTTCTACTGGAGCTGTTATGGCCTGGATCGTACTGTTAATTGCCGGATTACTGGAAGTTGTTTGGGCGGTAGGACTGAAATATACCCACGGCTTTAGCCGCCTGTGGCCTAGCGTTATCACCATCGTCGCGATGGTTGTCAGCATAGCTTTGCTCGCCTGGGCGATGAAAACCCTGCCCACCGGCACGGCCTACGCGGTGTGGACCGGGATCGGTGCCGTCGGCGCGGCGATTACCGGCATTCTGCTGCTGGGAGAGTCGGCTAACCCGATGCGTCTGGCTAGCCTGGCTCTGATTGTGGTCGGGATCATTGGCTTGAAACTTTCCACGCATTAACTGCCTGGTTGTTTCACCCAAATCAATTTATCCACCGCAAAGCCCTGGCGAGCGGCGATAGCCAATAGCTGTTGCTTGAGATCGTGGCTGATGGTTGGTGTGCGGGACAGGATCCATAGATAGCTGAGATCCGGCCCGCATACCAGCGCATGGCGATAGTCTTTATCCAGCGCAATCACGTTATAGCCGCCGTAAAACGGGCCAAAAAAGGAGACTTTCAGCGCAGCGACGCTCGGGTCTCCGGTGAAATAAGCCTTCCCTTCTGCCTGCTGCCACATCTGCCTGTCCGGGTTGAATCCCCGGTTTATCACGCGCAGGCCGCCGTCATCCATAAAACTGTAGGTGGCCGTGACCTGATTCAGGCCGCTTTCAAAGCTGTGGTCCATTCGCGCAATTTCATACCAGTTGCCGATAAAGCGTTTTGCCTCGAAGTTTTGCACGACCGTGACGCTGGGGGGAGGAGTTGGCGAGCTACAGGAGACAACGAATAATGCGACCGCAAGCGCGGTGAAAGCGGGCCAAATGCGCATAGCAGATTCCTTCCGAGGTTTTTTAGCTAAGTGTAGATGGCGACAGGAAATAAAGTGTGAGCGAAGCCGGAAATAATACGGCCTGCGTTCAACAGGCCGTGGTCATTTTTATTGCAGTGCTTCAAGAATGGCGTAAGCGGCTTTTACTCGCTCGGTGTTTGGGTAGCTTTTGTTGGCCAGCATCACGATACCCAGCTGTTTTTCTGGGATAAAGGCCACGTAGCTGCCAAAGCCGCCTGTCGACCCGGTTTTATGTACCCATGAGGCTTTCACCGCAGGTGCTGGAGGCTCAATCAGCGTTGCCGGGTGCGGCGCAAGGGCGATCTTGTTGTCACTGCCATCAATAATCGTTTTCCCCTTCACCGGCCAGTTCAGCATTTCCCAGCCAAGCCCCTGATACATGCTACCCACGCGCCAGTAACGTGACTGCGCGAGCTGGATACCCTGAGCTAACGTTTTGTCTCCCAGACGATCGGGGGCCATATTCGCCTGCACCCAATGGGCCATATCTTCGATGCTGGATTTCACGCCGTAGGCTTCTGCATCCAGCATGCCCGGCGAGACGCGCACGGCTTTGCCGTCCCGGTAGCCCCAGGCGTAGTGGCTGTCTTCCGTCGCCGGCACGTTAATCCAGGTGTGTTGAAGATTCAGTGGCTCAAAGACGCGTTTTAACATCGCCTGTTCAAAGCTCATGCCTGACGGTTTCACCATCAAGGCTCCGAATAGTCCAATACTTGCGTTGGCGTAGAGGCGCTGCGTGCCAGGTGCCCACTTCGGCTGCCAGTTCTGGTAAAACTTCAGCAGGGCATCGCTGTTGGTTACCTCGTCCGGCACCTGCAGCGGCAGGCCACCGGCGGTATAGGTGGCAAGCTGCAGCAGGGTGATCCCTTTCCACTGCTTGCCGTTCAGCTCAGGCCAGTATTTCTGCGCCGGGTCGCTAAGGCTAACTTCGCCGCGAGCCAAAGCATCACCGCCCAGTACGCCGGTAAAGGTTTTACTGACCGAGCCCAGTTCAAATAACGTTTGCTGCGTTACCGGTACGTTGCGCTGCACATCGGCTTTTCCCCAGGTGAAATACAGCGGGTAGCCTTTGTAGATAACGGCCACCGCCATGCCGGGGATCGCCTGCTCTTTCATTAGCGGGGCAACGGTGCGGTTCACCAGCTTTTCAATCTGCGGTGCAGTCAGTTCTTTTTGTGCAGCAAAGCTGGAGCATGAGGCGGCAAGCAGCAGCGTCAGGCAAAGGGTTTTTTTCATGATGGATAACCTTCCTTAGAGAGATGATAGCAGTCCGGGCCCGTCAGACGAGGCAAGTTTGTTGGATTTGACACCCGATGACAAACGATTAAATTTGGCATTAGGCTTAAGATTTTCTAACAGGTAATGTCATGACCCGCAGCTATATCCCGCTCAACTCTCTGCGCGCTTTTGAAGCCGCAGCCAGGCATCTTAGCTTTACCCATGCTGCCATCGAGCTGAATGTCACTCATTCTGCCATCAGCCAGCAGGTGAAAGCCCTGGAAGAACATCTGCGTTGCCAGCTGTTTGTGCGCGTTTCTCGTGGGTTGATGTTGACCACGGAAGGTGAAAACCTGTTACCTGTGCTAAACGATTCCTTTGACCGCATTGCCGGGGTACTGGATCGGTTTTCGGGCGCGCAAGCGAGAGAAAAACTTAAGCTAGGTGTGGTGGGCACTTTTGCAACAGGCTTTCTGCTGCCGCGCCTTGAGGCGTTTCGGCGTCGCTATCCGCATATCGATCTTCAGCTTTCGACGCACAACAACCGGGTGGATCCGGCGGCGGAGGGGTTGGACTATACGGTGCGATTTGGTAGCGGAGCCTGGCACGGAACAGACGCGATTTATCTGTGTGATGCCCCGCTGTCACCGCTTTGTTCTCCTGCGCTGGCTTCTGAACTCCAGCGCCCGCAGGACGTGCTGAATCATACGCTCCTGCGTTCCTACCGGCGTGACGAATGGGCGGCATGGCTGCAGGCGGCGGGCGAGGCGCCACCGTCGCCAACGCATCTGGTGATGGTTTTTGATTCTTCGGTAACTATGCTTGAAGCCGCACAGGCTGGCGCGGGTGTTGCCCTTGCCCCGGTGAATATGTTTACCCACTTGCTGAACAGCGAGCGGATTGTTCGCCCGTTTGAGGCTGAAATCAGTCTGGGCAGTTACTGGCTGACAAAGCTCCAGTCCAGGGCGGAAACGCCCGCCATGCGAGACTTCTCCGGCTGGTTAGCCGGAGAGTGTGAGAAAGCGTAGGGCCTGATTGCCAGAACCAGGGCGGGTTATTTTACCAGCCCAAACAGGTCATTAAGCGCTTCGCTCATGGTAGGGTGCGTGAAAATTTGGTCGCGCAGCGTGGTGTAGGGCAGCCCGGCATCCATGACGGTTTTAACCAGGTTAATGATCTCATGGGAGTCAGGGCAGAGTAGCGATGCGCCGAGGATCTCCTGCGTTGAGGTATCCACGATAGCTTTGAGCAAGCCGCGCGTGTCGCCCATGACTCTGGCCCTTGGAATTGCCGCCACGGGAAGCGTAACGATCTGAATGGGTTTACCGCTGGCCTGGGCCTGTTCTTCAGTCATGCCAATGCGAGACAGCGGAGGGGTCATAAACACTGAATAAGGCACATTTTTTCTGTCCCCGGTATGGCGTTTACCTTCGCCCAACAGGCTGTCACGCACGATACGGAAGTCATCGAGCGAGATATAGGTAAACTGTAGCCCGCCGGTTACATCCCCCATTGCCCAGATGTTGTCTGCGGAGGTACGCAGGTATTTATTCACCATGATGGCCCCACGAGCATCGACATCAATCCCGGCGTTTTTCAGGTTCAGGGTATCCGTAGCGGGTTTTCGCCCTGAGGCAACAAGCAGCGCGTCAACCGTGTAGACACTATCGTTCGTCTGCAAATGCACCCTGTTGTCATGCGATTCAACGTGCTGAACTTTAGCGTTTAGGATCAGCTCCACGCCCTGCTGCTGAAGTATGTTGGCGACCGCTGCGGCTACGTCACGGTCCTCACGCGGCAAAAAATCTTCGGCGGCTTCGAAAATGGTGACCTTGCTGCCGAAACCGACAAACATTGAGGCAAACTCAACCCCGATGTAGCCGCCGCCCAAAATACCGAGGTGCGTTGGGAGCGTGGTCAGAGTAAGCAGCCCGGTGCTGTCATATACCCCAGGCGTAGCCGTCAGCCCGTCAATCGGCGGCAGAACGGACTGCGCACCGGTGTTGATAAAGATTTTCTCCCCCTGCAGTTCAATAGTTTCACCGTTCTGCATCACGCGAACAGTATGCCGGTCGATAAACTCTGCGTGGCCGTTGATGACGTCCACATTATTCAGGTCGGCCAGCAAGTGGTAACTCTTGTCCCGCAGGAAACTGACAATTGAAGACTTACGTGCGATGGCTGTCGTAAAGTCCTGATGCTGTTCTGCATCGTGGACCAGCGCTTTGGTGGGAATGCAGCCAATGTTAATGCAGGTACCGCCGTACATTTCGGCGGATTGCTCGATAATGGCGACTTTCCAGTTTTGTTTTGCCAGGGTTGCCGCCAGGGTTTTACCTGCTTTACCAAAACCAATAATGATTGCCTGATAGGTCTGCATGGAGGTTCTCCGTCAGTGAGCCAGCCGTTAAGTTAATGGCAATCATTGTGTATGCATGGCGTCAATGTGATTTCTTCAGGTATCTTTAAATCCTGTCTTATCGTCTGATTTTTTGGAGTGAGCGATGGATCCCCTCAGCCAGTTGATGGCGTTCAGCGCCCCGCAGGGTTCGATTGATAAAAATTGCCTGCTCAGCTCGGGCTGGAGCCTGCCCCATGCGGCGGGATCGCTGGCGACCATTCGCTGGCATACCGTTACGCAAGGTGCCGCATGGCTGGAGCTGCCTGCCGGCGAAAAGCTGACGCTACTGCCTGGGCAGGTGGTTGTGCTGACGCAAAACTCTGCGCACCGACTGCGGCAGAAGGGGCAGGAAGAGACCTGGATCGTTTGTGGGAGCCTGCATTTATCTTCGGCTTCCCGTCATTTTTTGACGGCGTTGCCGGAGGCCCTGCTGATGGCGCCCGAACAAGACAGCCCCGAACATACATGGCTGTTGGCGGCCGTTGCGCTGCTGCAACAGGAAGCGGAAGTGCCACAGCCTGGTATGGCGGCCGTATGTAGCCAGCAATGTGCCACGATGATTGCCCTGGGCTTGCGGCAGTGGCTACGGGTGAATATTCAGGATAAAAGTCAGTTGAACCTGCTGCTGCATCCACGACTGGGTGTGGCAATCCAAAGCATGCTGAATGCACCGCATACGCCGTGGACCGTCGCCTCGCTGGCTGAACAAGTGCATATGTCTCGCGCCAGTTTTGCGTTGCTGTTCCGCGAGGTGAGCGGCACCACCCCGCTGGCAGTGCTGACCCGAATCAGGCTGCAAATTGCCGCACAGCAACTCTCGCGTGAAGCAAGTTCGATTATCACTATCGCTGATGCCGTGGGCTACGCCAGCGAATCGTCATTCCATAAGGCTTTTATGCGGGAGTTTGGCTGTTCGCCTGGGGAATACAGAAAGCGGGTGAAGGCGTTGGCCATGGAATAAAAAAGGCCCGCGCGATGGCGAGCCCTGGTGTGTGCTGAGTACTTAGAGCGTCAGCAGGCCAATAATGGTCACCACCGTCAGAATAGCGGCCAGGCCGTAGAACACCCATTTTCCGGCCGGCACGTGGATCTTCAGGTCATGCATCGCATGGTGGATACGGTGCAGGCCACACCACAGCGGCAGCACAATCATCAGCAGCAGGAACAGGCGGCCAATCCAGCTGTGGGCGAAGGCATAAACGCGGTCAAAGCTCAGCGCATCGCCGGGGAACAGGCCGAGCGGCAGCATAATACCAACCAGCAGCACGATAACCGGCGCGAAAATCGCCCCCCACATGCCACCTGCGCCAAACAGGCCCCAGAATACCGGCTCGTCGGAACGTTTTGGATTTTGGTTAATCACCTCAGCCTCCTTACCAGAACAGTGCTACAAGCAGCACAACGACAGTCACCAGTGCAGTGACAACCCACAATCCCTTGATGACCGGCTCCGGCCCCATTTTCTCGCCCTTAACGATGACGTTAGCGGCCTTTGGTGCCAGCTCAAACCAGGTTTTGGTGTGCAGCACGGCGGCGGCAAGCGTAATGAGATTGAGGATGACAACCACCGGGTTTTGCAGAAAACCGACAAAGCCCGCCCAGCCTTCTACGCCGTGTTTCAGCGAGAAAAGACCATAAATCAGCACGATGCTGAACCAGACTGTCGGAACCGAGGTGCCTTCACGCAGCATATAAAAACGGTAGAAGCCCAGCTGCCGCCACCAGGTTGGCGCCATGGGACGGACATAAGGCTTACGTTTCGTGGTCATGGTGCACTCCTTAGCGTGGTTTCAGGGTGGCAATCAAAAAGTCTTTCGAACTTTCGACTTTGCCCTGCTGGATGGCCGCGGCCGGATCGACGTGTTTTGGACAAACTTCGGAGCAGTAGCCAACAAAGGTGCAGCTCCACACGCCGTTTTGCCCGTTGAGCTGCGGCATACGCTGTTTCTTGCCGTGGTCACGGCTGTCCAGGTTGTAACGATGGGCGAGGGTAATCGCCGCCGGGCCGATAAACTCAGGGTTCAGGCCAAACTGCGGGCAGGCGGCATAGCACAGCCCACAGTTGATGCAGCCGGAGAACTGATGGTATTTCGCCATCTGCGCGGGCGTCTGCGTGTTTGGCCCCTGATCCGGCGTGCGCGGGTTGCCGATGATATAAGGCTTAATCGACTCCAGGCTTTCGATAAAGTGGGTCATGTCGACCACCAAATCGCGCTCAATCGGGAAGTTTGCCAGCGCTTCGACCTTGATGCCGTTGGTGTATTCGCGCAGGAACGTTTTACAGGCCAGCTTCGGCACTTTGTTGACCATCATGCCGCAGGAGCCACAAATCGCCATGCGGCATGACCAGCGGTAGCTGAGGTCCGGTGCGAGGTTATCTTTGATATAACCCAGCCCGTCCAGCAGCGAGGTTTGCTCGTCAAACGGCACCTCGTAGATTGCGCTATGCGGCTGGCTGTCCGTTTCCGGGTTGTAGCGCACAATCTCAATCTTCAGGGTTTGCATCTCAGCCATTTGCCTTCTCCTTTTTCTTCTCAGCATCTTCCGCTTCAGCGCCGTATACGCGTTTTGCTGGCGGCAGCGTGGTGATCTTCACATCGCTGTAGTCGAGGCGAGTTGTGCCGTCGGCGTCGCGGAAGGCCAGAGTGTGCTTCAGGAAGTTGACGTCATCGCGTTCGGTGCAGCCTTCATCCAGACGCTGGTGGGCGCCGCGGGATTCTTTACGTGCAAGGGCGGAGTGCGCCATACATTCGGCAACGTTCAGGCCGTGGCCCAGTTCAATGGTGTACAGCAGGTCGGTATTGAAGACGCTGGAGGTATCGGTGATGCGCACGCGCTTGAAGCGCTCCTGCAGCTCTGCCAGCTTGTCGACGGTTTTCTGCATCAATTCCGGGGTACGGTAAATCCCGCAGCCTTCCTCCATAGAAAGCCCCATTTCGTCGCGGATTTTTGACCAGTTTTCGTTGCCTTCCTGGTTGACTAGCTGCTTCAGGCGGCCTTCAACATCGGCGGCCTGGGCGTTCAGCGCGGCATCGTTAGCCGGTTGCGCTTGTACGGCGCGCTCCATTGCCTGCTCGCCCGCCAGGCGGCCAAAGACCACCAGTTCTGCCAGCGAGTTAGAGCCCAGACGGTTGGCACCGTGCAGGCCAACGGAGGAACATTCGCCCACTGCGAACAGCCCTTTGATGCGGGTTTCGCATTGGGTATCGGTCTCGATGCCGCCCATGGTGTAGTGCGCCGTTGGGCGAACCGGGATAGGCTCTTTGACCGGGTCAACGCCCACGTAGGCTTTGGCCAGTTCGCAGATGAACGGCAGGCGCTCGAGCAGTTTTTTCTCGCCGAGGTGGCGCAGGTCGAGGTACACCACGTCGCCGCGTGGGGTGGAGATCGTGTTGCCTTTGCGCCATTCGTGCCAGAAGGCCTGAGAGACTTTGTCGCGCGGGCCGAGTTCCATGTATTTGTTCTTCGGCTCGCCGAGCGGGGTTTCCGGCCCCATGCCGTAATCCTGCAGGTAGCGATAGCCGTTTTTGTTCACCAGAATGCCGCCTTCACCGCGGCAGCCTTCGGTCATCAGGATGCCGGAACCCGGCAGCCCGGTTGGATGGTATTGCACAAACTCCATGTCGCGCAGCGGCACGCCGTGGCTCAGCGCCATGCCCATGCCGTCCCCGGTGACGATGCCGCCGTTGGTATTGTAGCGATAGACTCGCCCTGCACCGCCGGTGGCCATCACCACCGCATTGGCGCGGATCTGCACCAGCTCGCCTTCCATCATATTCATAGCGACCACGCCGCGCGCCTGGCCGTCATCGACCAGAATATCGAGCACGAAATGCTCGTCGAAGCGTTGAATTTGCGGGAACTGAAGGGAGGTCTGGAAGAGTGTGTGGAGCATATGGAAGCCGGTTTTGTCGGCGGCGAACCAGGTCCGTTCGATCTTCATCCCGCCGAAGCGCCTGACGTTGACGCTGCCGTCCGGGCGGCGGCTCCACGGGCAGCCCCACTGCTCAAGCTGGGTCATTTCGGTAGGGCAATGGTGAACGAAGTAGTCAACCACATCCTGCTCACACAGCCAGTCGCCTCCGGCAACGGTGTCGTGAAAATGGTAGTCGAAGCTGTCGTGATCCTGCGCGACGGCTGCGGAACCCCCTTCGGCAGCAACCGTGTGGCTGCGCATCGGGTAGACTTTGGAAATCAGAGCGATTTTTGCCTGTGGATTAGCCTGGGCCGCCGCAATGGCTGCTCGTAGGCCTGCTCCGCCGGCGCCTATAATGGCGAGATCGGCTTGAAAGGTTTGCACGACATTCCTCCAGATTTTAGTAATTCGCAAAGCTATACGACCAAAGGGTATTCACTGCCTGAAAGGCGGTGGCTGCGAAAGGTGTATCCCTGCTCCTTTTTAGGTAGGGAAAGTATAACCGGAGGGATTTTAGGGAAATTTGATTTGTTCGATTTTTTTGCTGTTCTACAGGGCGATTAATTACCGCTCTTAATGAATTGCGTCACAAAAATGAATGTTTAAATGGTGTAATGCGAACAAAAAGCGGCGAAAAATAGTCGTCTGTTTTTCGGTTGTTGCCGCCCCGGCTGGAGCTCAGAATCTTTTCCATTCTATAAAAGCAGGGGATAAAAATGAGCTTCAGTCAGATGCATTATCGGAGCACGCCATTGCTGCTGGCTAACGTTTGGGATGTCAGCAGCGCTCAGGCGGCACAGGACGCGGGTTATCAGGCGCTGGGCACCTCAAGCGCGGCAATCGCCGATATGTTGGGCTACAAGGATGGCGAAGCGCTGCCATTTTCTGTACTTCTTGCCCTGGTGGCCCGCATACGTGAGCGCGTCAGCTTGCCGCTTTCCGTCGATATGGAAGCTGGATATGGGGCAGAGACCGAAACGGTTGTGAGCCAGGCCATTCAACTGGCACAGCTGGGCGTTGTCGGCATTAACCTTGAAGACAGCAAAGTTGAACAGGGAACGCGTCGTTTACTGGATGCAACACACTTCGCTGTCCGCCTGAACGCGATCAAAGCAGGGCTGGATGCCGCGAAAACGCCGCTCTTTATCAATGCCAGAACCGATGGCTTCTTGCTTGGTGAGTTGGATGCGCTGAATCAAACGATCGCCCGCGGCAGGCTATATCAACAGGCGGGGGCTGACGGCTTCTTTGTGCCCTGCGTGACCTCACCTGAAGATATTCAGGCGATTGCCGGCGCAGTTGATCTGCCGCTGAATGTGATGTGCATGCCGGGTCTGCCCGATTTTGATCAACTGGCGGCGCTGGGGGTGAAACGTATTTCAATGGGGAATTTCGTGCACGCCGCGCTGAACCGTAAGTTACAGCATCTGTTGTTTAGCCTCCGCCAACGGGGCGCATTTGACGAGATCTTTGCCGATGAAAATCCTTGATATCGAGCAGTGCAATACCTGGTACGAGGCGCTGGTGGCGCGCTCTTCCGAGCATGTCGGCGTTTTTTTCGTGGGCGTGAAAACCACCGGCGTGTTCTGCATTTCCAACTGCCGCGCCCGTAAGCCTAAGCGGGGTAACGTTGAGTTTTATGACGACTTCAAATCCGCGCTTCACGCGGGCTTTCGTCCCTGCAAGATCTGCCGCCCCACTGAAAACGCCTTCTCTGCGCCGCCCATAGTCGAGCAGGCCATTGCCCTTTTCAGGGCGAGCAGTGAGAACCGGGTCAGCGATGGTGAGCTGCGTGAGCACAACATCAGCCCTGAACGTCTCCGGCGCTGGTTTGTGCAACACCACGGGATGACTTTTCAGGCATGGCAGAGAATGCTGCGTGTGAATGTGGCGTTGCAGGAGCTCAGGCGTGGGAAAAGTGCGACGGATGCGGCGTTTAGCAGCGGTTACGACTCGCTGAGTGGGTTTGGCTATACCTGCAAAAAGCTCACTGGCGATGCCCCCAGTCGGGCGGCAGATATCATCGTTATTCACCGTTTTACCACGCCCATCGGGCCGATGTTTGTGTGCGCCTCCGAGAAGGGCGTCTGCCTGCTGGAATTTGTTGACCGACGCGCGCTGGAGCGGGAATTTGACGATCTGCAGTCGCGGCTCAATGCCCGTATCATCGCCGGGGAAAATGATCATACGCGGCAGGCGGAAAAAGAGATCGGGGAATACTTTGCTGGAAAAAGGCAGCAGTTCACCCTTGCACTGCAGACGCCGGGCAGCGCGTTTCAGCAAAAAGTCTGGCAGCAGCTTGGGACCGTGCCTTATGGCGAAACGTCCCACTATCAGGCGCTGGCGATAAAAATGGAGAATCCAGATGCCGTGCGTGCGGTGGCCGGAGCCAACGGCGCGAACCGGGTTGCCATCGTCATTCCGTGCCACAGAATCATCGGTAAAAACGGGACTATGACGGGATACGGTGGCGGCATTGCACGAAAAAAATGGCTGCTTGAGCACGAGAAAAAGTTTGCGTAACGCGGGCCATAAAACGCTCAGAACAAAATTCTCTGCACAAAATTTGTCTCCTTTCTGTGATGCGGGTAGACTTCTCGGCCTTGCATAAATACGGAGACTTTCTCATGAGCGAAACGGCCACCTGGCAGCCGAGCGCATCCATCCCCAATTTGTTAAAACGCGCCGCCATTATGGCGGAGATTCGGCGCTTCTTCGCCGACCGAGGCGTTCTGGAGGTGGAAACACCCTGCATGAGCCAGGCGACGGTAACCGATATTCATCTGGTGCCGTTTGAAACCCGTTTCGTCGGCCCAGGTCACTCTCAGGGCATGAATTTGTACCTGATGACCAGCCCGGAATACCACATGAAACGCCTGCTGGCGGCGGGCTGTGGCCCGGTGTTCCAGCTGTGTCGCAGTTTCCGTAATGAAGAGATGGGGCGCCACCACAACCCGGAATTCACCATGCTGGAGTGGTATCGCCCGCATTACGACATGTACCGCCTGATGAATGAGGTGGACGATCTCCTGCAGCAGGTGCTGGAATGCGGAGCCGCAGAAAGTTTGTCTTACCAGCAGGCCTTCCAGCGCCATCTGGATATCGACCCACTGTCTGCAGACAAAGCGCAGCTGCGTGAAGCGGCGGCGAAGCTCGATCTGAGCAACATCGCCGACAAAGAAGAAGATCGGGACACGCTGTTGCAGCTGTTGTTTGCGATGGGCGTCGAGCCACAGATTGGTAAAGACAAGCCAACCTTCGTGTATCACTTCCCGGCAAGCCAGGCCTCTCTGGCGCAGATCAGCACCGAAGATCACCGCGTGGCGGAGCGCTTTGAGGTTTACTTCAAAGGTATCGAGCTGGCGAATGGCTTCCATGAGCTGACCGATGCCCGCGAACAGCAGCAGCGTTTCGAGCAGGATAACCGCAAACGCGCGGCGCTTGGCCTGCCGCAGCAGCCGGTGGACATGAACCTGCTGGCGGCGCTGGAAGCGGGCATGCCGGACAGCTCCGGCGTAGCGCTGGGCGTTGACCGCCTGATTATGCTGGCGCTGGGGGCGGAAAGCCTTGCCGAGGTCTTAGCCTTTACGGTGGACCGCGCTTAACGCCCGAAGAAAACTGGCCCCTCTGCGGGGCCATTTTTTTATCTGCTGGCGAACGGTTAGCGGCTCGCTTTAGCCATCAGTTGGTGGAACAAGTTTAAAACGGTCTCGTTGCCTATCGGCAGCATGTTGTCGCCTATATACCATTCCGTTTTACACCAGCCCGGTACTTCGGCCTCTTCCAGCGCATTGAACAGCCAGTATCCCTCCTGCCTGGCTATTTCATCCCTGGCGCTGAGTAATGTTTCTTTATCCGCATCGAAATAAACATGCAGCATGTTGACCTGAGGTCTGCGGGGCAGGATACGAATGCCCGGCACGGCCTCCAGGCTGGCGGTGAGACTGAGGGTGCGCTGATAGCAGCTCTCAAGGATGGCCAGCCGTTTTTCTAAGCGCATTGCCGTGGAAACCACCGCGGGACTTTGCGTCACCACGTTACCGCCTAATCGTCTGAGCCAGACGCGAGCCTGGCGGATAAAGTCTTCATCGCCAGCGAGTAACGAACCTGAAATACCCCCGAGGCCCTTGTAGACGGAAACATAGACTGAAGAAAAACCCTCAGCAATTTCAGCCCAGGTGCGCTGGTAATACGCCCGGCTCTCCCAGAGGCGAGCCCCGTCCATATGCAGCGGCGTGCCAGCTTCTGCGGCTGCGGCTTTCAGGGCTTCCAGCTCGCCCCACTCCGGGAGTTGTCCGCCAATCTCACGCGCGGGAAGTTCAACCACAAGGCAGCTTAAAGGCTCCGCTATGGCGGTAAAATCACTGGCAAGGATAGGCCGTAGTTTATGGCCTACGACGACGCCATGCATCTTCACCAGGGCCTGAAAAGTTTGCTGTTCATGAATCAGCAGGTGCGATGTCGCGTGCGCGCCAAAGCGAGGCAGGCGGTTACGTTCGCTCCAGATAATGACCGCTATCAGCTGCGCCATCACTCCGGTAGGAATAAATATTGCCGCTGGTTTACCCAGTAGCTGAGCGATTTTGGTCTCAAAACCCGCGATAAAATCCCCCACGCCGTAGCTGTCATGGGCGACTTCATTTTCCCTGGCCCAGTCGGCCATCTCCCGGAATTGCTCCGCAGGTGTCATTTCTTTAAATCCTCTCAGCTCGGTTTTACAGGCAAGCTTAAGAGCGCGTCGTTGGGCATCGATATTTGGCATCAAAGCAGAGAACCTCTATCTGGACGGGTTAAGTCAAAGGGGAACGTAGGGCATTAGCGCAATGTGAATAAGCTACCCGAAATGGCGATCGTAAAGTGTATACATTTGGTAAACTGCGCTCATGCTAACGATAAAACGAATTACCGACCGCAGCTCCCCGTATTTTGAATGCGTGGACGAGCTGTATGAAAGCGCCTTTCCGCGCCATGAGAAACGCCAGCCCGCCGCAAAAATTAGCGCGCTTTCTCACCCGAATTACAGCCTGCAGGCCTGGTTCGACGGCGAGCAGTTTGTCGGCATGATCGGCGCGTGGGATTTTGGCGACTATGCCTATATTGAGCACCTCGCCGTGAACGGCCAGCTGCGTGCGCAGGGCTACGGCAAGCGAATGCTGAGCCAGTTTTTGCGGCTTTACCCGCAAACTATCCTCGAAATCGATCCGCTCACCACTGAGATCGCTCATAAGCGGCTGCGTTTTTACCAAAGCCTCGGCTTCTGCGAAAACGACTATGTGCATCACCATCCTACTTACCATGCGGATATCCCCGATCATCAGCTGATTGTGCTGAGTTATCCGCAGCCCATCGGTGACGCTCAGTATGGCCGCTTTTTTGACGATCTCTGCCACATCGTGATGGAACGCCCGCTTTAATCTAAACGTTTTTAAAGTACCCGGCAGGCAGTCGCCGCCGGGCGCTAATCTATTTTTTACCAGGACTTAATAGATGGATATCACCACGCTGTTTCTTTACGTCATCGCCGTTAGCGCGGTTATGGTGACGCCAGGCCCGTCGATGCTTTTAGCACTCAATAACGGAGCCACCTACGGAATGCGCATTGCGGGCTACGGCTTCCTCGGTGCGGTGCTGGCGGACCTGCTGCTGATTGGCGCGGTGGGCTGCGGCCTGGGCGCGTTGTTGCAGGCTTCTGAACAGCTGTTTGCAGTGGTGAAATGGGGCGGCGCGCTTTACCTGGTCTATCTGGCTTACGTGCTGTGGCGCGCACCTGCTAAGGCGCTAAGCGTGAGCGCTTCGGCGACAGTGGCCACGGGCAAAACGGCGTTTCTGCGATCGCTGATGGTCGGCTTATCCAACCCCAAAGGGCTGCTGTTCTTCTCGGCATTTTTACCGCAGTTCATCCGCCCGCAGGAGCCGGTGGCGATGCAGTACATGATTCTGGCGCTGGTCAGCGCGATGATTGACTGCATCATGATGACGATTTACGCCTGGGGGGGCCGCCACGCGATGCGTAAATTCTCCGCCAACGTGATGCGCTGGGTGAACCGCAGCTGTGCGGGTATGCTCGCCGTGCTGGCGGTGGGCGTGGCGCTGTATCGACGCAGTAATTTGACCTGAGAAAGGTCAGAGGAAATTGAGCGCTGGCCGGGGAGAAAACAGGCCAGCGCTAACGTCTTAGCTTTCCTGCTCTTCGGCGAGTTCGCGAAGGTAAGAGAAGATCTGACGGTATGACTTAGGCGGCTTATTGGCCGCTTTTTCTTTTTGCGCGTTACGGATCAACACGCGCAGCTGCTGGCGATCCGCCTGCGGATAAAGTCTCAGGACTTCGCTCATCGCGTCATCGCCTTCTTCAACCAGGCGGTCGCGCAGGGCTTCCAGCTTGTGGAACAGCGAAACCTGCTGGTTGTGGCGGTTCTTCAGCTTGTCGAGCGCCTGACGGATTGGATCCATGTCGCGGGAACGCATCATCTTGCCGATCAGCTGCACCTGGCGGCGGCGGCCTTCTTTCTTGATGCGCTGCGCCAGCTCAATGGCGGCACGTAAATCATCGTCGAGCGGGATTTTTTCCAGGGCATTTTTGCCCAGTTCCATCAGCTCAACGCCCAGGCGTTTTAGCTCTTCGGCGTCGCGCTTAATCTCACTTTTACTGACCCAGATAATTTCATCATCTTCGTCTTCATTTTCATCATCGGGCACGTCGTCGAGCCAGTCTTCGGGCTGCTTGGTCATATTAGGCTCCTTAAAAAGTTGACGCGGATATTACCAGCAATGGGCCTGCACTGCGAAATTGTTCTGATCCTGTTAGACTTGAACGACTCACCTTACATTATGGCAGTAGCGATGAAAGTAAACACGCAAGTAGCACAACAACGTCAGGTTCTGGAGCAGGCGGTTTCACAGGCGCTGGAGCTGGCAAAGGGCAAGTCAGACGGCGCGGAAGTGGCGGTCAGTAAAACCACGGGTATCAGCGTCAGCACCCGCTACGGTGAGGTGGAGAACGTCGAATTCAACAGCGATGGTGCGTTGGGCATCACCGTTTATCACCAAAACCGCAAAGGCAGCGCTTCGTCCACGGATCTGAGCCCGGACGCCATTGCCCGTACCGTACAGGCCGCGCTGGACATCGCTCGCTATACCTCGCCGGACCCTTATGCTGGCGTGGCGGATAAAGAATTGCTGGCCTTTGATGCCCCCGATCTGGATCTCTTCCACCCAACGGAAATTGACCCGGAGCGCGCCATTGAGCTTGCCGCGCGAGCGGAAAACGCGTCCCTGAACGTGGACAAACGCATTACCAATACCGAAGGCGGCAGCTTTAACAGCCATTACGGCATCAAAGTTTTCGGCAACAGCCACGGTATGCTGCAGAGCTACTGCTCCACCCGCCATTCTCTTTCGAGCTGCGTCATTGCCGAAGAAAACGGTGATATGGAGCGGGATTACGCATACACCATCGGTCGCGCGATGGAAGACCTGAAATCACCTGAATGGGTCGGGGCCGACTGCGCGCGCCGCACGCTGTCTCGCCTGTCTCCGCGTAAACTGTCCACCATGAAAGCCCCGGTGATTTTCGCTAATGAAGTGGCGACCGGGCTGTTTGGTCACCTGGTCGGCGCGATTGCGGGCGGTGCGGTGTACCGCAAATCAACTTTCCTGCTGGATTCCCTCGGCAAGCAAATTCTGCCGGACTGGCTGACCATTGAAGAGCATCCGCACCTGCTGAAAGGCCTGGCTTCCACGCCGTTTGACAGCGAAGGCGTGCGTACCGAACGCCGCGATATCATCAAGGACGGTGTGCTGCAGCAGTGGCTGCTGACCAACTATTCCGCACGTAAGCTGGGGCTGAAAAGCACCGGCCACGCGGGCGGGATCCACAACTGGCGCATTGCTGGCCGGGGCCTGGGCTTTGAGGAAATGCTGAAACAGATGGGCACCGGGCTGGTGGTGACCGAGCTGATGGGGCAGGGCGTGAGCGGCATTACCGGCGACTATTCTCGCGGTGCGGCGGGCTTCTGGGTTGAAAATGGCGAGATCCAGTATCCGGTGAGCGAAATCACCATCGCCGGCAACCTGAAAGACATGTGGCGCGAGATAGTTACTATTGGCAACGATATAGAAACACGTAGCAACATTCAGTGTGGTTCAGTCTTACTTCCGGAGATGAAGATAGCCGGTCAGTAAAGCAATGTGGCGCGTCCTGCCGCGCCCGTTTCTCATATAAAAAAGATAAGGTGAGTAAATGCGTAAGCAACTGATTGCAATGTTAGCCGTATCATCCGTGTTACTGTCCGGCGCTGCGTTTGCCAAAGATGTCGGTGACGACATGGACATTATCGCGAAAAACTACAAGACCGTGCTGAGCACCAAAGATGCCGCCGAGCTGAAAACCTCACTGGGCAACATGCGTGAAGCGGCTCTGGATGCGCAGAAAGGCACCCCGCCTAAGCTGGAAAATGAGGCTGCCGACAGCGCCAACATGAAAGAGTACCGTCACGGGTTTGATATTCTCGTGGGCCAGATTGACGGTGCCCTGAAGCTGGCCAACGAAGGCAAAGTGACAGAAGCTCAGGCTGCTGCCGCAGACTTCAAAACCACTCGCGATACCTACCACAAGAAGTTTCGCTAAGATTTAACAACGGGCGGGATATTCCCGCCCGCTTTCTTTACCGCAGTGCTCCCACCGCCTGCTCCAGCGCAGCAATATCGTTATTGCTCAACAGGGGCCGAATAGCCTGAAAGTGCTCGTCGCTTAGCTGGTAAATGTGCAGCTTCAGCAGCCGCTCAATCACCTCGGGTTCGAAACGCAGGGCGATTGGTTTGGCCGGGTTACCGCCGACGACGCTGTAAGGCGCGACGTCTTTCGTCACCACGCTGCCAGCGGCAATAATTGCGCCTTCACCGATGGTTACGCCGGGTATGATGATTGCCCTCATGCCTATCCAGCAGCCGTCTCCGAGCGTCGTGTCGCCTTTGGCGCGGTAGGCGTCTTTGATGGTTTCGATAAAGGGGTAAAGAGAGAACCAGTCGCCTCTGTGTGTGTGGTTGCCGCCCATCAGGATCACCGCCTCGGCGGCGATACAGACGTAATCCCCTATCCACAGCTGGTCAAGCTCGCCAATGGGTTCCCACTCCCGGCTCACCGCGTCACCCTGCAGGTAGCGCACCACGCTTCGCTCAAAACCGCTATCCCAGCAGTCGCTGTAATAACTGTGCTGGCCTTTAATATGAATATTGGGGTTGGTCACCGTTTCGTGCAGGTACTCGACCTGAGACCAGTGCTTTTCAGTCTTTGACATGTTTTTTCTCACAACAAAAGTGTGCCCACGGAACAAGGTTCCGTTTCAAATTGCAGACGGGAATGTGTGAGCGCGCTAAGCGATGCGCGGCTGTTTTAGCAGAGGATTGTTGAGTATGGCGACGAGCAGCATGACGTTTAAACCTGCATTTGAGACTCGACAACCTTAACATCGGGGGCAGCGGAGTACACCTTTTTCCTCCTTCATCCGCGTAGCGCACCCTGGCCATCTTCGCCTTCTACTCCGATCACAAAACGATAAACCCATTATTACTCTAAGGCTAATGATTAACGCCTGAGCTTAATTGATAGCCAACCCCGCGTGGCGCACACTTTTAACCAGACTAAAGCCAATCAAAATGATGCGCTGAATCAGGAGGTTAATAATGAGTGCTAGCCAAACGCCTGCCCGCGTCTGGAACACGCGTCGCACCGAGAAGCAGCGACGTATGGCGTCCAGTAACGTACAGGGCAAGGTGATCCCGACCGGGGACCTCGTCGAAGTGATGGAAAAGCTGATTGCACCGGGCGACCGGGTAGTGCTGGAAGGAAATAACCAAAAACAGGCTGATTTTCTCTCCCGCATGCTGGCAGAAGTCAGCCCGCAAAAAGTACACGATCTGCATATGATCATGCCGAGCGTCGGCCGGAGTGAACACCTTGATATTTTTGAAAAAGGTATCGCCCGCAAGCTTGACTTCTCTTTCTCCGGCACCCAAAGCCTGCGTATTTCTCAACTGCTTGAAGACGGGCTGTTAGAAATTGGCTCGATTCACACCTACATCGAGCTTTATGCACGCTTGTACGTCGATCTTGCACCTAACGTCGCGCTCATCGCCGGTTATAAAGCCGACCGCAAAGGAAACCTGTACACCGGGCCGAGTACTGAAGATACGCCTGCATTGGTTGAAGCAGCCGCCTTCCATGACGGGATTGTTATCGCCCAGGTTAATGAACTGGTGGACGATGACTGCGATTTGCCGCGCGTGGACATTCCCGGATCCTGGATTGACTTCGTGGTGGTTGCCGACAAACCCTTCTTTATCGAACCGCTGTTTACCCGTGACCCGCGCCTGATCAAGCAGGAACACATCCTGATGGCGATGATGGCCATCAAAGGCATTTACGCCGAACACCAGGTTCAGTCGCTGAACCATGGGATCGGCTTTAACACCGCCGCCATTGAGCTGCTGCTGCCGACTTACGGCGAACAGCTTGGTCTGAAAGGTAAAATCTGCAAACACTGGACCCTGAACCCGCACCCGACGCTGATCCCGGCGATTGAAAGCGGCTGGGTCGAGAGCGTGCACTGCTTCGGCGGCGAGCTGGGCATGGAAGAGTACATTCGCGCCCGCCCGGATATCTTCTTTACCGGTGCCGACGGCTCTATGCGCTCCAACCGAGCCATGTGCCAACTGGCCGGGCAATACGCTGTGGATATGTTTATTGGTTCCACCCTGCAGGTTGATGGCCTGGCTAACTCTTCAACCGTGACGCGTGGCCGCTTATCGGGCTTCGGCGGCGCGCCAAATATGGGGCACGATCCGCACGGTCGTCGCCACGCCACGCCGGCTTGGCTGAATATGATCACCGAGCCCGATCCGATGCAGCGCGGTAAAAAGCTGGTGGTGCAGATGGTCGAAACCTTCCAGGCGGGCGTGAAGCCCACCTTTGTGGAAACCCTGGATGCTGTAGAGGTGGCCAAAACCTCCGGCATGCCGCTGGCCCCGGTAATGATTTACGGCGACGACGTCACCCACGTGCTCACCGAGGAAGGCATTGCGTATCTCTACCGTGCGGAGAGTCTGGAAGAACGCCGTGCGATGGTAGCGGCGGTCGCCGGCATCACCGACATCGGCCTGGGCGTGGACGCTAAACGTGTCGCCGCACTTCGCCAGAGCGGCAAAGTGGCTTACCCGGAAGATATGGGGATCCGCCGCAGCGAGGCGACCCGTTCTCTCCTGGCGGCAAGCAGCGTGGCCGATCTCGTCGAATGGTCCGGCGGTCTTTACAACCCGCCAGCGAAATTCCGGAGCTGGTAATGAAATTACATCCACAGAAAGGCGTCGAGGCCGAAGCGGGCTGGCTGGCAAGGGCTGCGACCCAAAGCCTGATCGAAGAAGCCCGCCTGAGCCCGAAACCCGGTCTGGTGGACAGCCGGGGGAATGGCGCCCATCACGACCTCAGCCTGGCGCTGATGGAGCGATCGGCCCTCAGCCTGACCCCGACATTTCATGCTCTGGCATTACAAAGCTGGGAACGTCCGGCAGACATCGCGCTGCGCCAGCTGATAGGGCGCCTGGGTCGCGAAGGTGAGCAACAGATGATGGCGGCGACCGGGGGAGTGAATACCCACCGGGGAGCCATCTGGGCGCTCGGCCTGCTGATTTCCGCCGCCGCTATGCACGGTATGAATGGCAGCAGCGTGGAGATCGCCGCTACGGCAGCGCGACTTGCCGCACTTACTGATGAAGCCGCGCCAAAAAGCTTCAGCAAAGGGTTAAGAGCCACAAGACGCTATCGCGTGCCGGGTGCACGAGAAGAGGCCCAGCAGGGTTTCCCTCACGTGATGCGCCTTGCGCTGCCCCAGCTTCGCCGTAGCCGCCAGTCCGGGGCAACGGAAGGCGAGGCCAGGATTGACGCTTTGATGGCGATTATGACTTCACTTTCAGATACCTGTGTACTTTCTCGTGCCGGTTTACCTGGCCTGGAAACAATGCAGAAAGGTGCCCGCAGCGTACTGATGAACGGGGGGATTTCGCGCAAAGAAGGCCGTGATGCACTGGATTTGCTCGACCGCAATATGCTGGCGCTGAATGCCTCTCCGGGCGGCGCGGCTGATTTGCTCGCCGCCACGCTCCTGCTGGACCGCATCGATAACGATGCCACTCCGCTTCACTCACTTAATTAACGAGGGCGTTATGGAACACATTACGTTGTCATTTCCGGCAACCCGCACGGCCACAGGCAAAGCTCTGGCTGGCGTGGTGGGCTCCGGCGATATGGAAGTCCTGTTTACTGCCGCACAGGGGCAGATTCTGACCATCGACATTACCACCTCCGTCGATAACAGCGAAAAACGCTGGAAAGCGCTTTTCGAGCGCCTGGCCGCGCTGAGTCAACTGCCTGCCGGGCAAATGCACATTCATGATTTTGGCGCGACGCCGGGCGTGGCGCGTATCCGCATTGAACAGGTTTTTGAGGAGGTGGCTCATGCGTGACGACAGCAGTTTTATTGAATTAAGAGCACGCGAGCGTGCCCGTCTGCTGCTTGATGAAGGCAGCTACCGCGAACTGCTCGATCCTTTTGAGGGCATTATTTCGCCATGGCTGGGGCCTCAGGGCATTGTGCCTCAGTCAGACGACGGTATGGTCGTGGCCAAAGGTACGATCAACGGTGGTCCGGCGGTGGTGATTGCCATCGAAGGCGCATTCCAGGGCGGCAGTATGGGCGAAGTCTCCGGGGCGAAAATGGCTGCCGCGCTTGAGCTGGCGGCGGAAGACAACCGCAACGGTATTCCGACGCAGGCGGTGCTTTGCCTGGAAACCGGCGGCGTGCGCCTGCAGGAGGCTAACCTCGGCCTGGCGGCGATTGCCGATATTCACGCGGCGATTGTCGATCTGCGTCGCTATACCCCGGTGATTGGCGTTGTCGCTGGAACCGTGGGTTGCTTTGGGGGGATGTCGATTGCCGCTGCACTTTGCAGCTATCTGATTGTAACTCGCGAAGCGCGCCTGGGCCTCAATGGTCCTCAGGTTATCGAGCAAGAAGCGGGCATTGAGGAATACGATTCCCGGGATCGGCCGTTTATCTGGAGCATGACCGGTGGCGAAGTTCGCTACCAGAGCGGGCTGGTGGACGCGCTGGTTGGGGACGGCGTTCACGCAGTCAAGCAGGCGGTCAACAAAGCCATCGCCAAAGGCGTTCCGGCACTGCATCGCACCGATAACTACGCGTGGTATCTGGATCGCCTGACCCATTTCGACACCAGTCAACAGGCTGATGCCGAACAAATCAAACAGCTTTTTGGGGAGAAACGCTAATGAGCCAGAAACTGAATCGTGCCGCTGTTTGGCTGGGCACTCTGGTCCCGGATGCACCACGTATGGCGGGACTGTGCGCCTCCGTACAGGTCGCCGACGGTAACGTTGACGGAAAACCTGCACGCTTTATCGCTGTGGTGCCCGATGCCAATAACCATTACCCCCGGGCTGCTGGCGGCGAAGTCGGGCTGTTAGAAGGCTGGACGCTGGCAAAAGTGGTCAGCGAAACCATCGCTGAAGATGCCGACAAAGCTGAAAAGCGAGCCATCATCGCCGTTATTGATGTCCCTAGTCAGGCCTATGGTCGCCGCGAAGAGGCATTCGGTATTCACCAGGCGCTGGCAGGTGCCGCAGGCGCTTACGCCAACGCTCGTCTGGCCGGGCACCCTGTTGTGGGCCTGATTGTCGGCAAGGCGATGTCCGGGGCATTTCTCGCTCACGGCTACCAGGCTAACCGACTGATCGCTTTTAACGACCAGGGCGTAATGATTCACGCGATGGGGAAAGAGTCCGCCGCGCGGATCACCTTACGCACCGTCGAGGCGCTGGAAAAACTGGCCGCGACCATTCCTCCAATGGCCTATGACATCAGCAATTACGAAACCCTGGGTCTGCTCTCGATGCTGCTGGATATCCATAATCCGGATGAGCCGAAGAGTGACGATGTGACAAAAGTACAGGCTGCCCTGAGTACGGCAGTGAAAGAGGCTCGGAGCGATACTTCGCTGAAATGTCGTCTGTTGGCGAAAAATCGCCACAGTTCGGCGCTGGTTCGTGAACGCATGCGCGCCAGCTGGTAAGAAAAAAGACAGACCTGCCGGATGCTATAACCAGACACGGCGCGCCGTGTCTGAATAAAAAGACGTCCGAAAAAATAATAAATATCGCGACCGTGCTAACTCTCTTTATTGACTCAAGGTGAAGTTATGACTTACGTGATCGTTCATGCTCTGGCCCCTATTTTTGTCATCATGCTGCTGGGATTTTTCGCCGGCAAAGCGAAAATGGTCGATAACAAAAATGTCTCGCTGCTTAATATTTTTGTCATGGACTTTGCTCTACCCGCCGCGCTGTTTAGCGCGACAGTACAAACGCCGTGGCTTGGCATTGTTCAGCAGTCACCGCTAATCGTGGTACTGGTGCTTTCGATGTGGATTACCTATGCGGCGATTTACTTCCTGGCGACCAGCGTATTTAAAAAGTCGCCGCAGGATGCCGCCGTGTTGACGCTTACCGTGGCGCTGCCTAACTATGCCGCGCTTGGCCTGCCGATTTTAGGCAGCGTGCTCGGGGAAGGCTCCTCGACTTCGCTTTCCGTCGCGGTGTCGATTGCCTGCGGCTCCGTCCTGATGACGCCGTTCTGCCTGCTGATTCTTGAACGTGAAAAAGCACGTGCGGCAGGGGAAAACACTGGCTCAACGCTGACAATGTTGCCTGTACTGATGTGGCGTTCGGTGAAAAAACCTATCGTGTGGGGACCGTTGCTGGGGGTTGTACTGTCGGCTGTCGGTGTCCGGATGCCTGACTTGCTGCTGGCTTCTATTAAACCGCTGGGCCTGGCCGCTACCGCAGCCGCATTGTTCCTGACCGGCGTGATCCTGTCTGCGCGTAAGCTGCAGATCAACACTATGGTTATCACCGCGACCGTTACCAAACTGCTTATCCAGCCGTTTATCGCCTGGGGCATCGTGCTGGCGCTCGGCCTGACTGGCCCGGTGGCCATTACCTCCATTCTGATGATTGCCCTGGCCGCCGGCTTCTTTGGCGTAGTTTTTGGCAACCGGTTTGGTGTGCAATCGCCGGATGCGGAAGCCGTGTTGTTGCTGAGCTCGGTACTCTCTATCCTGTCGCTACCGCTGTTTATTACGCTGACTTCAGGAATTTAACCTATGCCGACATTGCGCCCCCACGATCTCCTTTGGCTTACCGACCGCGAAGCACTGGAGGGGGTTCGCGAGGAGTGGATAGCCAGCCAGTGGCGTCCTGCGCTGCCGGTAGTGGTACGGCGTGATGTCGAACGTGACGGACGTGTGCCGGTAGGCGTGCGGGGGATGCGACGCGATCAGCGAGCAGCGGGCTGGGTAAGTACGGCGAGCGTTAAACGCGTTGTTAGCCCTGAAGCGTTATCCAGCCGTGAGCTGCTGCTCAATTCCCCGTTTGTTTCCATGCCGCCGGTGCAGGGCGCTATTCAGCTGGCGAGCCGCCCGTGGGCATGGTGCTGGGGTATTACCGGGAGCGTAGGTTACGCGCTGGCAACAGAAATGCCGGTGATGCATGCCGCGAGCGATCTGGATGTGCTTATTCGCAGCCCACTGCCGATATCAAAAGAGGCGCTGACAGAGTGGCAGAGCCTGACCGGGCGACTGCTGTGCAGGGTTGATACGCAAATCGAAACGCCTTACGGCGCTTTTGCGCTGGCGGAATGGCTAAGAGAAAAACGCGTGTTGCTGAAAACGAATCAGGGGCCGCTGCTTGTGATCGACCCCTGGTTGCCGGAGAAAAACGGATGAAAATACTTTTTACTTTTCCCGGGCAGGGAACCCAGCGTGTGGGCATGCTACAGGATCTACCCGAGCGCGACGCCATCCTGACGCAGGTCAGGGCAGTCTTAGGGGACGAAGCAGGCCAGTTAGATAGTGCTGCTGCGCTGAGGCATACTCGTGCCGTACAGCTTTGCCTGCTAATCGCAGGTGTCGCCTGGGCGCAGGAGCTTGAGCGTAGCGGCGTAAAACCAGACATGGTCAGCGGACTGTCTATTGGCGCGTTTCCGGCAGCCGTAGTCGCCGGCGTTATTTCCTTTTCAGATGCGCTGCGGCTGGTGGCGCTTCGCGGCGATCTGATGGAGCAGGCTTATCCTGAAGGCTACGGCTTAACGGCTATCGTCGGGCTGCGTCTGGAACAGGTGGAACTCCTGGTGGCGGGCAGCGGCACTTACATCGCGAATATTAATGCTGAACAGCAAATCGTCATCGCCGGTAGCGAGGAGGCTATGGCGAGGGTTGCGGGTAGGGCGCTTGAGCAGGGGGCTCAAAAAGCCCGGCAGCTGGCGGTTAGCGTGCCCTCTCACTGTGCCTTGCTGAATGCGCCTGCGCAGAAGTTAAAACAAGCATTTGCTGATGTGGAGCTAAGTCGTCCCAACTGCGCTTATCTCAGCGGCAGTACGGGCCGGGTACTTTGGCAACCAGAGCTAATTGCGGAAGATCTGGCGCTGAATATGGCCCGCACGGTGCGGTGGCGAGAGGCGATGATTGCCGCCAACGAGCGCGACGTGCGGCTTGCGATTGAAATGCCGCCGGGTAGCGTGCTTTCAGGTCTGACGCGGCAGGCGTTTCGTGAGGGGATCACCGTTTGTCGCGAACAAAACAGCGTGGCGGCCATTGTCCACCTTGTGGAAAAAACTAGGGCGGCGCGTTAGGCGTATCGATGAACGTGCGGGCGTACATTCGCCCCTCGGCGGCCAGCGCCAGTAGGTTCGGGTCATGTTCACGGTTGCGGGCAAAGACGATAGCGATGGTTTGTTTCATCTGATATTGCTCGGCCAGCCTCAGCAGCTGCACTGAATTTTCATACACCTTCTTCATTCTTCCGGGCATCAAGGTTAGCCCTACACCCGCCTGTACCAGGCTGACCATTGAGAAAATGTCGTTTACCCGAGTAACGATTTCCGGCTCGAAACCGGCGACGTTAAAGGCTTCCTGAAATCCCGCATAGGTGGCAAAGCCTTCCGCCAGAGAAACGAATTTCTCCGCGTGGAACTCACGCAGATCTGCCGGGTGTGAGGTGTCCAGCGGGAAGCTGGCCGGTGCTGCCAGGAAAATATCGTCTCTAAACATGGGCAGGACTTCCAGCCTCGAGCGATCCACTTCACCTTCAGAAATGGAAATCAAAATAGCGTCCAGTACGCCGTCTTCCAGCATATTTAGCAGCACCTGGTTTGAGCCCATAGTGAGATCCATTTCCAGCTCCGGCCGCCTGAGCTTCATGCCCATGATAAGTTTCGGAACGGTTTCGAGCGTCAGGGAATAGAGGGTGCCGATACGCAGTCGCCCCTGGCCTACGCCTGCCGTCTGGCGGGTTTCATCGATGCCGCGCGCCATCAGCGCAACCACTTCTTTGCTGTGCTCCTGCAGGGTAAATGCCGATTCGAGCGGTACCAGGTTGCGCCCTTTATGAATAAACAACGGGCAGCGCACACCTTCCTCCAAGGTATGCAACGCGCGGTGCACGCTAACCCCGCTAATACCCAGCGCTTCGGCGGTGCGCGCAATGTTCCCTTTCTCCATAAACTCCATGAATATCTCAAGCTTGCGGAAAGTGATTTCAGCGTCGATTTTCATTACCCGGCGATAACCCCAGTCGGAAAAATTATGCCATTAAGGTATAGCAAACGAGACCAGACGGCACTGATGAGCCGCAATAAGCAGCAGGATTTACCGTTGCGCCACGAACGTATCCATCATAAGCAACGCCAATGATGGCGCTAAAACGGTCCTTTCATCACACTTTCAAACAAAAAGCGCCGCTGGAAAAACGGCCTTTTATCACCCGGTTATGTGAGCCAATTCACGGTAAGCCAGCGGAAAAGCGCTATTCCGGCTCTTTATGTGGAACAGATCACTATTGCCGCCGCGATTTCCACTTCGAAGTGGAAAACAACTTGCTACAAACCTTTCCCCCCGCCAGGTAGCTTAAAAAACAGATTAGTTAACGAGGTACCCAGGGTGAATAACGGAGCGGTAATGGTTAATGAAGCCGAGGAGTTAACGGCGCGTATTCAGGGGTTTATTGACGCGCTGTTCAAAAGTAAGCACATCACGCCTAACGCGGTACAGGAACAAATGCTGGCCTCTCACGTGAAGGCGATGATTCATCGCTCTCTGACCGGAGAGCCGTTACCAGAAGTGGAAGAGAGCTTGTTCGAGGAGATCTCCGCGGAGTCGATGGAAATGGCGCAGGCGGTGGTCGATCAGTTCGGAAATCTGCCGGTAGAAGAAGCGTGGTTGCTGTCAGTGCATTTCGAAGTGGCGAAAGACAATCTTTGAATAATCAGGAGAAAACAATGGAACAAATTACCGTAGTCATTGGTGACCGTCTGGGCAAAGGCCAGAAAGTTGCAGCAGGGATCGAAAAAGCGGGCGGTCGCGCCGTGGTTATTCCAGGCGTCGCCGCCGACATGAAGCTGGGCGACGTGATGAAAGCGGAGAATGCCACCTTTGGTATCTCCTTCTGCGGCAGCGGCGGCGCAGGTGCTATCACCGCACAAACCAAACACGGCTACAAAGCTAAGTACGGCATGCGCTCCGTTGATGAAGGCGTGACGGCGATTAACGAAGGCAACAACGTGCTTGGCTTTGGCTTTATGGACAAAGAAGAGCTGGGTGAGCGCCTGGTACAGGCGTGGAACAAGAAGTACGGCAGTTAAGTATGAAAGAAAAATTCGCTACCACGGTGCGAGTTAGCGGGCGCGGCGATACCAAAGCCAAAGCCTTTTCCGACGCCCTGAATCACGTTCAGGGCACGGTGCTTAAATCCACCAACCACATTCTTCTGCGCATTGAGCCACAGGACGTGCAGGTTGTTCAGGCGCAGGTCAGGGTGCGCAAAGAAGCTTTTCTGTTCTTCTTCCTGCGCCGGGAAAGGCGGAGCTACAGCGTGGAGCTGGATGTTTCCGTCAACGTGACGGCTCTTAACCTCGATGAGGTGGATTTCGTCGCACAATAAAATAACACTAACAAGGGCAGACTCATGTTCTTAATCATATTATTCAAATCACTCATTATCGGCGGCCTCGTCGGTGTGGGCGTTGGTGCCGGGGCCGCGCGTATGTTCCATGCGCCGACCTCCCAGGGCATGGGCGCATTTCGTACACTCGGCGAGCTGAACTCCTGTGAAGGGGACCCGGCTTCTCACTTCTCCTTTGGGCTTGGCTTCTTCTTTAACGCCTGGGCATCTTCCGTCGCGGCGGGGGCATTCACCCAGGACGTTGACCACCGCATCATCCCTAACTGGGGCGCGGCTGCTCTGATGGTGAAGAACCGTAACGTGGCGGAAACCCTCCACGACCCGAAAAAAATGGCTATCGCCTGCGGCATCATCGGCATGATCGTGGTGGCGTTCCTGAACTCTACGGCCTCTGCGGTGCCGGCGGCACTTCAGGTCACGGCAGTCAAAGTGCTGGTCCCTGCGGCTAACCTGCTGGTGAACACCGTGATGCCGGTCATTTTCTGGCTGGCGGCTATCGACGCGGGCAAAAAATCCGGCTTCTGGGCAACCATTTTCGGCGGCGCAGCGCAGCTGATCATGGGCAACGCCGTGCCGGGACTGGTGCTGGGTATCCTGATCGGTAAAGGCGTTGAAGAAAGCGGCTGGCACCGCGTCACCAAAGTGATGATGACGGCTATCGTGGCCCTGTTTGTGCTGAGCGCCTTCTTCCGCGGGTTCGACATGAAGATGATTGAGTCTTTCCACATGACCGTGCCGAACTGGCTGGATCTGCTGCATAACTCGCTGAGCGGCAAATAAGGGGATAACGCATGGAACAGAATAAATGCTTTTGGTACGCGGACTGGTCATTCCCGATCTTTGTCGGCCTGCTCTCCTCCGGCGTGTTTGCCGGGACACACATGTACTACCTGTACGGCATCGGCGCGTTTAACGAAGTCGCCTTCGTGGCGATGCTGAAGTCCGGGATTGATACCGGCGTTTACGGCGCGGTGGCGGCGTTTGGCGCCAGCTTCCTGTTTGCCCGCATCATCGAAGGCTCTCTGGTCGGGATCCTGGATATCGGTGGGGCGATTCAAACCGGCGTAGGCCTCGGCGTTCCGGCGCTGCTGCTGGGCGCGGGCTTTGTCTTCCCGGTGGCAAACTTTGCCGCATCGCTGGTGACTGGCCTGGTGATTGGTCTTGCCATTGGCTACATCATCATCCTGGCACGTAAGTTCACCATCAATCAGAGCGACTCGACCTACGGGGCGGACGTCATGATGGGCGCGGGTAACGCCTCCGGCCGCTTCCTTGGGCCGTTGATTATCCTCAGCGCCATGACGGCTTCGATTCCCATCGGCATCGGCTCGTTGATCGGCTCTCTGCTGTTTTACCTCTGGGGCAAACCGATTACCGGCGGGGCGATCCTGGGCGCAATGATTTTAGGTTCCATTTTCCCGGTAGCGTTGTAAGCAGTATTTCCAGGGCGGACGGGCTGTGGCTCGCCCGCCAGTTAAGGAGAAAGATATGTTTGACCTGATCCTGCGCCAGGCGCGGCTGGTGGACGATACCGTAATCGATATCGCCCTGAAGGACGGCAAAATTGCCGCCTTAGGCAAAATAACCGGCGAGGCAACTGAAGAGCGCCAGCTGAACGGCGAATACTACGTTAGCGCCGGCTGGATTGACTCCCACGTTCACTGTTACCCCAAGTCCCCTATTTACCATGACGAACCTGACTGCGTAGGGATTCATACCGGCGTGACAACCGTCGTTGATGCCGGAAGCACCGGGGCCGATGACGTCGACGATTTCTATCAAATCACCCGCAGCGCAGCGACCGAAGTTTATGCGCTGCTGAACATCTCCCGCGTGGGCCTGATTGCCCAAAACGAACTGTCCAATATGGCGAATATTGACGCTGACGCCGTGCGCGGCGCGGTGAAGCGCCACCCGGACTTTATCGTGGGCTTAAAAGCGCGCATGAGCAGCAGCGTGGTAGGTGACAACGGCATTACGCCGCTGGTGCGCGCCAAGGCTATCCAGAAAGAAAACGGTGATTTGCCGCTGATGGTGCATATCGGCAATAACCCGCCGGATCTCGATGAAGTGGCTGAGCTGCTGACCAGCGGCGATATCATCACCCACTGCTACAACGGCAAGCCGAACCGCATTCTCAATCCGGCCGGGCAACTGCGAGCCTCCGTGGCGCAGGCTATCCAACGTGGGGTGCGCCTGGATGTCGGGCACGGCACCGCCAGCTTTAGTTTTGACGTGGCGCGTGTCGCTATCCAGCAGGGCATTCTGCCGCACAGCATCAGCTCGGACATCTACTGCCGCAACCGCATCAGCGGCCCGGTGCATTCACTCGGCGCAGTGATGTCGAAATTCCTCTCCATTGGCCTGTCATTGCCTCAGGTGATCGACTGCGTGACCGCGCACGCTGCGGATGGATTACGTCTGAAAAATAAAGGCCGCCTGGCCGTGGGTCTGGATGGCGATCTGACCGTCTTTGAACTGCGCCGCCAGCCAACGGTATTTACCGACGCAGAGCAGCAAACGCTGACGGGTGACCAGGCGCTGGTGGCGCTGGCCGCAGTGCGCGCCGGGAAATGGTTTACTACCGAACAAGGGAAAGCTGAACATGTCTTCGATCTATGAAAAATACAATTTAAAACAGGTGATTAACGCATCTGGCCGCATGACCGCTCTTGGTGTGTCTACGCCTCGCCCGGAAGTGGTGGATGCGGTCACCACCGGCATGAATCACTACTTCGAAATGAAGGATCTGGTCAACAAGACCGGCGCCTACATTGCCGGACTGCTCGATGTTGAAGCGGCGACCGTGGTGTCCTGCGCTTCTGCCGGTATTGCCCAGTCCGTAGCTGCGGTGCTGGTTAAAGACAATCAATGGCTGATCGAGAACCTACATGCGGCCCCATTGGAGAACAACGAGATCGTGCTGCCGAAGGGCCACAACGTTAACTTCGGCGCGCCGGTCGGCACGATGGTGAACCTGGGCGGCGGCAAAATCGTTGAAGCGGGCTACGCCAACGAATGTTCGGCGGACCAGCTGGCCGCAGCTATTTCTCCGCGCACGGCGGCCATTCTGTACATCAAATCCCACCATTCGGTGCAAAAAAGCATGCTCAGCGTTGAGCAGGCCGTTGTCGTGGCGCGTAAGCACAATCTGCCGCTGATTGTTGACGCTGCGGCGGAAGAAGATTTGCAGTGCTACTACCGCGCCGGGGCAGACCTGGTGATTTACAGCGGGGCGAAAGCTATTGAAGGCCCAACCAGCGGGCTGGTGATCGGCAAAGAGCAGTACGTCGAGTGGGTTAAGCTGCAAACTGGCGGTATCGGACGTGCGATGAAAGTCGGCAAAGAAGGCATTCTCGGTCTGACCTGCGCGATTGAACATTACCTGAGCGCAGCCAAAGAGAGTGGGGCCGAAATGGTCGCCAAAATGACGCCGTTTATCGACAGCCTGAACACGCTGAATGGCGTGACCGCGCGCGTGGTGTGGGACGCCGCTGGCCGCGATATCGCCCGCAGCGAAATCAAGTTCGATGAAGCGACCGTTGGCATCAGCACCGGAGAGCTGGTCGGTAAGCTGAAGCAGGGCGAATACGCCATCTACTTCCGTGGCTACAAGGCCAACGAAGGCATTATTGAAGCGGATGTGCGCAGCGTAAGCGCGGCACAGCTGGAGATTATTTACCGCTGCATCAAAGCGCTGGTAAGCAAGGAGAAATAAGCATGAAACTGACCCCGAATTTTTACCGCGATCGCGTGTGCCTGAACGTCCTGGCTGGCTCCAAAGAAAACGCCAAAGAGATTTACCAGGCGGCGGAAGGTCACGTGCTGGTCGGTGTGTTATCCAAAAACTACCCGGATGTAGCAAGCGCGGTCGCCGACATGCGTGATTACGCGGCGCTGATCGACAACGCGCTGTCCGTTGGCCTTGGTGCAGGCGATCCCAATCAATCTGCCATGGTGAGCGAAATCTCCGGCCAGATTCAGCCCCAGCACGTCAATCAGGTGTTTACCGGCGTGGGCACCAGCCGCGCGCTGCTGGGCCAAACTGACAGCGTAGTTAACGGCCTGGTTTCGCCGACCGGCACCGTCGGGAGGGTAAAAATCTCCACCGGCCCGTTAAGCTCTGGCGCGCCGGACGGCATCGTACCCGTCGAAACAGCGATTGCGCTGCTGAAGGATATGGGCGGCAGCTCAATCAAATATTTCCCGATGGGCGGGCTGGACTGCCGCGAAGAGTACCAGGCGGTAGCGGAAGCCTGTGCGAAGCATGACTTCTGGCTGGAGCCGACCGGCGGTATCGATCTTGATAACTACGAGGAGATCCTGAAGATTGCGCTGGATGCCGGCGTAAGCAAAGTGATCCCGCATATTTACAGCTCAATTATCGACAAGGCCAGCGGCAATACGCGCCCGGCGGATGTTGCCACTCTGTTGGCGATGACGAAGAAGCTGGTGGGGTAAAGTGCTCGCTGTTTCCCCCTCTCCCTTTTAGGGAGAGGGTTAGGGTGAGGGTATAATCCTCATCAACCACACTTCGAGGACAAACGCATGTCTGCACGCACTCTGCTTGTTGCTTCATTTGCCTTACTCGCCGCCGGCAACAGCGCGGCGCAAAGCCACTATGCCTGGGTTGGCACCTACAACCCCAACGGCGAAGGGCTTTACCGCTTCCAGGTTGACGCCAAAACCGGCGCGCTTAGCGAGAAAACGCTGGTCAGCTCGCTGCCGAATGTCGCACAGCTCACCGCGTCGCCGGATGGAAAAACGCTATATGTCGCCAGCGAAGCCGAGAAAGGCGTGGTATCGGCATTGCGTGTGGGTGATAACGGAAGTGTGACCGAACTGAATCAGGTCTCTTCCGGGGGCGCTGGCCCGGTCTATCTGTCCCTGACGCCACAGGGTAAGCACCTGCTGGTGGCTAACTATGTGAGCGGTTCAATCGCCGTATTGCCGATTAATGCAGACGGTAGCCTGCAGGAAGCCAGCGACAAGCATCAGGACAGCGGTGAGCCGGGCGCGGCAAAACCAGAAGCTGCGGTAGAAGGTAGCTTTGCCGCCAGCGACCATAACGGCCCGCATGCCCATATGATTGCCGCCGATCCGAGCGGCAAGTTTGTCTTCTCCACCGATCTTGGCCTGGATCGGATCTACCAGTATCGCTTCGATCAAAGCAAAGGCGTGCTGGAGCCAAACGATCCGCCGTTTATCGCCGCCTCTTCAAAAGGCGCGGGGCCACGCCATTTTGTCTTTGCCGCAGACGGCGCGAGCCTGTGGTTGATTAACGAAGAAGCTTCTACGCTTACCCATTACAAGCTCGACCGTGAGAAAGGCACGCTGACCGAAGGAAAGACGATTTCTTCCCTGCCAAAAGGCTATAAGGGCACAAGCTTTGCCGCGGGCCTGGTACTCAGCCACGACGGCAAGCAACTGTATGTGGCCAACCGCCTGCATAACAGCATCGCGCATTTTAGCGTGGGCGCTAACGGCGAACTTACGCATCAGGACGACATCTGGACCAGAGGCGACTATCCACGAGGCCTGACGCTGGATAATACCGGCAAACATCTTTATGCCCTGAACCAGCGCAGCGACAACATTACTCGTTTTAGCGTGGCCCCGGGCAGCGGTAAATTAACTTTTATCGAGGATTATACGGCGGTGGGAAGCCCGTCACAGATGGTCTTCACCCCGTTTAAGTAAAGCAGGACGGGGCGCTTAAACGCCCCGATAACCAAAGGAAGCGGTAGTGAGATTCCCCAATCAACGGCTGGCTCAGCTTTTTGAGATGCTGCAAAACGAAACGCTGCCCCAGGATGAACTGGCGCGGCGTTTGTCCGTTTCTACTCGTACGGTTCGGGCCGATATCACGGCGCTTAATGCGCTGATGTCAGGCTTCGGGGCTCAGTTTACGCTTACCCGCGGTGCGGGATATCAACTGAATATCGAGGATACTGAGCGTTACGGCGAGCTGGTGCAGCATCGTCCGCGTCAGCTTCGTATTCCTCGTACTTCGCCAGAACGCGTGCATTACCTTGTGGTGCGTTTTTTGACGGCGGCGTTTTCACTGAAGCTGGAAGATCTGGCCGAAGAGTGGTTTGTCAGCCGGGCCACGCTGCAAAGCGATATGGCCGAAGTACGGGAGTGGTTTAACCGCTATCATCTGACCATTGAGACACGCCCGCGCCACGGCATGAAGCTGTTCGGCAGCGAAACGGCTATACGCGCCTGCCTGACTGACCTGCTGTGGCAGTTAACCTTAGAGGACAGCGAAAATCCGTTATTGACGGAAGAAGCGCTGAACGCGGGTGTCCCGGAGTTGCTCGCCGGTTCGCTGCACGATTGTTTTACCCGCTGCCACATCCGCCTGACCGATGAAGGCGAGCAGTTTATTCGCCTCTATTGTTCGGTGGCGGTTCGTCGCATCAGCGAAGGCTATCCGCTACCGGAATTTACGGCGGATAGCGTTGATGTCCAGGTGAAAGAGGCAGCCAGACAGATTGCCGCTCTTCTTCAGCAACTGGCGGGGAAGCCGCTTTCCGAAGCTGAAGAGCAGTGGCTGCAGGTGCACATCGCCTCGCGGCAGGTGCAGGAAGTGGCGCCGAGCGCGATCAGCGCCGACGATGATGAGGCGCTGGTTAACTACATTCTGCGCTACATCAATACCCACTATAACTACAATCTTCTCAGCGACGAGCAGCTGCACGCCGACCTGCTGACCCATATCAAGACAATGATCACCCGGGTACGCTACCAGATAAACATCCCGAATCCTCTGCTGGCTAACATCAAACAGCATTACCCGTTGGCTTACGACATGACGCTGGCGGCGGTCTCAAGCTGGGGAAAATATACCCCTTACGCTATCAGCGAAAACGAAATTGGTTTTCTGGTGTTGCACATCGGTGTGGGTCTGGAGCGTCATTACAACATTGGCTACCAGCGCCATCCTCGCGTGCTGCTGGTTTGCGATACAGGGAATTCGACGGTGCGTATGCTGCAAGCCATGCTGCTGCGTAAATATCCGCAGGTGGAAGTGACCAACATTATCTCTCTGCGCGATTATGAGCAGCTTGAAACCGTGGATGAGGACTTTGTAATCAGCACGGCGCGCATAAATGAGAAAGAAAAGCCGGTGGTGGTGATGGCGCCGTTCCCGACGGATTATCAGCTCGAGCAGCTTGGTAAGCTGGTGCTGGTGGACAGAACAAGGCCTTACATGCTGGAGAAATTCTTCGATGCCAGCCATTTCCGCATTATCGATCAACCTATGACTCAGCAGCAGTTGTTCCTGACGCTCTGCGAGCAGCTGGAGCGGGAAGGCGTGGTTGATGCAGACTTTCACCCGTCGGTGGTGGAGCGCGAGGCCATTGTCAGCACCATGCTGGGCGAAGGCATTGCGCTGCCGCACTCGCTGGGCCTGCTGGCGAAAAAAACGGTGGTTTACACCGTGCTGGCGCCGCACGGTATTAGCTGGGGGGATGAGACGGCGTACGTGATCTTCCTGCTGGCGATTAGCAAAAGCGAATACGAAGAGGCGATGGCGATTTACGACCTGTTTGTGACCTTCCTGCGTGAGCGAGCGATGGTTCGGCTGCGCGAGAGTAAGGATTTTGACAGTTTTAAAGCCGTGGCGATGGAGTGCCTGAGTAAGCTGTAATCACAGTTGACCCTCATCCAGGAAGGGAGAGGGAGAATTCTGTGGGCAACGTTTACTTCGCCAGAATGAAAACTGGCGGAAATTCAATCGACTGGCTGGTGTTATCCCCTCTCCCTTGTGGGGAGAGGGTTAGGGTGAGGGGCCGTTATTTCAGGATCGTGAACGCGGTGGTGACGTGCTTCACGCCGCTAACCCGGCTGGCAATATCCGCCGCGGCTTTACCTTCACGTTCGGTTACCAGGCCGAGCAGAAATACCTCGCCATTCTCGGTGGTGACTTTCACGTTAGACGATTTTACCTGGTCGCTGGTGAGCAACTGAGATCGAACTTTTGTGGTTATCCACGTATCGCTCGATGCGACACCCAGGCCGACCGGAGCCATAATTCGAATCTCGTTATAGACTTCGGTTGCGCCGTCTACGCCCAACGCAATTTGCTTCGCACGAGAGGCGAGGTCTGGGTTAGGAGACTGACCAGCCAGCAGCACTTTGCCCTGGTAAGCCGTCACGTTAATACGCGCTTCTTTCTTGATCTGCTCATCCTTGTTGAGCGCGCTGTTCACGCGTAATTCAAGCGTGCCGTCATCAACCTGCGTCCCGACTGTGCGTGGGTCTGTCGCAGTTTTTGTCGCTACGGCGGCGCTTCCCACAACAACGGCACCGACGCAGCCCTGCAGCAACAGCGCGGAAATAAGAACTGCGACTGGCGTAATGGCCTTCATGTTCATTCCTTCTCCTTTCTCAAAATTAGCTATTAGCCATCCTGGTGGGGAAATAGCGTATTGTCGATCAGATCGCATAAACAGTTCACCGTCAGCATATGCATCTCCTGGATGCGGGCGCTGCGATGAGAAGGGATTCGGATTTCAACATCCTGTGGCCCCAACAGTCCTGCCAGTTCGCCGCCGTCATAGCCCGTCAGCGCGACGATGGTCATGTCGCGGGTGACAGCGGCCTCAACCGCTTTGACAATATCACGGCTATTGCCTCGGGTGGAAATCGCCAGCAAAACGTCCCCGGCGTGGCCCAGCGCACGAACCTGTTTGGCATAAACTTCTTCATGCAGACGGTCGTTAGCGATCGCGGTTAAGACCACATTATCTGCATTAAGTGCAATGGCCGGTAAACTAGGGCGCTCTGTTTCAAAACGGTTGATCATGCTGGCAGCAAAATGCTGTGCGTTGGCGGCGGAGGTGCCATTGCCACAACAGAGGATTTTGTTGCCGTTCAGCAAAGACTGAACCAGCGTCATCGCTGCACGGGAGATGGCGTCCGGCAGGGCTTCCGCTGCGGCAATCTGAGTTTGAATACTTTCCGTGAAGCAGACTTTGATTCTTTCGAGCACGTTGATTCTACCTGGAGTTTTTTAGATATCGGCGGCAAACGCGTTGGTCAGCCACGCTATTTCATTGCCGGTGAAAGCTAACACATCGAAACGGCAATCTACAGTATCAAAACTTTGACCTTTGCCGCTAAGCCAAACCTGAGCGGCATGCAGCAGGCGCAGCTGCTTGCTGCGAGTCACGCTGGCAGCGGCTCCGCCGAACTTATCGTTACGCCTAAAACGCACTTCCACAAAAACGATAACCTGCTGCTGTTGCATAATAAGGTCGATTTCGCCGCCGCGAACATGCACGTTCGCGGCCACAAAGTGCATTCCCTCGCGCTCAAGATAGCGACGCGCCCGCTGTTCATAGCGCGCGCCGCGTTGCTTGCGGTTCAGGATACCGGAACGATCTGGCCCTGACTGAATTGCAGCCAATTTAACTTCCTGTTAATAACGCAGTCCTGGCTGGCGGTCAGTTGCCCGGTGTTGCCGTTTACCTGATAACCCGGCACCTGGCGTATCTGTGAGAAGTGGCTTGCCAGCGTCCAGGCATCAACGCCCATGGCATACAGACGCGCCAGCGAGTAGTCATTATTGACGCTGCTTAAGGCCTGCTGCATCAGCTGTGGATTACCGCCGGAAAGCATCGGGATTTCGCTAAACTGCAGGCCTTCCATTTCCAGTCGGTAGTCCGGGCCGTTCACGCCCTGCGAGCTGCGCGAGCTGGCATACAGCTGAGCGCTGCCGCGGCTGCCGGTGCGCATCGCAATCATCGGTTTGATCAGCGCCACTTCTTCGGAGGTCGCAATGATATAGACCGCGTCTACGTTGCCGCTGCTGCCTGCGGTAATTTGCGCATCCGTAGGTGCTGCCGGAATAGTCAGTCCGCCAATGGTGACGCCTGGCGGCGTATTGGACGGCGTACTTACCGGGGTGCCGGTCAGGGCGATGCCGGAGCCGCTGTTAATCCCGCGTTTCAGGTCGCTCACTGAACCAAATTTCTGCTGCAGAACCAGACCGCCGCCGAGTTTCTGCCATTCGGTGGCAAAGGCTTTCGCCACACGGTCGCCCAGAGCGTTAGAAGGGATCAGCATCAGCGGATTGCGGTGGCTTTGCTGCCAGATGTGATCCGCGGCGTCACGGGCTTCGTCTTCTGGAGAAAGTGCGAAATAGCAGATGTTAGGGCGATTCTGCACGTTTTCAGGCTGGTTAAGCGCCAGAATATTTAACGGGCTGTTGGTGCTGGCCAACTGGTCAACATTGTTTTTTAGCAGCGGACCAACGACAAGCGTGGCGCCGTCCTGCTGCGCCTGAGCCAGAACCTGAGAGAGCGGCTGGCTGCTGGTGTCGTAAATCTTAATGTCTGCCGAAGGGTTCGCGGCAACAGATGGCGCGGTTTGTGCGTCTGGCTGGGCAGACGGCGTTGCTGGGGCTGCGGTTTGCGGCGTTGCGGCCTGTGCCTTCTGGTCTGTTAAATCGCTGACGGACGCACTTGCCGGGCTCACTGCAGCATTAGGATCTGCGGGGGCCTGGGACGCTTGCGGTTGAGGCACTTCTTGAGGCGGCGCAGCCTGTGGTTGCGCATTAGGATCTCCGGGCTGGGCGGCAGGCTGAACGGCTGCAACCGGCGCGACGCCGTTGTTTTTCGCCGCTTCAAACCCTTGCTCAATCGCGCGGCCAAACACCGCAGCCTGGCCGTTGAGCGGCAGCAGGAGAGCGATTTTACCGGTTGAGGCCGGTTTGAAGTTTTGAACATTCGCCAACTGAGTCGGCAGCGTTTTTGAACCCGGATTATTCGGGTAGCGCGTTTGCCAGTCCTGAATCCCGGCTTTCAGCATGTTAGGATCGTTACGGTTATCGCTCCAGACGTGCTGCAGGTCCAGCCAACCCTGCAGGGTATTTTCGTCGGCGTTAATCACCAGGCTGTTCATTTGCTCTGGGGAGAACTGCGACAGAACCTGCCAGGTGCCATCAATGTTCTTTTGATGTGCATCGCCTTTCAGCAGCGGTTCCTGAGCAATGTACGCGCGCAGCAGCGCTAAAGACGGGCGTCCCTGAGAAGCGTCAATCACAGCCTGGTAATAACGGCTCTGTTGGCCCTTGTCGAGTGCGCTCGGGTCAATCTTTTCCAGCAGGGCAGAGGCGGCGCTGAAATCTTTCTGCGCAATCTTCACTTCCGGCACCAGCAGCTGTTGTTCACGCACTTGAGCATCGTTGAGCTGCTGCGGCAGTTGGTTATACAACGCCACCGCCTGCTGAGGTTTGCCTTCCTTTAGCAGGGAACGAATGGCGAGTAATTGCCAGTTGGTCTTGCTATCATCTTCACTTTGCTGCATTTGCTGCAGATAATAAGCGGACCCGGCGGTGGTGTCGCCCTGCAGCAGCGTGGCGGACTGATCTGGCGCCTGGGTTGAACAGCCGGCAAAAATCAGCGCCGCGAGCAACACAAGCAGGCAGCGCCCGGCTTTTGAACGATTCAAGGTTGAGGGTAGCATTCTGTATCCAGTGGTTTTATTTCCCAATGTACAATATTAAATCGGCAATACGGATGAAACAATGAAACAACACGAAACGGCGGCGATTTCAGCCAGTACGCTTTACATCGTCCCGACGCCTATCGGCAACCTCGGGGATATCACCCAGCGGGCCCTCTCAGTGTTGCAAAGCGTTGATCTGATTGCCGCAGAAGATACCCGTCATACCGGACTGTTGCTGCAGCATTTTGCGATTAATGCGCGACTCTTCGCACTTCACGATCACAATGAGCAACAAAAATCTGAAACGCTACTGGCGAAGCTGCAGGAAGGCCAAAGCATTGCGCTGGTGTCCGATGCCGGTACGCCGCTGATTAACGACCCTGGCTACCACCTCGTGCGCACCTGCCGCGAAGCGGGGATTCGCGTCGTGCCGTTGCCTGGCCCTTGCGCCGCTATTGCTGCACTCAGCGCAGCTGGCTTGCCGTCTGACCGCTTTTGCTATGAAGGTTTTCTGCCTGCAAAATCCAAAGGCCGTCGCGACGCGCTGAAGGCGATTGAACAGGAACCGAGAACGCTGATTTTCTATGAATCCACCCACCGCCTGCTCGACAGTCTCGATGATATCTGCACGGTGCTGGGCGAATCCCGCTACGTAGTGCTGGCGCGCGAGTTGACCAAAACCTGGGAGTCGATTCACGGCGCGCCCGTAGGCGAGCTGCTGGCATGGGTGAAGGAAGATGAAAACCGCCGCAAAGGCGAAATGGTGCTGATTGTTGAGGGCTTTAAAGTCCAAAGCGATGATGAACTCCCCGCCGAAGCGCTGCGTACGCTGGCGTTGCTGCAGACGGAGTTACCGCTGAAAAAGGCTGCAGCGCTTGCCGCTGAAATTCACGGGGTGAAAAAGAATGCCTTGTACAAATATGCGTTAGAAAACAGCGAGAAATAGTTTTCTCGAGCCGGCTCCTGGTTTTCATATCGCAACGCGGTTAGCGTTTAAAAAACGAACTCCCTGGTGTTAATTTATGCATGACTGAATGACTTTAAGGGAGTTAAAGTTTATGCCGGTATTGATACCAGGAGATTCGAATATGGTTGTGATGCCTTTTTCCTATAGCACGGCGTCGATAAAACGCTCGTTCGAGGTGATTGAAGAACTGACGTTTGCAGGTCAGCATTTCCTTATCATTTTTGACAGGTCGACCCCGAGGGCTGCAATCATTAAGGCCGAGCCTGAAGGAAATGAAAAAGATCGCCGGCACGCTGTCGTCGCCATGCTTGAGCTCAAAAATCAAAAAACGATTGGTGACAACGTTATTTCAGTAGATCGTTTTTGGGAGGATCAAAGCGTTCTGCAGGTTGAAGGCGTTTGCGTCGAGAAGCCGCTCCAGGAAGCTGGCTTAGCCACACAGCTATATGAGGCGCTGGTGCTCAAGTGTGGCGTGATTTTAATGAGCGATAATATTCACTATGCCGGGGGCAAGGCGCTTTGGCAGAAAATAGCCAGAAACTCCACTCAACTTGCGGTTTTTATTCTGGATTCAGATGATGGACGATTCTATCCCTTTGACGGTACGAAGGCCGCATACGATGGTGTCAGCATTCCGGAAGAAAAAATCTGGAGCACGCACCCTGATAAAGAGCATTTTGGCATTATCCTGATTGCCGAAGATAAAAGGCGGGTTGCTGCGCTAACATCAGGTAGGTGAAACGCTGTTAAGAAGCGTAGAAAGAACGAGCCTTCTACGCTCCATCCTCGTTTAGTTGACCGGCGTGGCCTCAATCACCAGCGTTTCCAGCGGTTTCAGCGTCACAACCAGCGGCTTACTGTAGTCGTTGGTTACGGTCTCGTTCTTGCCGTAAATTTGCTTCAGCGTAAAGCGCGTGGCCTCGCCGTTCGGCACTTCAAAGCTTTTGCTCAGGTCGAGATAGTAGCTTTGTGATTTATCCGACGGGTTACGCAGGCCCAATATTGCTTTCTCTTTACTCCACGATGCCCAGCCGTAAACCTCAAGCAGCGTCGGGTCGCCGCCAACCCAGTGGCTATCGACCAGCACGTTGCTGTTCGCCCGTGACCATTTCGCCGCGTCGGCAAGCGTGTCCCATTTGGCGTTGTTCAGCATTGACGGCGTGATGTACAGCTCCTGCAATTGCGTGCCGGTGGCGAAGTAGCTCCAGGCCTGATCGGCAAAATCCTGGTCCTTTTGGACTTTCTCCAGCCCAAAGTAGGCATGTTCCGCGCTGACAATGCCGTGGTACATCAGTGAGTTAATCGGGAAAAGTGGGCCTTTACGCACGATGGAGCGATAGGTTTCCGCGTCGCGATAGGTTATCCACTGTTGCACCGGCGAACCTTTGCCATAAACGTTGATGTCATCGCCCTGGCGCCAGATGGAGTCGGCATAGAACAGCCAGGACGGGCTGGCGTTGGTACCGGTCGTCAGGTTGATAAACAGATCTTTGTTGGCGGCCCGCATGTTTTTGATTAACTCAATGGAGGCATCAAAGTCAGAGGCGTAGGGGCTGCCTTTGATGTACGAGTTGGCGTTGCCCATACCGTCGAGCTTAAACGAGGTGATATGTTCGTTTTTGATAAGCCCGATAATTTGGTGATTAAAATTGTGGAAGTAGTTGGGGCCTGAGAGGGCAAATTTGCCATCCACGGTTTCAAAGCCGTTCTCTTTGGCGTGTGAAACGCGCACGTCGCGTGGTTTGTTGTAGCCACCCCACGGTGAGAGCCACAGCCCCACGGAAGTATGCAAACTGTCCGCTTTTTCTTTGATAACACCAAAGCCATGCTTAAACGCCGGGCTAAACAGCCATTTCCCGGTCAAATCGTCCCAGCCGTCATCCAGCAGGAAGCCGTCGAGCTTCACGCCCCGCTTGATTATCAGTTCGCTAGCGTATTCATCCATGCGGGTCAGCACGTCCTTCTCGGTGTAGGGCGTAAAGAAACCGATGTCCATCCAGCTGTTGTAGTGCAGGTAAGGCTGGTAAGGGCGCGGGCGCATGGCGTTGATAAATTCATTAAAGCTACGGCGAAGCTGGTCTGTTGCTTCAAACGTGCCGAAGTAGACCGTATAGGTCACCGGGGCGTCGGTTTTAATCGGTGTTTTGAGCTCAACGTTCAGGTTGGTGGTGGTTTCGTAGGCGTAGGTATTCACGATCGGTTTTTGCGGCAGCATATAGAAACTGTCCGCCACGATGGGGGAACTGTTGATGGCGCCGTTGACATAAGGTGCCTGAGCCTGGCCTTTGGTCGGGAAGAAGGTGATCTTTGTGACATCACGAGGCTGGCCTTTTGCCTGCAGCGTATAGTCCACCGCCGCATACTTGCCCTTCAGCAGCTTCAGGGTAACATTGACCGAGAAGTCGTCTCGCTCGTAATCAATCTGAATGGCGTCTGCGGTTTTGCTGACGTTTTTGAGTTTAAAGTCGGCGGTATGGATAACTTTTTCGTCCGGCAGCGTCAGGAAAAACAGCTCGATGGGCGCCAGTTTGTGGTCGGATAGCCGGTCTTGCACTACCACCGCCGAGCCGGAATCGTCGAAAGAGACGGCAAGGTTGGTGTTTTCCAACTGGTACTGAGCCGCCAGCGCTGCGTTGCTCATGAACATAATAAGCAGGGAGCTTTTTATTATTGTCTTCATCAGATCTCCTTACACCAGAGAGTTAAAGCGCCGCTTCTGATTCCGGCAGCAACTTATTCGCCGAGCCGCATACAGCGACTTTGCTACGCACCACTTCTTTCATCGCGTCCATGCCGACGCGCATGTAAAAGCGTGGGTCGTTGCCTTCCGGGTTAGCGCCAAACCATTCTTTCACCGCGGCGGCGAAGGCGATTTTTAATTCCGTCGCGACATTCACTTTGCAGACCCCAAGCTCGATGGCGCGGCGTACAAACTCGTCAGGCACGTCACTCGCGCCGTGCAGCACCAGCGGGACGCTGACGACGTCGCGGATCTCACCCAGCCGTTTGAAGTCTATTTTCGGGCGTTTGGTATACAGGCCGTGTGCGGTGCCAATGGCAACCGCCAGGCTATCGACGCCGGTGAGCTCAACAAAGCGGCGGGCTTCCTGCGGATCGGTCAGAAAAGCGCTTTCTTCATCCACATCCATGTCGTCTTCCACGCCGCCGAGCCTGCCTAGTTCGGCCTCGACGCTGCAGTCGTTGCGGTGGCAAAACTCGACCACGGATCTCACCAGCTTCACGTTGTCAGCAAAGGGGAAATGGCTGCCGTCAATCATGGCGCTGCGCACGCCTGCGTTAACTTTGCGGCTGATGTCCGCCAGGCTTTCGTGATGATCGAGGTGCAGCGCTAGCGGTATGCCGTAGCTTTCGGAGTAGGCGTGACACAGTGCGTAAATCTCTTCGAAAGCGATATGTTTAAAGGTGCCCGGCGTGCCGGCAAGGATCACCGGGGAATGCATCTCTTTGCACACTTCAAGAATCGCCTGGATGGTTTCGGCATTGTGGATATTAAAAGCCGGTACCGCATAGCCTCTGGCCTGCGCGTCCTGAAGCAGATACTTCGTGGAGATAATGCTCATGATGAACCTCTCAGCCTTTCCAGGTATGAATAACGACGCCTTTAACTACGCGATTAACCGTGCCGCTGGCGGAGGGCGTGTCCGGCGTAATGCCTGCTTTAACGGAGGAGGTGAGGGCGAAAACCTGGGCATACATCAGGAAGCAAAACGCCTGCTCAACGTCGAGGAACGTCCGATCTGCCGCAGGCAGGAGGATATGCGGGCCTGATACGATCTCGGGGCTGGAGGAGGCTGAAATGGCGATCGTTTGCATAGCCAGACTGTCCCGGCGCAGCTCCGCCAGCAGATCCAGGTCGTACTGGCGAGTGTACGGATCGCTGGAGACCAGCACGATCGCCAGCGTCTTACTATTGACCAGGGATTTTGGACCATGCCTGAAGCCGGTTGGTGTGTCATAAAACGCCGCCAGCTTGCCAGCCGTGAGTTCAAGCACCTTCAGAGAGGCTTCTCGTGCCACGCCCTGCAAGCCACCGCTACCCAGGTAGACCACGCGTTCGTAGGGAAGATCGCCAAACGGAATTTCGCTGAAATCGCCCAGCGAATGAATAATTTGGGCACAGCGGTGAGCGACATCCTGAAATGACTGCGTATTGATGACGTCCGGGGCGAAAACCGCAAGGCAGCTTGCCATCATGGTCGTGATACTGCTCGTCATGGCAAAACCGCGATCGTGCGTTTCCGCAGGCATCAGCAGCGGCAGTGAGCGGTTGTCCTCCAGCGCACTACGGTAGAGGCTACCGCCCTCGTTACAGGTGATGGTGATGTGATAGCAGGATTTCACGAGCTGGTTGGCAAGTTCCACCGCAGCGACGCTCTCGGGGCTGTTACCGGAGCGAGCGAAGGAAACCAGCAGCGTGGGCTGTTCAGGGGAGAGATAGTCCAGCGGATTGGTCACCAGATCCGTGGTGGGCACGGCAACAAACTGTTTGCCGGTGTGGCGAGACAGCCACGGTGCAATGATGTCGCCGATAAACGCCGAGGTTCCAGCGCCAGTAAGGATAATTTTTAACTTGTCGTTCGCAAGTAGTGGATTCAGGAAGGCGGAGATCTCATCGCGCGCGCGGTCTATCTGTTGCAGGGAACGGATCCAGCTCACGGGCTGCTGACGGATCTCTTTTTCAGTCCATGTCGTGTGGCTGCGATCTGTGGCCGTGGAAGTTTCACTCATGACTCAGTCCTTAGCATTACAGCGTCAGATGTCGGCTTTTTATCGCCCATAATCTTTCGTTTTGTTTCACTTTATGGTTTTTAGTGCTTTATGAAAATTTATAGAAAGGAATCGATAAGATCAATATGAAAGGTGAAATAAAACGAAAATCATGATGTGGATCTCTGTTTGTGCATAACACTTTGTTTTATTTGGTTTTCATTGAAAATAAAACAATTAAGAAAAGAAAAAGAAAGGCCCATGGCGGATCTCGCCACAGGCCAAAGTGATGCATAATGAAAGCAACAGGAGCCGCCGCCTGCATTAAACGGGGTTCGAAACTGGAGATAAGCAATCCGGTCTTTTACTTCAGATGCCTTCTTCGCTGGCTTTCGTTGCCCGGTGGCGCGCCATTTCGTCGACCAGGCTGGTCAGGCCGCGGTGTCCGCATTCCAGCGCCATCTGGCGAAATTCGCTGCCGTTTAGCCCTTCTCGCTCGAGTACCATCTCCAGCAGTAGCTGCAGATTGACGCCAGTAACGACTTCGCGTCCCGGCTTCTCAAGCGCCAGCGTGGAGGCGACACGGAAAGGCGTACCGCCCAGCAAATCTGTCAGAAACACTAAACCTTCGCATTCATCCAACTGGCCGATAGCGGCTTGAAATTGTTCCGTCAGCCGTGCCGTGGAGGAGGTTTCCGGAAAGTCGATGGCAATAATCTGCGGCTGCTCGCCGAGGATCTGTTTCATTGCCTGCTCCATCCCGCTGGCAAAACCTCCGTGGCCGCTCAAAATGATGCTCAACATCTGCTTTTCTCCTCAGAGGAAGTGAAGGAACTTCCCAACAACGGCTAAAACGACGGTGATGCAAATCAGGCGCAAGGGGCTCCAGCCACGGCGCACCAGGGCGAACATTGCCAGGGTATAGACCAGCGGCAAAAACGCAGGCATCAATTTGTCGATGACGTCAGCCTGAAGCTTAACCACCGCATCCCCGGCCGTAATTTCAAGCGTAGTGGACAGGCGAACATAGGTGGCAACGAGAGCGCCGATAACGGTCATCCCGACGATGGAAGCGGCATGCCCTACTTTACGTGTATTAGCCTTAATTAACGGAATAGCGGCCACGCCCATGCGGTAAGCGTAGTGCGCCAGGCCGAAACGCAGGCCCAGATGCACCACGTTAAATAGCACGATAAACACGATGGCACCGAGTATCGACTCCTGAAGCGCCAGGCTGGCGCCGATACCGCCGCAGATTGGCAGCAGCGTCAGCCAGAACATCGCATCCCCGATGCCACCGAGTGGGGCACCAACGGCAATTTTTGTGCTCTGGATACTGTTTACATCCTGCTTCGAACGTTCCATCGCCAGAATAATGCCGATCACAAAGGTGACCAGGAAAGGATGGGTATTGAAGAACCCCATGTGCCCCTGCATCGCCCGCGCCAAATCGCGTTTGTTGGTGTGGATCTTTTTCAGGGCGGGTAGCAGGCCGTACAGCCAGCCGCAGGCCTGCATACGCTCGTAGTTAAATGAGGCCTGCAGCAACATCGAACGCCATGCTACGCGGTTGATATCTTTTCGGGTTAGCTCTGCGCCAATAGTCTGATCTTCATAAATCGTATCATTGGCAATGATGTTCTCAGACTCAATGGCCTGTGAAAGCGTTTGGGTATCAGATGCCATCTTCGAATTCCTCTTTCTGGACGCGAGCGGGCTGTGGTGGAGTAGGGTCTTTACGCATCAAATCCATCAGGGCCAGCGCTAGCGCGGCGGCGGCAATTGCCAGTACCGGTAATTTCAACCAGGCTGCGCCAACAAAGCCGATGATGAAGTAGGGGATATAAACGTTTTTCATCATGATTTTCAGCAGTACGGCGAAACCGATAGCTGGCATGATGCCCCCGGCGACGCCCAGCCCGTCAATCAGCCGCGCGGGTAACATATCGATGGCTGTTTTGGCATGTTCGGCCCCAAAATAAATGGGTAAGAAGGCGCAGAGAAAATAGAAGATGCCGAGTGCGAGCATCGCCAGATAGTTAATGCGCTCAATGCCATTGGTGTCGGCGTTTGCCGCCATGCGGTCGGCACGTGCCATGACGCCGGACATCACGGAGAACAAGAAGGTGATGCCCATCTGTACCGCAACCGCAAAAGGCACTGCGACGCCGACGGCGACTTCGGGCTTCACGCCGGTGGTAATGGCAAAAGTCGTGCCCACGATGGTGCCGATAATGACGTTAGGCGGCTGCGCGCCGGCGAGCGGAGCCAGGCCCATCCAAACCAGTTCCAGCGTGCCGCCGGTGAGAATACCGGTGTGTAAATCGCCAAGAATAAGGCCAACCAGCGGGCCAAGGACGACGGGGCGGTGCATATGGGTCAGGCCGTTGAACATATCCAGACCGGCGATAAAAGCCAGCAGGCCCAGGGCTATCGCTTGCAGTAAGCTGATTTCCATAGCAAATACCTCAGAGAAGTTTATAGAGATCCTGAGCTGATTCCGTCGGTACACCTTGCACAAAACATTCGACGCCGGCCTGTTTCAGGCCGGAGAAGGCGGCAATGTCTTGTTCATCAACCGACACGGTTTTAGCCACCTGCTTTTTGCCTTCGACGTAGTGCATGTTGCCCACGTTGATGCGCGTTACCGGCACGTTGCCGTTCACCAGGGTGAGGAAATCCCGCGGGTTTTTACAGACCAGCAGGATCTTCTGGCGATCCGCCGCGCGGTGAATGTTGTCGATGACTTTTTGCAGCGGCCAGAAGCGCACCGCAATTCCTTCTGCCAGCACCATCTCCATCAGGTTCTGTTGGATGGGATCTTCCGCCACCTCATCATTGGCGACCAGAACCAGGTTTGCGCCGGAAAACCCGACCCACTGCACGCCAACCTGACCGTGGATCAGGCGCTCATCAATGCGGCTTAAGACAATATTTGGCATGGTATTTCCCTTATTATCATTGTGTTAATGAGGAGATGACTCACCGTGACAGGCCGCGTAATACTGGCGCAGCACATCCTGAATATGGTCGATAATCAGCTCATGAGGTTTGGCTGCTAGCTGTGCTTCCCGCACTTTGGCGTACTGAAGCGGCAGGTACTGGCTGATTAACGGCAGCGGAATAGGTTCGTGGGCAAGGTTCCTGACCAGCACATCGTAAGCCTCATCGATATCGCGATCCGGCCAGTAGTAGCGCACCCGGTCAGAGTAGCTATAGCCGCGTGCCAGACGTAGCGCATCGCCGTTGCCGTGATAGTGCTGCTGCCAGTGCTCCGGGTGGTCAAGCATCACGCTTTCCAGGACGTCCCTCAGGCCGGAGCATTTGTGTGCCGGGAGCAGTTCTCGCTCAATGGCTGAGAGGGAAAAAAGGGCCTCACGCAGGGCAAAAGTCAGGGCCGGGCCGACTTTTAGTATCGCAAAGTGATCTTCCACTAACTGATGCAGCGCCTGCGTGGTCTGGTAATCCGTTGAATGTGCTTCAAAAACCATCGTGGGCGAATCTGCAATGAGTTTGCTTAGCGCCCGGGCTTTTTCTGGCTGGTAGTCAATCACCTGGGTGTGGTCGAACTCGACGCCGGGTTGAACAACAAGGCCAATAATGCGCGGCCAGATTTCACTTAGCGCCTGTTCTGCAAAGGCCCGGCGGTGAGCTTCCAGCGTAGTGTTTGCGGCCTGCGGCGTAGTGACGGCGAGTTCGGCGAGAGTTTCATGGGCACCGCCAGGGACCGGTACTTCGGTGCCGATGATGTACACCAGATCGGCATGGCCAAAGTGGTCGATACAGGTTTGCTCAGCAATCAGCGCCAGCCTGGCTGCTCGCCCGGCAACGACGTGATCCGTGAGCGGCACGGGATCGTCCACACAAGACATACTGCAGTCGAGGTGTATTTTCTTGAAGCCTGCGGCGACATAGCTGCGGATCAGCTCTTCTGCATGGGACATCGCCTCTTCGGCTGGTCGGGTTTGCCAGCGGTTTGGCCCAAGATGATCGCCGCCGAGTATCAGATTGGCATAAGGAAAGCGGTGTTGTTCCGCGAGTTGATAAACGAAACCGCAGAAATCCGCAGGCGTCATTCCGGTATAGCCGCCGTACTGGTCCACCTGGTTAGAGGTCGCTTCAATAAGCAAGCTGGTGCCAGCTTCGCGAGCGTGGCGCATGGCGGCCTCAAGCACCAGCGGATGCGCGGAGCACACGGCAAAGATCCCGTGCTGGTTGTTCCGTTTGTGGTTAGCGACAAATTCGATCAACTGTTTCACTTTCCTCTCCACGGCGATGGGTTAAAACATTTTCTTTCGATTCATTTCATTTAATCGTGCCTGAATGACGTTTGAGAATAAAAAGAAAGATACTGGAATTGCGATCTGTTTCGCAAAAGAAACATAATGAAAGTCGTTGGTGTGCTTACCGCGCCTTTTGAACGAAGATTCCTGGGGCTTGCTTTCTGCTAAAAGAAAGGTGTTAATAGGCAAATAGAAATGAAACGAAAGATATATTGAAAGGTTACCCTATGAGCAACAGCGATACCGCAACGGACAAACGTATTCCGGGTACCAGCGAAAGGCGCGAGCAGATTATTCAGCGTCTTCGCCAGCAGGGAAGCGTACAGGTTAATGATTTATCTTCTTTTTTCGGTGTTTCTACCGTCACCATCCGCAACGATCTCGCGTTTCTTGAAAAGCAGGGCATTGCGGTTCGTGCCTACGGCGGAGCGCTGATTTGTGAGCCCGGCAGCGTGGTAGCAGAGCCTTCGGTGGAGGATAAAAGCTCGCTGAATACTTCACTGAAGCGCAGCATCGCGCGTGTGGCTGCGGACTTGATCCAGCCCGGGGACAAGGTGATTCTGGACTCCGGCACCACAACGTATGAAATCGCCCGGCTAATGCGCCAGCATAAAGAAGTGATCGCCATGACCAACGGCATCAACGTGGCTAATGCGTTGTTAGAAGCAGAAGGGGTCGAGGTGCTGATGACCGGCGGGCATTTGCGCCGTCAGTCGCTATCGTTTTACGGCGACAGCGCGGAACAGTCGCTGCAAAATTATCATTTCGACATGCTGTTCCTCGGGGTAGATGCTATCGATCCGGAACGAGGTGTGAGCACCCATAACGAGGATGAAGCGCGTCTCAACCGCAAAATGTGCGAAGTCGCCGAGCGCATTATCGTGGTGACAGATTCCAGTAAATTTAACCGCTCCAGCCTGCATAAAATCATCGATATCCAGCGCATTCACCGGGTAATCACCGATAAAGGTATTCCGGCAGATAGCCTGAGCGCGCTGCGTAAGAGCGGGATTGAGGTTGTGCTGGTGGGCGACTAGCTTTTCGTTTCTGGCGGGCCCGCGTGACAGGGGAGATGAAACCCTCTATACTGCGCGCCGAAGCTGACCAGACAGTCGCCGCTTCGTCGTCGTCCTCTTCGGGGGAGACGGGCGAGGGGGAGGAAAGTCCGGGCTCCATAGGGCAGGGTGCCAGGTAACGCCTGGGGGGGAAACCCACGACCAGTGCAACAGAGAGCAAACCGCCGATGGCCCGCGCAAGCGGGATCAGGTAAGGGTGAAAGGGTGCGGTAAGAGCGCACCGCGCGGCTGGTAACAGTCCGTGGCACGGTAAACTCCACCCGGAGCAAGGCCAAATAGGGGTTCACATGGTACGGCCCGTACTGAACCCGGGTAGGCTGCTTGAGCCAGTGAGCGATTGCTGGCCTAGATGAATGACTGTCCACGACAGAACCCGGCTTATCGGTCAGCTTCAACTTCTTAATAAACGCCCCGCAGGTGCAAGCTTGTGGGGCGTTTTGCATTCAACACATACTATTTCAGCGTTTTAAGCATGCAGATCTCGCAGCTGTTGTGGCCGGTATTGCCCAGGCTGCCATCCAGGTGTTTGAAACCGAATGCTTCGTAGAGTGAGACCGCCGAGCTAAGCTCATCGAGCGTCTCCAGGTAGCAGTAACGATAGCCGAATGCTTCGGCCTGTTGTATCGCCAGCGCCATCAGGCGTCTTCCCAGGCCTATGCCCGTCACGCTGCTGTCCAGATAGAGTTTCTGTAATTCACAATATTCTTCACCTGCGCCCTGCAGCGGGGCGATGCCAACGCCGCCTAAAATCTTGCCTTCGTGTTCAACTACCCAGTAGCCAGACCCGGGTTTTTGGTAGGCGCTGGTCAGGTCATTCAGCGCCGGATCGTGCAGGCTCACGCCTTCGAGATGATCGATTTTATTATCGCGGAAGCTTTGGCGGATCACGTCGGCAATAGCGAGATTGTCCTCTGGGCGAATAGGCCGGATCTGAACCTGAAGATCCCGCTGGCTGCGGGCATTTACCAGCGCCCGGGTCAGCGATTTGACCGACTGATAGATCTGCTGCTTTTCGCTGTCTGATGCCAGAGAAAGGGCCTGGGCCGTGAAGTCGTTGGCGTGTTCGGTGAGATCTTTAAGCGCGACAACGCCCTCGTGGCTCAGGTTGGACACAGTGGCTCTCCCGTCGCTTTCATTCTGCGTTCTTGCCAGCAGATTGGCACTTTCAAGGCCGCGAAGCGTTCTGCTGATGCTGGATTTTTCCACGCACAGGCGGCGGGCAAGCTCCGTTACCCCGGCGGGCTCGCGATCGAGTTCGATCAAAATATGGCTTTGTAACGGCGACAGATCGGTCCCGCTGCTTTTCCTGTTCAGCATGCCCAGCTCGCGCACCATCTCGCGCAGCGCGGCGCGGAATGCTTCAATTTCGTTGGTCTGCATAGCAACTCACATCAATGAGGGAAATGTATTTAGTTAACACTGTTAACTAGTTTGTGTATCATACCGAAATTAAACAGGCAGGCAAGTGACCAGGAGGGCAGGATGCAAAACAGAGAACCGGATACAACGGACAGAAGGATTGTGATCGGCACGATCGTTGCCGTGCTGTGCTTTTACATTGTGGTTGCAGTGGGATCGCTTTGAGCCTCTGGCGGCAAATAAGTGCGCTTTGGCGAGTATTTGCCATAATGGCCCACAAGTTTCACTGTGGCGAAAAATCATGATCAAATCCCTCTACATCGACAACTACCGTTCCGTGCGCAAGCTTTCCATTGATTTGGGCAGGCTGAACGTGGTGTTTGGGCCCAACGGGTGCGGTAAGTCTAATATTTATAAGGCGATCCATCTGATCCACGGTGCGGGGAGTGGGCAACTGTCACATTGGCTTTCTGATGAAGGCGGGATCCAGAAAGCGATGTGGGCGGGCGATCGCGCCCGCGGCTACGCCGGCGCGCCGCGCAGGCTGACGCTGGCGGTAGAAACGGATACGTTTGAATATGAGCTGCAGGTGGGCTTTCCCGAGCCGCTGCCGTACCCGACGATGTTTGGCCTCGATCCCATTGTTAAAGAGGAGCAAATCTGGCTCAGCGGCTACCGGCGGCGCCCTTCGTCGTCGGTCATGCAGCGGCGTAATCAGACGGTTTTCCTTAATAACGTCAACGGCGAAAAGGTGACTCACGCCGCCACGCTGTACGAAAATGAATCCCTCTTTGGCCAGCTTGGCGAGCCGCATTTGTACCCGGAAGTCTCCAGCGCCAGGGAGACGCTTCGTAACTGGCGTTTCTACCACGAGTTCGATATTTCTAAAGGCGCTGGCCTGAGGCTGCCGCAGGTGGGCTACCGCTCCCCGGTGCTGTCCGGCGATGGCCTGAACCTGGCCGCCGCGTTTCAGACCATCGTCGAAATTGGCGACAGCGAGCTGATGTTTACCGTGCTGGAGCAGGCTTTCCCGGAATGCACGTTTTTCTGCGATAACAGCGGCGGGCGCTTCCAGATGATGATGAACCGACTGGGGATTAATCGCCCGCTGGAGTCCGCGGAGTTTTCAGATGGCACGCTGCGTTTTCTCTGCCTGACGGTGGCGCTGCTCAGCCCGAGACCGCCGCAGTTTATCGCCCTCAATGAGCCTGAAAATAGCCTGCATCCGCAAATGCTCCCTGCGCTTGCCCGCCTGATTGCTGAGGCAAGCCGCTACACGCAGATTTGGCTTACCAGTCACTCGCCTGAACTGGCTACCCTTATCGAAAAATATACGGCGTTTACGCTGTACGAGTTAGGTATTGAGAAAGGGGAAACCACGATGACCCAGCTGGCCTGACGCCGTTTTCCCTTCCCCGCAAGGAGAAGGGAAACGTAAGGTTACAGGCTACCGGCAATGGTGATGTAGTCGGTATAAAGCTGTGGGGCGCCGGAGAACGAAGCCAGTTCGCGCCATTCGTCGTACATCCTTTCGCTTTCCTGATGATCCTTCACGAACTGCAGCGATTTCTCCGTGGAGACATCCAGCTCCGGGTGGAAAGAGTTTAGCGAGGCCAGGCTTTCTATCTCGAGCATCACCAGATATTGCTCAACTCGATTGCCGCCGGTGCCTTTCAACATATGGAATTTCCAGCCCGGGTAGTCGTCGATACGGTGAACGTTGTCGCGGATAAACGTATCGAAAGTCTGCGGGGAAACACCTGAACGCAATGCCAGATTATGCAGCCCGACCACGCGTTTAATCGGTTCTTGTCCGTCGCGTAGCTGGTAGTTTGGCCCTTCTGCCAAAGAGCTATGTTCGTTTTCAGCGAGCTGCTGGTAGGTGGAGAAAATCGTTGGCAGTTCGCCAAACGTCGCGAAGGTTTTCCAGGTGTTGATAAGCTCAATGCCTGCAGGATGATCGCGCCAAAAAGCACGTGCCTGTTCCGTTTGTTCCCCCTGACTATCAATATAGCGCGCGTAGCTGTCGGCATTTTCTGCTTCGTACAGCATCAGATATTGGTTCTGACGCTCGCCGCGCAGGCCTTTCAGCAAGGTCCAGCGCCAGCCCGGATAAGCCGGGATGTGCACGCCTTTGGCCTGCACAAAGGCTTCGAACGTCTCTTCGGTGACGCCCTTTTTCAGGTTAAGACCTACATAGTGAAGGCTGAATACTGCCGGTGATGAGTGACTCATACAAACTCCTGTTTCATTAACGCTGGCGAGAAATAAACGGCGAACCTGAAGCCACACACAAAAGCAGCAACAGGGCACCGCTGAAGGTCAAACTGAGCCCAATGTGATGGGCGATAAAGCCAATCAGCGCAGGTCCCGCGAGCAGGCCGCTGTAGCCAAAAATCGTGACGGCAGGGATCGCGAAATCCGCTGAAACCCCCGGCTGGTTACCGGCGGAGGTGAATAGAATGGGAATAATGTTGGCAAGCCCGGCTCCGACCAGGATAAACCCCGGCAAGGTGCCCCAATGGGTGAAGACGAGCAGGATAATCCCGATGCCAGCAATAGCGCAGCCGAGGAGCAGCACGAGTTTGCCGCCCAGGGCGCTGACCAGACGATCGCCGCTGAGCCGCCCAAGGGTGACGGTGATGGAATATAAGGTGTAGCCGAAGCCCGCGAGCGAAGCGCTCATGCCGCGTTCCGAGGTCATAAATACCGCCGACCAGTCCAGCATGGCGCCTTCAAGCATGAAGACGAAAAAGCAAAGTATCGCGATGGCCAGCAAGGGCGGATGGCTCAGCACGCGTAACGTCTCGCCTTTGCTGCTCGTGGCTTTATTTTGTTTGGGCAAAATGTTCCGGGCAGAGGCGGCGAGCAGTAAAGTCAGAAAAACAGTGATGGTGCACACGGCAAGCAACGGTGTAGCCCCCAGCCACAGAAAGAAGCTGACGAAGCCTGCGCCGGCAATGCTGCCGATACTGTAAAAGCCGTGAAAGCCGGACATTTTTGCCTGCTCGCTCTCCTGTTCGACGACCACTGCGTGAGCATTCATGGCGACGTCGAGCATGCCGTTGAAGGTGCCGAACAGCAGCAAAGCCAGCGCCATGGCTTCACGCTGGTCAAACAGCATTAGCAGCGGTAAATCCGCGGCAAGCCCCAGCACGCTGAGGATCATCAGGCGACGGCAACCAAAGCGAGCGATCAGCCGGCCGGTAAACGGCATGACGAGCATCGAGCCTGCGGCGATGCAAAAGAGCAGCAGCCCTAAAGCGCCGTCGTTAATAGCCAGCCGCGCTTTAGCGAAAGGAATTAGCGGGGCCCAGGACGACATGGCTAAACCGGCCATAAAAAATATGGCGCGTGTGGCATGCTGTTCCCGCGACTGTACGTCCGCCAGGGTTGGTGTTGAGTTAATCGTCATAGTAATTTTGTGACTCAATGTGTGAATTCACTCGCGTGAATGCGTCGTGCCCGGTCTTTCGGGCACGCGCGGCGGTAAGCGTTAATTGAGGCTTTCTGCTACCGAGAGGTAATCGGTATAGATTTGTGGCGACCCGGAAAACGAGGCGAGTTTTTTCCATTCCTCGTACATTTGTTTGGTATCGCGGTGCGCCTGGGCGAATTTGGCCGCTTCGTCGGTAGCGATATCCGGTTCGGGGTAAAAGACATCCAGCGCCTCCAGGCTGGCGATTTCCATCAGCACCACATACTGATCGAGCCGGTTACCTCGCTCCCCTTTCAACAGCCGGAATTTCCAGTCCGGGTAATCTTCAATCCGGTGATGGTTGCCCTCGATAAAACGTTCAAACTGTTCGGCGCTGGCGTTGGGGCGCAGCGCGAGGTTGTGAATACCAATCACCCGAGCAACAGGGGGCTGCTGCTGGTAGCGGGGACCCGGCTGGACGGTGCTTTTCTGATTTTCGGCCAGCAGGCGATAATCGGTGAACAGCGTTGGCAGTTCGCTGAAAGTGCCGTAGCTGCGCCATTCGGCCAGCAGCGCTTCCGCTTCAGGATGCTGCCGCCAGAACTCGCGGGCCTCTTCGGTCTGGTTGCCGTCTGCGGCCATATAGCGATCCCGCATTGCCGCATTTTCGATTTCAAACAGCATCAAATATTGCCCGGCACGTTCGCCGCGTAGCCCGCGAAGCAGCGTCCAGCGCCAGCCCGGATAGCAGGGAATATGTACGCCTTTATTTTGCACAAAGGTTTCAAACGCCTGCTGGGTGATGCCCGCTTCGGTGTCGATGGCGATGTAAAACAGGCTGAAAACCGGCGTGGTTGAAGAGTGGCTCATCAGTTACTCCTGTTCTGCGTCGGCTGAGATGAATTGGGTGTTAATGATGGCTTCAACCAGCGTGACGCCGATGGGCGTCAGCGTGACCACGCCTTGATCAATCACCACGAGTTCTTTTGCCTGCAGCTTTTCCAGCGTTGGTTTGATGATGCGGTTTTCAAAAAAGCTGTTGCCGTTGAAGCGTGTCGCGAACACGGTATCGTCAACCGGAATGAGCGTGGAGAGGGCCATTTTGAAGGCGTTAACTTCGCGCTGTTCCGGTGAAATACCGTGGCTTTCTTCGATAGGCAGGCGGCCTTCATCGAGGAACTGCTTGTATTGCTTATAGCCGGTGATGTTGATGGCTTCGGCGCGGGTGCATTTCGAACTGCCGCCCAGGCCGATGGCGACCTCGGGATACTGCTTGTCCAGATCGGTGATCAGCCCTTTCCACTTTTCCGCTTCCAGGTGATTCTGGTGGAAATACATCGTGGGGTGTTCGCGATAGCCCTCGGTGAGGTATTTCTCGACCAGCTCGCGCATTTGATATTGCTTGCCCAGCCCAGGGAACGTCATGTTGTTCATGTTGATCAGCCCTTTTTTCTGCCACAGGCTTTCACGTTCGCCGGATACGCCGGTGCGCGTTTTCATGAACTCTTCCATGTGCAGCTTGGTGCAGACGACGTGGGAGAGATCCAGCGCCAGGGTGCGCTCCATGTCGTACTTCACGTCATCCACGGTTTGACCCAGCATGCCGTAGATAAGATCGACGCTGACCCAGTCAATGCCCTGTTCCCGCGCGCTGCGTATGGTTTCTTCACACTCGTCGGCGGTGTGCTGTCGGCCACAGGCGGCAATAATGGCGTCGTTAAAAGATTGGGTGCCGAAGCTGATTTTGCTGAAGCCCAGCTCTTTCAGAATGCCGATGTATTCGCGGTTTAATGTCCCAGGTTCGCCTTCAAAGCGAAGCGTTGCCGCCGAGAAATTAAAGTGGGTGTAATAGAAGTCCATCAACCGACGCAGTTCCGGCTCCGGGAGCAGGGAAGGCGTGCCGCCAAAGATATTGAATTCTCCAATTTCCGCTTTTGACAGGCTCGGTACTTTTTCCAGCCACATCTTCGCTTCTTTGATGTTGTAGTCCACCAGATCCCGGAAGACGCCTTCCGCCGAAGGCGATTTCGGGTTGAGAATCACCGTTGGATACTGGCAGAAGTGGCAGCGGTAGCGGCAGGTGGGGATATAGGCCCACAGATGGATCTGTTTCGCAGCCCGAATGTCGTGCTCCATATCGGCAAAGAACGACGCCAGCGGGTAGTGCTCAATGTCACCGGGAAAAACATGGCAGCCAAAAGGATCTTTATGGACGTAGTCCAGAAAAGCCTCGTTCTCCGGCTGAGAGAGGAAACCGTAAACTGCCGGAACCGGATAGGCCGGGTCGAGATCTTTTAATGACGCGAGAGCTTCGGTATTCATCAGAAAACACCTCCGTTGGCAAAGTAGTTGTGGGCTTCACCGGACTCGCGATCTTCACAGAAGTACCAGACAAAGCGTTCGAAATCTTTTTCCGCGACGTTGTCAAAGCAGGCCGGAAGCGGTGGTGCAAAGCCAATGTCCTCCCCGACGGCGTTGCGCAGCGCGGTGAATATCTCGTGGCGGAACTCGAAATAGAGCCGGTAGGCTGGCGTTTTGTAGCTATGGATCGGCTTAAAGTCGATGATGCTCATTTCATGCTTAATGGCGTGAATGCGCTGGTAAAGCCGCTCTGCAACCTGCGGTGAGAAAAAGGCACGTACCCGCTCGTTCTCCAGCAAGATGTGCGGATTCAGCAAGGCTGGAAGAACGATGTTTTTCGGGATGTAGTCTTTGATGGAGTATTCCCAACCCTGCCGGGCCTGCTCTTCGGTGAGGTCAATCAGCGTGTTTTTTTGGATTGAGACGTCCGGGCGCACATCTTTCATGATGATGATGCCGTCGCTGCCGTAGGCGATGCCGCTGATCACATCGTCAATAATGGTGTCCACGCGGCGGCTGTTGATTTCCACAAAGGATTCTTTGGCGTAAACAGGCTTGCCGCCGCAGGCGATGATCTTGATGCCGAAATCCCAGTCGTCGGAAAGGTGTTCTACGAAGCGTCCTTTTTCCAACTGGTAGAAGATCTCGATGCCACCAATTTTTTCGTACAGGCCTCGCTCAACAGCGAAGCCTTTGCCATCCGGAAAGCCGCCAAACAGCGAGAACGAAACGTCGCGGCAGCGCAGGGTTTTTTGGATTTCACGGAAAAGATTGGGGCGCTGCTGGAATGCTTCGCGGTCGTAATAGTAATTGCAGGTCCCGAGATCGCCGTCGTCGGCAATCATTTTTTCTATCAGGGTATGCAGCCAGTAAGGATCCACGGTGCAGTCGGCATCGGCGGAGACAATATAGTGTTTATTGCTTTTGCCCAGCCGGGCATCACGCGCCCTTGAGCGCAGGGCGGCGTAATCCATACCGCATTTACGGGCCGATGAGACACCCTGAATCTTCTCTTGAATAATGTGCACATCCATCGCCGGATGTTTTTCTTTGAAGAGGTTTATCTTTGCCACGGAATCGTCGCGGGAATTGTTATCCACGATGATCACTTCATAAGCGTCATGGGTTACCAATCGGCCTTGCGTTTGTTGGCCAAATAATGAGGCTAAAACTTCATCAATTCGGTCGCTTTCATTGTAAACAGGCAGCACTACCGAGACGAAAATGTTATCGCGCATATCTACTCCTAGGGCGGTGATATTCAGAATGTCCATCACGTTGTTAGAAAGGATGTTTTTGCCGATGGCGAAGTTCTTCGCGGCTATACGATCCATTTCAGGTTTATTGGTAAGCAGTAAAAAGACTTCGTTGATGAAGGCTTCGTCAGGCAGGCCGTCTTGTCCGTCTGAAATAGGCATCACTGGGGCTTCAAAGCCGTGCTGGCCGTAGACTTCCGGGTAATATTCGTAGCGGGTGGTGATGTAGCAGCGCTGGCTGCTGATCGCCTCCCCAATGGGGTTACCGTAGCTGTCGTAGTCCCATGAGGTCAGGAACGACACCAGGTCACAGGAATGGTAGAGATCCTCGATGGTGATTTTTCCCTGGCTTTTGGGCATGAAGTTATGGTGCAGCGGGCCAAGAAACTTCACATAGGGCTTAATGTCCAGCTCCTGTGCCAGTTGCTCCAGCTCGCCTGCATGCGTGGCGTGCTCACGGGTATCGCCGGCGATCAAAAGCCAGACGGTTTTATCAATATTGTGCTTTCTGAACAGGTGGTTAAGGCGTTGTACCAGCAGCACGTCACGGTCCAGGCGCTTCTGCGGAATGATGCGCGTCGTTCGGGCAATGACTATGTCATCGGCGGAAATATCCAGGGATGACCGAATGTTTTTCAGCGCCTGTTGGCCGGTAAAGCTGTAGGTATTTTTTACTACGTGAATATCGACTTCCCGTTGGCACCAGTGTTCCAGCTTTTCTTTGAGATCGTTATTCAGCGTTACGTAGCTAATAAAAGGGGATTTGATCGGTTTAATGGCATGGTTGTACGGCGGTAAACCATACTTCATGATATTTTTCTCGCTGTTCCACATGAGGTCGTGATCGCGCCAGATAACAAAATTTCCTAACTGGTGACGGTGGCCGTATTGTTCTATAGCGAGATAAAGTGCGCGGGTATAAATTATATTCTCTGGCAGCGTGCCGTTTTCGACAATCACGGTGCAAATTCGAAGCTGTTCCCATTGAAGTAAAATTCTTTCGGCCAGACTTTGGGAAGAATATTCAACGGCGCGGATTATTTCTGCTTTTTCTTCAAATGAAACAGAAAGCCTTTCACTGATAAGTACGGCGTGTGCTTTTTCAATAAACTCTGGGGAGTAATGAGGTACAGATGTAATCCCACTGATGCGCGTTAAGGTAAAAGCATCGCGATAAATTTCGAGCTCATGATCGTAAGGTTTATTAAAATTGCCTTTGTCAACTTTAATGTCATACCCAAGATCGAGATAAGAGTTGATACCTTTTTGCTTAAGGCTTTGAGAGACTTTTAATGCTTCCACCGTAATACCTGAGACGGCAACAGCATCAAAAGAGATAAACATGGCATATCTTTGACCATAAACGTCCATGGCAACTACCCCTTTGAAGCGAAACTGCTACGCTTATTTGTTGTAAGCAATTGATACATCCTGAATGACTGCGCTTTCGATAACGCCCGAAGTCATTCGGAACCGGCAAAATCAGAAAACATCGTCAGCAGCCGTGCCGGTGCTGACTTTCAAGTGCTGTATGTATCAAAGTGCCTGCAAGAATTAGCTTGCGGGATAGCTAAACGCAGTGGCGTTTATCAATGTAATATTTATATTTATTTTTAGGCCGAGCGCGTTCGCCGGTTTTATTCGTTTCCCGGATTTATACTCTGGCGATTTTCTGATTTTTAATTATCAGTATTTGATTTTTTTATTGATGTTTGTTGGCTTTCCAGAGTGGTTCAAAAGAGAGGTCAATCTTAAACGTCTCCTTTTTTTTCCGTAAAGCGGGAACGTTCCAGTTGGTGAGCGTTATCACACATTCTTATTTTGTTTTTAAACCGGAATTTTTAATAACCAGTCTAAAGTTAATATTCATTTTAGACCTTTTAAATAAGGAGTTGTGTTAGCGTTGAGATGTTTGTTTTGAAACTTTAGTCATGATTGGGAATGTTCCCAAGGCGCCGCGAATTTACTCATTCCGAGTCTTTTATTTTGAGCGTCACAGAGTTTACATATTAAGAAATATGTAACGCGATTTTCCTCTTTACCCTAATAAAAGAGCGCTCTCAGGTATACCGAACCCTTAACTTTGGTATGGGAAGAGTAAAACTCACACCAGGTATTCGTAACTCATTATAAATATTAGGTTATTATTTAAGTCATGATAAATAGTAAGGGCTAGAGGAAACGCAGCCCTTAAATATTTACTTACTATATGGGGCTTTTACAGAAGCTGAACTGGTAGTCTACGCGCGCGCTGATTGCAAGATTGAATGATGATTTATCGAAATATTTGAACGAGTTAGCGGTTGCGCCGACCATGCAAGTGAGCATTAACCAAAGTAATAAAGCACCAAAACCAACGAGAATATATCGGGGATGTTATTCGTAGGCATGGCAATATTTGGCCGTATGCGGCCTGTGTCCTGGACGAGGCGGTTTTCTACAGAATGAATTTTGCGGAGAAATGCCCAGGGATAGAAGGATGCTGCCCCTTTCAGGACGAAAGAGGCAGGCGGTAGGTTAGATCGGTAAGTCGATCAGCAGGCCGCGCAGCGGCGTATCGGCGACCAGGGTGATATTCGCCTCATCACGAATAAACGCGCCATCGCCGCATGTGAGCGCTTCTTTCTCTTCTGATGGCGTCACCGCATGCACCGTGCCGTGAATTGACTGCAGATAGGCCCGTGGGCCATGAAGCTGGAAGCTTAGCTGCTCGCCCTTTTGCATCTCAATATGGTGGATCCACACCTGCTGGCGGAGCTGCAGGCTATGATTGCTGCCATCCGGCGAGGCAATCAGCTGATGAGATGTTCCCGCTAACGGGATCTTTTGTACCAGCGGATTTTCACGATCCGGGCAGGCATCCAGCCACAGCTGCATACGCGTCAGCGATTTGTCTTTGCTGAGGTTGTGCTCGCTATAGCTGATCCCCGGCTGGGTGGAAAGCAGCAGGACCTCACCGGCGCTGGCCTGGATATGGTTGCCGTCGCTGTCGCGGTATTCCGCTTCCCCTTCCAGAATCAGGTTGAGGATGTCTACTTTCGGGTAGCCGCGCGGTTGAAACGAGGCTCCAGGGGCCAGAACTTCCTGGTTGAGCACGCGCAGAGAGGCGTAGCCCAGCAGTTTCGGGTCGAAGTAGTGTCCAAAAGAAAAGGTGTAGCGAGCCTGCAGCCATCCGTAGTCAGCTTTACCACACTGTTTGGCTGTTCTTGTCGTAATCATAATTCTTGACCTCTCTTTACACTAAACCCATGTTAAGGGTCTGGACGCTGCATTGTTAGCCAGTTAATCTGCTCGGTATGTTCAAATTTCCTGAATGAGAACGAAATGGCGAAAGAAAGGGCGTTGACGCTGGAAGCGTTAAGGGTCATGGATGCGATTGACAGGCGCGGGAGCTTTGCCGCTGCGGCCGACGAGCTGGGACGTGTACCGTCCGCGCTCAGCTACACCATGCAAAAACTGGAAGAAGAGTTAGATGTGGTGCTGTTTGACCGATCCGGCCACCGCACCAAATTTACCAACGTGGGGCGTATGCTGCTGGAACGAGGGCGCGTGCTGCTCGAAGCGGCGGATAAGTTGACCACTGACGCGGAAGCGTTGGCGCGGGGCTGGGAGGCAAACCTGACCATCGTCACCGAAGCGCTGGTGCCGACGGAAAAACTGTTCCCGCTGGTGGATAAGCTGGCCGATAAAGCTGACACCCAATTATCTATTTTCACCGAAGTACTGGCCGGGGCCTGGGAGCGCCTGGAGCAGGGCAGGGCGGATATTGTTATCGCGCCGGATATGCACTTCCGCAGTTCCTCGGAGATTAACTCCCGCAAGCTTTACAAAGTGATGAGCGTTTATGTTGCCGCGCCGGATCACCCGATTCATCAGGAGCCGGAGCCTCTTTCTGAGGTGACCCGCGTGAAGTATCGTGGCGTGGCGGTGGCCGATACCGCCCGTGAAAGGCCGGTGTTAACGGTACGTCTGTTGGATAAACAGCCGCGCCTGACGGTGAGCTCTATCGAAGAGAAGCGGCTGGCGCTGCTGGCCGGGCTTGGCGTGGCGACGATGCCGTATCCGCTGGTTGAGCAGGATATTGCCGAAGGTCGCCTGCGGGTGGTTAGCCCGGAATATACCAACGAGATTGATATCATCATGGCGTGGCGGCGCGACAGCATGGGCGAGGCCAAAGCCTGGTGCCTGCGTGAACTGCCTAAACTGCTGAAATAAAAAAACGCGTTGGTTTTTTGCCAACGCGTTTTGCCCTTCCTTGAAATTACAGGCTGCCAGGCGTTCTGGCGGCTCTGCCCGCGGATTTAATCGTCTTACTGCTACGTTGCCCGCCGAGGCTCTCCAGACGCATCTGGAACGGTGGGAACGGCATCTCGATGTTGTGCTCGCGGAAGCCCTGCAGAATCAGCTGGTGGATTTCGTGGCGCAGCGGCATTCGGTGGCCCATTTCCGCCGCGTGAATACGCAGTTCGAACATCTGGATACCTTGCTGGAGATCAACCAGGAAGGCTTCCGGCGCTGGCGTATCGAGCACCAGCGTGCAGCGGTGTGCGGCTTCCAGCAGGATCTGGGTGACCTCTTCCGTATTTGCTTCTGACGGAGCAGGAATAGTGAGTACCACGCGCGTGACCGAGTCCGAAAGCGACCAGTTGATGAACTGTTCGGTAATAAAGGCCTGATTCGGCACGATGATTTCTTTGCGGTCCCAGTCGCTGATGGTTGTCGCGCGGGTGTTAATTCGCGTGATGGTGCCCGTCAGATCGCGGATGGTGACCGTGTCGCCGATGCGTATCGGCTTCTCGAACAGAATAATCAGGCCGGAGACGAAGTTGGCAAAGATTTGCTGTAAACCGAAACCTAAGCCTACGCTGAGCGCCGCCACCAGCCACTGCAGTTTGGACCATTCAATCCCCACCATCGAGAAGCCAACCAGGCCGCCAATCAGCAGCAGCAGGTACTTCGTGATGGTTGTGATCGCATAGCCGGTGCCGGGGGTTAAGTTCAGGTGCTGGAGAATCGCCAGCTCCAGCAGCGCGGGCAGGTTACGCACCAGTTGGGTGGTAATAATCAGCACCAGAATGGCAATCAGTACCGCACCAAGCGTAATCGGCTCGATGCTTTCCACACCCTGAACCGTGGAGGTGACATCCCACAGAGTAATGTTGCCGAGGAAGCCAAACGCCGAGTGGATTTCCGACCACAGAACGATCACCGACAGCAGGGCGATCAGCGTCAGAATCGAGCGAACCAGGCGCAGGGACTGGGCGCTGATGGTATCCAGATCGACTTCCGGTTCGTCCACGGTTTCGGCCGATCCTTCAGTGCTGTTGGCATGCGCCGTCTCTTCTTCGCCACGCGCTCGCTGGGCCAGGATTTCAGCCCGGCGGTGTTTGGCACGATCAAAGGCCAGACGGCGGCGCTGAATCAGCATCCAACGGCGAATAATGTGATAAATCACCAGCAGCAGGAACCAGATAGCCACCGAGGTTTCCAGCCGCGCCAGTAGCGCCTGAGCCGTCGCCAGATAGCCGACGACAGCCGCCAGAATGGCCATCAGCGGTGCGCAAAGCAGCAGGTTCCAAAGAATGGTATTGACGATGTTGTCGCCATCGCCCTGTTTGTCGAGGTAGAGCGGCAGCCCGGCGCGCTTAAGGCTAAGCGTGACGATAGCCAGCGCGCCGCAAATCATGATGAAGCAAAGCCTGCCCAGAGAGGCAGAAAACTCTCTGTCGTTGAGGTTATCGAACATAATCAGCGCCATGATCAGCGGCACAATCAGGCCGATGCTCATGATGTAGTAGCGCATGGCCCGGCCTACGCGCTCGCGCGGCCAGCCGAAATGCACCACAAACAGCCCGGTAGGGCGGGCGAAGGTTGCACAGATCATCACCCCCCAAAGCAGGGGAACCGTGGCGGTTACACCGTCGCCAATCGCCACGGCGATAGGGTAAGGCCATGCCTCCTGCAAACCATAGCCGAGCGTCGCCCACAGTACGGGAAGCGGAGAGGCGACCAGAATCGACCAGAACACGGTGCGCAGCGTCAGGCGGAAGTGATCCTGGGTCACTTTGCCGACTTTGGCGCTGGAGCGCTCCAGGAAGGCGGTGAAGTGTCGGCGCGAGCTAATGCTAAACCCGACCAGAATCAGCGCACCAAAGAGCGGCAGCAGCGTCTCTTTGCTGGTCACCATCATGATCGCGGCCTTCCCCAACTGACTGAAGGTATCCAGCGAGACCAGACGCCGCAGATCCTGAACGATTTCCAGCGGCCAACTGATGCCGATTGGGCTGACGTCCGATGTCCAGAACAGGTAGCGGTGGGTCGCCTCGTTCACCTCTTTCAGGGCATCTTCCAGCTGGCTGTTGGCCACTTTCAGCTTGGTGAGTTCAAGGATCAGGGTATCGCCGCCCTGCAACAGCGAATTCAGCAGCTCTCGCTGGGTGCGAAGCTGGGCCTGCAGGATCTTATTTTGTTCCGGCGTTAACGGGCTGCCGTCTGCCTGGCGAACCTGTCGCAGTTGAGCATGCTTATTGAGCAAATCTTCATAGTGCAGGCGCTCTACGCGCAGCTGAGCCAGCTCGGTATCCAGTTGCTGCGGTTTGGGCATGTCCGGCAGCCGGGCGACCTGGGCACGAAGCGCTTCACCCAGCACGTTGGAAACGCCGAGCCACTGGGACTGCTCGCGGAGCGTATTCAACGCCTGGCGGACCTCCAGCGTCTGGTTATTAGCCTGCCGCTGCTGAGAGGCGACCAGGTCCATACGCTGAGCTTGCTGATTGAGTGCCTGGGAAAGCTCGCGGTTATTTTTGAACTGCTCGACGATTTCCGGCGGCAGGTTAGCGCTGGTTTCCGCCAGCAGTTCGGTGCTTTCCAGCGCCTGTTCCGCCTCACGTTGGCGCTGGCTATTGAGCTGATTTCTCAACGCCTGGAGATAGGCATCCAGCTGGGTGCTTTGCTTCTGCGCCAGTTCGGCGCGCATGCGCGAAAGCTCCTGGCGGTTGTTAGCGGAAAGCTGCGCCAGTTCGAGTTCATCAACCTGCGCTTTCAGGCGTGCGGATTCGGCCTGCAGCAGGAAGTGCTGGGCCTGGGCGAGCGGGGTACTGCCGCTTTGCTGGGAACCGGCGCGGCGCTCGATATCGTTCAGCTGGCGGCGCGCATCCGTTTGCTGCTGAGGCAGCTGGCTTAACGAATCGCTGATGTCCCGGGTTCTTTCCTGTTCCTGCTGAGCAAGGCGGCTTTTGTCCAGAAGCTGGCTGCTGACCTGCAGGATCTCCTGGTTCAGCGCGTCGCTGCTCATGCCCGGGGAAACTTCCTCGGGTTCATCGCGCAGGTTGGTCAGTTGCTTACGCAGGGTTTGCGACAGTTTAGGGAAATTATCAATGACTTGTTGGTATTGTTCGGCGCGTTCGAGCGAGGCTTTACGCTCGTCCAGCGCATTCAGTGCCGACTGGAGTGCTTCAACAATTTCTGCCTGGTTAGGCGTGTTTTTGGCGGCCTTAGCCTGCTCCAGTTCTTGCGAGATTTGTTTTGCATCGGGGGCTGTCGCTGCGTATGCCCCCAGGCTGAGGCACCAGGCCATCAGGAACGTGATAATCAGGCGCACGTCAGTTACCTATAACGTTGCTGGGAAAGAGGGAAAACCATGTCTCCCTCTTGGATGTTTTAGCAGAAAATCAATGGGTTGATTTTCGTGGTTAAGTGCTGTGAGCTTGCAGGCTCCGGGGTGACCGGTCGCCTGATTTTAGACGTTATTCTGCGGTTTTTGGCGCTTCGGGTTCGTCTGCTTTGGTGTCCAGCACCTCGGCAGGGATTTCGCTCACCGGAACTTCAGGCTCAATGACGGGTTCGCTTGAGACAGCCAGCACTTCGCCGATTTTGGTGACGGACAGGTTTTTCAGCTGCTCTGCCAGGTTTACTTTACCCGGTGCAAAGAGGTTAATCACCGTCGAGCCCAGCTTGAAGCGACCCATTTCCTGGCCCTTAAGCAGTGCAACGGCGCCTTCACTTTCGCCTGCAGGCCATGTCCAGCGTTTAATCACGCCTTCACGTGGTGGCGTAATGGTGCCAGCCCAAACGGTTTCAATGCTGCCAACAATGGTAGCACCAACCAGAATTTGCGCCATTGGGCCAAACTCGGTGTCGAACAGGCAGATCACGCGTTCATTACGGGCAAATAGGTTCGGGACGTTTTGCGCCGTCAGGTGATTGACAGAGAAAAGGTCACCCGGAACATAGATCATTTCACGCAGAATGCCGTTACACGGCATGTGCACGCGGTGGTAGTCGCGAGGTGAAAGATAAGTTGTGACGAAGCTGCCGTTGCGGAACAGGTCGGCCATCAGGTAGTTACCTGCCAGCAGCGCTTCCAGGCTGTAGTTATGGCCTTTTGCCTGCAGGATTTTATCTTCTTCGATGTTGCCCAACTGGCTGATCACACCGTCGGCCGGCATCACTAGCACGTTAGGATCGGTATTTACCGGGCGCACGTCGTCGCGCAGCGGGCGCACAAAAAAGTCATTGAAGGTGCGGTAAGCGGCGGTGTCCGGCTTCTGCGCCTCATTCATGTCGACTTTGTAGTATTTGACGAACAGATCGATGACCAGTTTGGTCAGCCAGCCAGCACGTTTGCTTGCGCCCCAGCCCGCCAGGCGAGTCAGCCACAGTTTTGGCAGAATGTACTGCAGCGAAAGTTTAATGTTGTCTAACAAAATAGCCTCCTGGCTAAATGCCCTCTATGTGGGCCGATACAGAAAAGGGGCGATTCTAGCGACGCCCAGCTTAATTGTCAGTTGTCCGTATCAGAAAAGCTTTTACGCGTTTTTACCTGCGCCATGCTTTCCAGAATACGGTGGTAGTTTTCGAAACGTGTTTCAGCGATCTGGCCTTGTTCCACGGCTTCTCGCAGGGCACAGCCTGGATCGTTGTCGTGACGGCAGTCGCGGTATTTACAACGGCCTAAATAATCATGGAATTCGACAAACCCGTGGGTGATTTGTTCATGCTCGAGGTGCCAGAGGCCAAACTCACGTACGCCGGGGGAATCAATGACATCACCGCCGCCAGGGAAGTGATAAAGTCGAGAAGCCGTGGTGGTATGCTGGCCAAGCCCGGAAACGTCGGAAACGTCATTCACCAGAATTTGCTTATCGGTGAAGCCTAACAGGTGATTCAGCAGGCTTGATTTGCCTACGCCGGACTGACCCGCAAAGATGCTGATGCGGCCCACGAGCTCGGCTTCAAGCTCTTTAAGCCCTTCCGCTTTGTAGCTGGAAACCATCAGCACGCGATAGCCAATTTTGCGGTAGATATCCATCTGCTCGTTAACGAAGGCCCGGCCTTCATCGTCCAGCAGATCGGTTTTGTTCAGCACCAGCAGCGGCTCAACGTCGAGGGTTTCGCAGGCGACGAGATAGCGGTCGATGATATTCAGCGACAGCTCCGGCAGGATGGCCGAAACGATGATGATTTGATCTATGTTGGCCGCAATCGGTTTTACGCCGTCGTAAAAGTCTGGGCGGGTCAGAACGGAGGTACGCTCATGCACGGCCTCCACAATCCCTTTTTTCGAGACGCCTTCGGCGGCCTCTTTCGCCAGGCGCCAGACTACCTTGTCGCCGGTAACCAGCGAACGAATGGTGCGACGAATGTTGCAGCGATGTACCGTGCCTTCATGCGACTCGACGTCCGCATGCTGGCCAAAGCGGCTGATGACCGTGCCTTCGCGCGGTTCACCAAACTGGGCATCGTCATAGTCGGCTTTCTCCACGGTTTTTGTAAGACGACGCTGGTGGTTCGCGTTGACGCGGCGCTGCTGTCCTTTGGAGAGTTTATTTTTGCTCAAGCGTACTGGCTCCTGGTCGCCCCTGGTGGGCAAAACCTCTATGATACACACTATTTTATACGAATTAACCCATCGTCAAGGGTGGGCGACGCACAAGAAGGGTGGAAAATAGCATGAGTGGAAACGAAAACAATCTGATTTGGATTGATTTAGAAATGACCGGTCTGGATCCCGAGCGGGATCGCATTATTGAGATTGCTACCCTGGTGACCGATGCCAACCTGAACATTCTGGCAGAAGGGCCAACCATCGCGGTACATCAGTCTGATGCACAGCTGGCGTTAATGGATGACTGGAACGTTCGCACCCATACTGCAAGCGGGCTGGTTGAGCGCGTGAAGGCAAGTCAGCATGACGATCGTGCGGCGGAGCTGGCAACGCTGGAATTCCTGAAACAGTGGGTACCTGCGAATACATCCCCGATTTGTGGGAACAGCATCGGGCAGGATCGTCGCTTCTTGTTTAAGTATATGCCTGAGCTGGAAGCCTACTTCCATTATCGATACCTCGACGTGAGCACGTTGAAAGAGCTGGCGCGCCGCTGGAAGCCAGAAATTCTGCCCGGCTTTAAAAAACAGGGGACCCACCAGGCGATGGACGATATTCGCGAGTCCGTAGCGGAACTGGCTTACTATCGCGAGAATTTTATTAAGCTTTAAAAACAGTCCCCTTGCCGAAAGGTGAGGGGAAAATAGCCAAAGACGACGATAAAATAATCATCATGGCGATTTAACCAGCAGTCAGACGAAAATCGCGAAAAAAAACGCTTGAGGGCTTGCGACAAAAACGAATTCTCGTATAATGCGCCTCCCGTACCGATGCAGAATTTGCAGCGTTACACAGAGCGGGAATAGCTCAGTTGGTAGAGCACGACCTTGCCAAGGTCGGGGTCGCGAGTTCGAGTCTCGTTTCCCGCTCCAAAATTTGATTTGGCTTTTACAGCCATGCACCACCCAAGCGGGAATAGCTCAGTTGGTAGAGCACGACCTTGCCAAGGTCGGGGTCGCGAGTTCGAGTCTCGTTTCCCGCTCCAAAATTTGATTGGCTTTTACAGCCACGCACCACCCAAGCGGGAATAGCTCAGTTGGTAGAGCACGACCTTGCCAAGGTCGGGGTCGCGAGTTCGAGTCTCGTTTCCCGCTCCAAATTTTCCTTTCAAGCATAAATTATCCACAGCGTCCAGCAAGCGTCGCGGATGGTATTTTGCTGTCTTGCAATACAACTATGAACAGACTTATCCACAGCCTTCTGTCGTTCCTCGCATCTTCTACAAATGTAATATTTATTACACCAATATTTTAATGCATTGATAATTAAGGTATTAATTTAGTGTCGAAATATTAATGTAATGCTTGCAGAAATTTTGACACTTGAATGACAACGTGTTTTTGAATGTTATGCACACGCTGTGGACATATCACGCGTCGCGCGGAAGCCCTTTCTCAATCACCCTCACCAGACGCTGTTTCTTCGGTAACTGAACCTCAACGGCCTGCTCGCTTCGTCTGGCTAATTGTTGCGCAATCGCCCATTCAATGTGCTCATCCAGAAGTGGGTGCTCACCTTGTCTCTGTTCAAGCGCGGCCAGATTCGCCTCATCCCAGGGCGCGTTGCCCAGCGCAACGGCGATATTACGCAGCCAGCGAAGGTGGCCAATGCGACGGATCGCTGAGCCTTCGGTCACGCGCAGGAAGTGCTGCTCACTCCAGGCAAACAGCTCGATCAACGGCGGAGAATGGAGTGCTTTACGAGGGCTGAAGTCATCTTCTTCGCTAAGCTGCGAGTAGCGGTTCCACGGGCAGATTAGCTGGCAGTCATCGCAGCCGTAGATGCGGTTGCCGATAAGCGGCCGGAATTCTTCCGGGATTGCACCTTCAAGTTCTATGGTCAGATAGGAAATACACCGTCTTGCGTCCACCGTGTAGGGCTCGACGATGGCGTTGGTCGGGCAAAGGGTCATGCAGGCTACACAGCGGCCGCAGCCCTCCTCAACGGGGGAATCAATCGGCAGCGGAATGTCGACCAGCAATTCGCCGAGGAAGAAGAACGAACCCGACTCGCGATTAAGGGTTAGTGAGTGCTTACCTGTCCAGCCCAGCCCGGCTTTTTCGGCCAGGGGGCGCTCAAGAAGCGGCGCGGAGTCAACAAAAGGTCTAAAATTCAGCGTGGAGCAATGGGACTGAATCATTTCCCCCAGCTTTTTTAAGCGGTTACGCAAGACTTTATGGTAATCACGGCCCAGCGCGTAGCGGCTGACGTAACCTAGCTGCGGGTTTTTCAGCGTTGAGGCGAAGGCGGCGTTGGTTGGAAGGTAATTCATGCGAACGCTAATGACCCTAAGCGTACCGGGCACCAGTTCGTGTGGGCGCGCGCGCATCATGCCGTGCCGGGCCATCCAGTCCATTTCACCGTGATATTGCTTGTCGAGCCATTCCTGCAGCTGCGGCTCGCTGGCGGTGAGATCGGTATCGGTAATACCGACCTGCTGGAAGCCAAGATCTTTGCCCCATTGTTTAATGCTTTGCGCTAACTGATTGTAATCGAGGGGCTGTGACATGACGGACCATAACCTGAAAAAGTACGTCAAAAGTATACCACATTCGGTCTGGCCGGCAGACTGGCTGCGTAATGCTGAAAAAGACGCCGCCGATAGCCTGGGCATTACGCTTTATGAACTGATGCAGCGTGCCGGTGAAGCGGCATTTCAGATTGCCCGCACGCGTTATCCTGACGCTCGCCACTGGCTGATTGTCTGTGGGCACGGAAATAACGGCGGAGACGGGTATGTCGTTGCCCGGCTGGCGCAGGCGGCTGGTTTTCAGACAACGTTGCTGGCGGTAGAAAGCGATAAGCCCTTGCCCGAAGAAGCCGCTCAGGCGCGTGAAGCGTGGCTTAATGCGGGCGGCGTTCCGCACGATCCCGATAAAATCTGGCCCGCAGACGTTGATTTGATTATTGATGCCTTGCTGGGCATTGGCTTAAGTAGCGCGCCGCGTGAAGGTATTGCTCAACTGATTGAGCATATAAACGATCACCCTGCACCGGTTGTTGCGTTGGATATTCCTTCTGGTCTGCTGGCAGAAACGGGCGCTGTGCCCGGCACGGTGGTTCAGGCGGCGGATACGGTGACGTTTATCGCACTCAAACCAGGTTTACTCACAGGGAAGGCGCGAGATGTGGTTGGTAGATTGCACTATGCCGCTCTGGGGCTTGAACCCTGGCTCGAAAGGCAGATCGCGCCCATTTCCCGGTTTGATGTTCAGCAGCTTGCCGGGTGGATTAAACCGAGGCGGCCGACTTCGCATAAAGGGGATAACGGGCGGCTGGTACTGATTGGTGGCGACAGCGGCACTGCCGGAGCCATTCGTATGGCCGGCGAAGCTTCGCTTCGTGCAGGCGCGGGTCTTGTTCGGGTACTTACTCGTGCTGAAAACGTTGCGCCACTGCTTACCGCTTGCCCTGAGTTAATGGTTCATGAGCTGACGCCACAATCGCTTGATGAGGCTCTGGAATGGGCGGATGTGGTGGCCATTGGGCCAGGGCTTGGGCAGCAGGAATGGGGCAAGAAAGCGCTGCAGAAAGTCGAAAACAGCCGTAAACCGATGCTTTGGGATGCGGACGCGCTTAACCTTCTGGCAATCAACCCGGATAAACGTCAGAATCGCGTGATTACGCCTCATCCCGGCGAAGCGGCACGGCTGCTAAATTGCGCTGTGTCACAAATTGAGAGTGACCGCTTACTTGCAGTAAGGCGTTTGGTCAAACGTTATGGCGGAACCGTGGTCTTAAAAGGTGCCGGCACGCTGGTTGCCAGCCACGATCGGCTGGGCGTTATCGACGTTGGCAATGCCGGGATGGGAAGCGGTGGAATGGGGGATGTGCTGTCGGGGATCATTGCCGCATTGCTGGCACAGAAGCTTACCCCTTATGATGCTGCCTGTGCAGGCTGCGTGGCCCACGGCGCGGCGGCTGATGTTTTAGCTCGCCAGCGAGGCATGCGCGGCATGCTGGCAAGCGACCTGCTTTCAACGCTTTACCTGTTTGTTAACCCGGATTTGAATACCTGAAGCCATGATGAATCGAGTTATTGCATTACCTGAAGAAGCGGCAACGTTAGCGTTGGGTGAACGCCTGGCACAGGCCTGTGAGGGCGCGACGGTGATTTACCTTTATGGTGACCTCGGCGCGGGCAAAACCACCTTTAGCCGTGGTTTTTTACAGGCCCTGGGGCACAAGGGCAACGTTAAAAGCCCAACCTATACATTAGTTGAGCCATATCAGCTTGATAACCTGATGGTTTATCACTTTGACTTGTATCGTCTGGCAGACCCCGAAGAGCTTGAATTTATGGGGATCCGTGACTATTTCACCAACGACGCAATTTGCCTGGTGGAATGGCCGCAGCAGGGGACAGGTGTGCTCCCGGACCCGGATGTCGAAATTCACCTGAGCTACGAGGCGCAAGGTCGCGAAGCGCGCATTGCCGCCGTTTCCTCATCTGGTGAAGCGTTACTGGCGCGGTTAGCCAAATAGCAAGGATGACGGGATGATCTATCGCGTGAAAGGTTGGTTGATGGCTGGATTCCTGCTGCTGTGCTGTGCACAAGCGGGGGCGGCGGCGCTGTCTGATATTCAGGTTTCCAACGGTGAAAATCAGGCACGTATCACTTTTAGTTTTATGGGCGACCCGGAATACACTTTTTCACAGGATAATAAGCGAAGCGTTGCGCTGGATATCAAACAAACCGGCGTGATTCGCGGACTGCCTTTGCAGTTTAGCGGCAGTAATCTGGTGAAAAGCATTAGCGCCGGACAGCCAAAAGACGATCAATCTTTGCGCCTGGTCGTCGATTTAACCCAGCCTGGTAAAACCCGCGCGGTGAAACAGCAAAACGGTGCCAACTATACCGTTATCTTTACAATCAACGCTGATGCACCTCCACCTCCACCTCCACCTCCACCACCGCCGCCGGTTGTGGCTAAGCGCGTTGAACCCGTTGCCCCCGTTCAGGCTCCAGATCCTGCCCGTAATCCCTTTAAGCCTCAGCAGGTCACCGGCGTTATAGGTTCTAATACCGTGACTCGCCCGGCGGCTCGTGCAAAAAACAGTGGCCCGTCGGATACCGTTGTGGTCGCCATTGATGCCGGTCACGGCGGTCAGGATCCCGGTGCGATTGGCCCCGGCGGCACGCAGGAAAAGAACGTCACTATTTCTATCGCGCGGAAGCTGAAAGCCCTGCTGAATGATGACCCGATGTTCCGTGGCGTACTGACCCGTGATGGGGATTATTTTATCTCGGTCATGGGGCGTTCAGATGTAGCACGTAAGCAGAATGCAAACCTGCTTGTGTCCATTCATGCGGATGCAGCGCCGAATCGCGATGCCACTGGCGCATCCGTCTGGGTGCTTTCTAACCGCCGTGCAAACAGTGAAATGGCGGGCTGGCTGGAGCAGCACGAGAAACAATCTGAGTTGCTGGGCGGCGCGGGAGATGTGCTGGCAAATAGCCAGGCCGACCCCTACCTGAGCCAGGCTGTGCTGGATTTGCAGTTCGGTCATTCTCAGCGCGTCGGGTATGATGTCGCGACCAAAGTGCTGGCTCAGCTGCAGCGCGTAGGCTCTTTGCATAAGCGCCGCCCGGAACACGCGAGCCTGGGCGTGCTGCGTTCACCGGATATTCCTTCTCTGTTGGTTGAAACGGGCTTCATCAGCAACAGTTCCGAAGAGCGCTTGCTTGGCAGCGACTCTTACCAGCAGCAAATAGCTCAGGCCATTTATGAGGGGCTGCGTAACTATTTCCGCGAGCACCCGCTGCAGTCTGCTCCATCGAATGAGCAAACTGCCCGTAGCCAACTGGGTTCGCCGCAGCAGGTCGCGGTGACCAACTAAGGAGATAACATGCCGATTCAGGTTCTGCCGCCGCAGCTTGCGAACCAGATCGCCGCTGGCGAGGTTGTAGAGCGCCCTGCGTCGGTAGTGAAGGAGCTGGTTGAGAACAGCCTTGATGCCGGGGCCACGCGCATAGATATCGACATTGAACGTGGTGGCGCGAAGCTCATTCGTATTCGGGACAACGGCTGCGGTATCAAGCAGGAAGAGCTGGCGCTGGCGCTGGCTCGCCACGCCACCAGTAAAATTGCTTCGCTTGACGATCTGGAGGCCATTATCAGCCTCGGGTTTCGTGGCGAAGCGCTGGCAAGTATCAGCTCCGTTTCCCGCCTGACCCTGACATCGCGTACCGCAGAACAAAATGAAGCCTGGCAGGCCTACGCCGAAGGGCGTGACCAGGCTGTGACGGTCAAACCAGCCGCGCACCCCGTTGGAACAACGCTCGAAGTGCTCGATCTGTTTTACAACACGCCTGCGCGCCGAAAGTTCATGCGCACCGAAAAAACCGAATTTAATCATATTGATGAAGTGGTCCGCCGCATTGCGCTGGCGCGGTTCGACGTTTCTATCACGCTTAATCACAACGGCAAAATGATCCGCCAGTACCGTGCCGTACAGGAAGATGCGCCACGCGAGCGTCGCCTGGGGGCCATTTGCGGTACGCCGTTTCTTGAACAGGCGCTGGCCATTGAGTGGCAGCACGGGGATTTGATGCTACGTGGCTGGGTTGCTGAGCCTTCTGCAACCACTTCGGCCCTGGCGGAGATCCAATATTGTTATGTTAACGGGCGCATGATGCGCGACCGCTTAATTAACCATGCGATTCGCCAGGCCTGTGAAGACAAACTGGGCGTGGATCAGCAGCCAGCCTTTGTGCTGTATCTGGAGATCGATCCGCATCAGGTGGACGTTAACGTTCACCCTGCGAAGCATGAGGTGCGTTTCCATCAGTCACGGCTGGTGCATGACTTTATTTATCAGGGCGTGATAAGCGTACTTCAGCAGCAGGGTGAGAACGCTCTGGCGCTGGAAGAAACGGCGGAAACGCCCGTTGAGCGCTGGCAACCGGAGAACCGTGTTGCCGCCGGGCGCAATCAGTTTGCCACGCCAGCCGTCGCGCGTGAGCCCCGTGAGACTGCGCCAAGGCAGATTTCGTCTACATCTGGCAGCGGTGGCCGTCCAGCCGGGGTCGGAGGTACGCCCCTTTGGCCACACGCAGCGCCTGGCTATCAAAAGCAGCAGGGTGCCCTTTACCATCAGTTGCTTGAGACGCCTGAGGTCGAGCCAAAACCTGCCGTTCGTGCTGAAGAACCAGCTGCGTTAGAGGGCCACTCGCAAAGTTTTGGCCGGGTGTTAACGGTTTTACCGCCGGATAAAGCTTTGCTGGAGCGACAGGGCAAACTTTCGCTGCTTTCGCTGGTGGTGGCCGAACGGTGGCTAAAACAGGCGCAACTGGCGCCGGGGAGTGAAGGCCTGCGTGCTCAGCCGCTGCTGATTCCGCTCCGGCTGAAAGTCAGTCGCGAAGAACATGACGTATTGGTTAAATATCAGGCGCTTTTAAAAGAAATGGGCATTGAGTTTGATACCGATGCCCGGCAGATAACAATTCGCACGGTACCTTTACCTTTACGGAAACAAAATTTACAAATCTTGATTCACGAACTGCCAGGATACCTGGCGCAACAGGCGGACGTTTCGGCGGGCCAGCTGGCTTTGTGGATTGCTCGTCATTTGGCAAGCGATCATGAACAGTGGAGTCAGGCTCAGGCGATTACCCTGCTGGCAGACGTTGAACGTCTTTGCCCGCAGTTGGTGAAATCACCCCCCAGCGGTTTACTGCAACCTGTTGATTTACAATCGGCGATGAACGCCCTGAAAGATGACTGAAGATAAAAAAAGGCCACAGGCGATTTTTTTAATGGGGCCAACGGCCTCAGGTAAGACGGCACTTGCTATTAATTTGCGTAAAACTTTGCCGGTAGAGTTGATAAGCGTAGATTCGGCCCTCATCTATCGTGGAATGGATGTCGGTACCGCTAAGCCAACGGAACAAGAGCAAGCCCAGGCGCCTCACCGGTTACTGGACCTGCTTGACCCGGCTCAGGCGTACTCTGCGGCAGATTTTCGCCGTGATGCGCTGGCCGAGATGGCTGAAATTACCGCCGCCGGGTGTATTCCGCTGCTGGTCGGTGGGACTATGCTCTATTTTAAAGCGCTGCTGGAAGGGCTTTCGCCACTGCCGTCGGCGGACCCGGAAGTCAGGGCAAGAATAGAGCAACAGGCGGCAGAGCAAGGATGGAATGCGCTGCATCGTCAACTGGAGGAAATCGATCCGGTTGCCGCTGCCCGGATTCATCCAAATGATCCGCAAAGGCTTTCCCGGGCACTGGAAGTTTTTTTCATTTCGGGTAAAACTTTAACGGAACTGACGCAAACGTCAGGAGAAGCTCTGCCGTATCAGGTGCATCAGTTCGCCATCGCCCCGGCGAGCCGTGAACTGCTCCATCAGCGAATTGAGCAGCGTTTTCATCAGATGTTAGCTTCAGGTTTTGAAGCAGAAGTGCGGGCGCTTTTTGCTCGCGGAGATTTGCATACGGAGATGCCTTCCATCCGTTGTGTGGGCTACCGCCAGATGTGGGCTTATTTGGCCGGTGAAACGTCATACGATGAAATGGTTTATCGAGGTATTTGCGCGACGCGTCAATTGGCTAAGCGCCAGATGACCTGGCTGCGTGGTTGGGAAGGTGTTCACTGGTTAGACAGTGAAAAACCTGAGCAGGCATACAGCGAAGTGCTACAGGTTGTTAGTGCGAAGCATGGGTGAATGTGTACAATTGAATCGTCAGCGTGCGCAAATTTTTACGCAGTTTTTCAGAGCTAATCGCTCTTGAGTGACAAACAACAAACATATAAGGAAAAGATAGAATGGCTAAGGGGCAATCTTTACAAGATCCGTTCTTGAACGCACTGCGTCGTGAACGTGTTCCAGTTTCTATTTATTTGGTGAATGGTATTAAGCTGCAAGGTCAAATTGAGTCTTTCGATCAGTTCGTGATCCTGTTGAAAAACACGGTCAGCCAGATGGTCTATAAGCACGCGATTTCTACCGTTGTTCCGTCTCGTCCGGTTTCTCATCATAGCAATAACACCGGCACCGGCGGTTCTGGCGGCTACCATCACGGCGGCAGCGCGCAGGCTGGTTCTGCGCCGCAACAAGACAGCGAAGAAACCGAATAAGGTTGCTTGCTGTTTTCCCGGTCGGGGGACCAGTTCAACTGCGTTCCCCGCTGGTCTTTTTGAGAGGTTATACGCTTGTTTGACCGTTATGATGCCGGTGAGCAGGCGGTACTGGTTCACATCTATTTTTCGCAAGACAAAGACATGGAAGACCTGGCGGAGTTTGAATCCCTGGTCTCTTCAGCCGGTGTCGAAGCGCTGCAGGTGGTAACCGGTAGCCGCAAGTCCCCGCACCCAAAGTATTTTGTTGGTGAAGGCAAAGCCGTTGAGATTGCCGAGGCCGTTAAGGCCACTGGGGCGTCGGTTGTGCTGTTTGATCATGCGTTATCGCCCGCCCAGGAACGTAATCTGGAAGCCCTGTGCCAGTGTCGTGTTATCGATCGCACCGGGTTAATTTTAGATATTTTTGCCCAACGTGCACGTACCCATGAGGGTAAATTGCAGGTTGAGCTGGCCCAGCTTCGCCATTTGGCTACGCGCCTGGTACGCGGCTGGACTCACCTTGAGCGCCAGAAAGGCGGGATCGGTTTACGTGGTCCAGGGGAAACCCAGCTCGAGACGGACCGTCGTCTGCTGCGCAATCGTATTATGCTGATCCTTTCGCGGTTAGAGCGCGTAGAAAAACAGCGCGAGCAGGGACGGCGTTCACGTAATAAAGCCGATGTGCCGACGATTTCATTGGTGGGTTACACCAACGCCGGTAAATCCACGCTATTTAATAGAATTACCGCGGCCGATGTTTATGCCGCGGATCAGCTATTTGCCACACTCGATCCTACACTGCGCCGTATTGACGTCGCCGATGTGGGCGAAACCGTGCTGGCAGATACTGTCGGTTTTATTCGCCACCTGCCTCACGATCTGGTAGCGGCGTTTAAGGCCACTTTGCAGGAGACACGTCAGGCCACGCTGTTGTTACACGTGATTGACGCGGCCGACTTCCGGATGCAGGAAAACATTGCAGCAGTCGATACCGTACTGGAAGAGATTGAGGCGAATGAAATCCCTACGCTGTTGGTCATGAATAAAATCGATGCGCTGGATGAGTTTGAGCCGCGTATCGACAGGAACGACGAGAATGTGCCGATCCGCGTCTGGCTTTCCGCACAGACCGGTGCCGGTGTCCCACTGCTTTTCCAGGCTCTGACGGAGCGTTTGTCTGGTGAAATTGCGCAGCATACGCTGCGTTTACCCCCTCAGGCAGGGCGTTTGCGGAGCCGTTTTTATCAGCTTCAGGCAATAGAAAAAGAGTGGACAGAGGAAGACGGGTGCGTGGGGTTAGAAGTTCGTATGCCTATCGTGGACTGGCGTCGCCTCTGTAAACAAGAACCGGCACTCGCGGATTACATCGTTTAGATGTCATCAGACTGGTTCATATACCCTAAATAATTCGAGTTGCAGGCAGGCGACAAGGCCGAGAGTTCCCAGGAGCATAGCCTAACTATGTGACTGGGGTGAGCGGGCGCAGCCACCGCACCTGCGGCTTGAAGTATGACGGGTATAAATGTCCTGAAGACTATTTCCCCCTCGGGGGATATCACCGCACAACAAATATGGAGCATAAACATGGCGTGGAATCAGCCCGGTAATAACGGACAGGACCGCGACCCGTGGGGAAGCAGCAAGCCTGGCGGCGACTCTGGGGGTAACAAAGGAGGGCGCGATCAGGGGCCACCTGATCTGGATGATATCTTCCGCAAGCTGAGTAAAAAACTCGGCGGCCTTGGCGGCGGGAAAAGCGGTGGCAGCGGCGGTGGTAATGCATCGCAGGGGCCGGGCAATCCTATTGGCGGTCGAGTGGTCGGTATTGTGGCTGCAGCCGCGGTCATTATCTGGGCCGCAACCGGGTTCTATACCATTAAAGAAGCCGAACGCGGTGTTGTGACCCGCTTTGGTAAATTCAGCCATCTCGTTGAGCCGGGTCTGAACTGGAAACCGACGTTTATCGACAGCGTCCAGGCAGTGAACGTTGAGTCGGTACGTGAACTTGCGGCGTCCGGTGTGATGCTGACTTCTGACGAAAACGTCGTGCGCGTTGAGATGAACGTGCAGTACCGCGTGACCGATCCACAGCGCTATTTGTTCAGCGTGACCAGTGCGGATGACAGCCTGCGTCAGGCCACCGACAGCGCACTGCGGGGCGTTATCGGTAAATACACCATGGATAAGATCCTCACCGAGGGGCGTACCGTAATTCGTAGCGATACCCAGCGTGAGCTTGAAGAAACCATCAAGCCTTACAACATGGGTATCACGCTGCTGGACGTAAACTTCCAGACGGCACGTCCGCCAGAAGAAGTTAAGGCCGCCTTTGATGATGCGATTGCCGCTCGTGAGAACGAACAGCAGTACATTCGTGAGGCAGAAGCTTACAGCAACGAAGTACAGCCGCGTGCAAACGGCCAGGCTCAGCGTATTCTGGAAGAAGCGCGTGCTTATAAAGCACAAACCGTTCTGGAAGCGCAGGGTGAAGTGGCTCGCTTTGCGAAGATGCTGCCAGAATATAAAGCCGCACCGCAGATTACTCGCGAGCGTCTGTATATCGAAACCATGGAAAAAGTCCTTAGCCACACCCGTAAAGTGCTGGTTAACGATAAAGGTGGCAACCTGATGGTGCTGCCGTTGGATCAGATGTTGAAGGGCGGCGCTCAGCAGCCGGCCGCGAAGAGCGATAACAGCGCAGCGAACAATTTGCTGCGTCTGCCGCCAGCGTCCAGCTCAAGCAGCAGTGCCAGCACCTCTTCGTCCTCCTCGAGTGGCGATATCATGGATCAGCGCCGTGCCAACGCACTGCGCAACGATACCCAGCGCGTAGGGAGTGAATAACGATGCGTAAGTCTTTTGTGGCAGTAATTATCATCGTGCTGGTCGTGATCTACACCTCGCTGTTTGTGGTGCATGAGGGCGAGCGCGGCATTACATTACGCTTCGGCAAAGTCCTGCGTGATGATGAAAACAAACCGGTCGTGTATGAGCCAGGTCTGCACTTCAAGATCCCGTTCATTGAAACCGTGAAAACTCTGGATGCGCGTATCCAGACGATGGACAACCAGGCCGATCGCTTTGTAACCAAAGAGAAAAAAGACCTGATCGTTGACTCCTACATCAAGTGGCGCATCAGCGACTTCAGCCGTTACTACCTTGCCACCGGTGGTGGTGATGTTTCTCAGGCAGAAGTCCTGCTGAAGCGTAAGTTCAGTGACCGTCTGCGATCTGAGATTGGTCGTCTGGATGTGAAAGACATCGTGACCGATTCCCGTGGTCGCCTGACGTTGGACGTCCGTGACGCTCTGAACTCCGGTTCTGCGGGCACGGATGATGAAGTCGCAACGCCTGCAGCTGACGATGCCATTGCTTCCGCAGCGGCGCGTATTACTGAAGAGACCAACGGTAAAGTGCCGGTGGTTAACCCGAACAGTATGGCGGCGTTGGGTATTGAAGTTGTGGACGTCCGTATTAAGCAGATTAACCTGCCTGCTGAAGTGTCCGAGGCGATTTACAACCGTATGCGTGCAGAGCGTGAAGCAGTTGCCCGTCGTCACCGTTCACAGGGTCAGGAAGAAGCTGAGAAGCTGCGTGCAACCGCAGACTACGAAGTTACCCGTACGCTGGCAGAAGCCGAGCGTGAAGGGCGTATCTCTCGTGGTGAAGGTGATGCTGAAGCCGCGAAGCTGTTTGCTGATGCGTTTAGCCAGGATCCAGACTTCTACGCCTTTATCCGTAGCCTGCGTGCTTATGAAGCCAGCTTCCAGTCTAATCAGGACATCATGGTACTGAGCCCGGACAGCGACTTCTTCCGTTACATGAAAACGCCAGCCAATAGCTCACGCTAATCGCTGAGTAATGAGAAAGAGCCGGTTTACCGGCTCTTTTTTTATGCCCGCAAAGGATGATTATGAATTCAACAATCTGGCTGGCGCTTGCGCTGGTTTTGGTACTCGAAGGCCTGGGACCGATGATTTATCCGCGCATTTGGCGGCGAATGATTCTGGCTATGGCGCAATTACCGGACACGCTATTGCGCCGTTTTGGCGGTGGTCTTGTGGTTGCTGGCATCGTTATCTACTACATGTTGAGTCGCGCCAGTAGCTGAGTGAAATTTATCCGGCAGAAACTGATTTTGTATACTAAAAGGGCTGTTCATCTGAGAAACCGATGGTAGAATCCATTTTTAAGCAAACGGTGATTTTGAAAAATGGGTAACAACGTCGTCGTACTGGGCACCCAATGGGGTGACGAAGGTAAAGGAAAGATCGTCGATCTTCTGACTGAACGGGCTAAATATGTTGTGCGCTATCAGGGCGGTCACAACGCAGGTCACACTCTCGTAATCAACGGTGAAAAAACCGTTCTTCATCTTATTCCATCAGGCATTCTTCGCGAAAACGTCACCAGCATCATCGGTAACGGCGTTGTGCTGTCTCCAGCTGCGCTGATGAAAGAGATGAAAGGTCTGGAAGACCGCGGTATTCCAGTACGTGAGCGTCTGCTGCTGTCAGAAGCTTGCCCGCTGATCCTTGACTACCACGTTGCGCTGGACGTTGCGCGTGAAAAAGCTCGCGGCGCGAAAGCTATCGGTACAACCGGTCGCGGCATCGGGCCGGCTTACGAAGACAAAGTGGCCCGTCGTGGCCTGCGCGTTGGCGACCTGTTCGACAAAGCCACCTTTGCAGACAAGCTGAAAGAAGTGATGGAATACCATAACTTCCAGCTGGTGAACTTCTACAAAGTTGAAGCCGTTGACTACCAGAAAGTGCTGGACGATGCGATGGCGGTTGCCGACATTCTGACCAGCATGGTTGTGGATGTCTCTGACCTGCTGGATCAGGCGCGTCAACGCGGCGACTTCATCATGTTCGAAGGTGCTCAGGGTACGCTGCTGGACATCGACCACGGTACCTATCCGTACGTAACCTCCTCTAACACCACCGCAGGTGGCGTTGCGACCGGCTCCGGCATCGGTCCGCGCTATGTGGATTACGTTCTGGGTATTATCAAAGCTTACTCCACTCGCGTGGGTGCTGGTCCGTTCCCAACTGAACTGTTTGATGACATCGGCGAATTCCTGTGCAAACAGGGTAACGAATTCGGGGCTACTACCGGTCGTCGCCGTCGTACCGGCTGGCTGGATGCGGTTGCCGTGCGTCGTGCCGTGCAGATCAACTCCTTGTCCGGCTTCTGCCTGACCAAGCTTGACGTCCTGGACGGCCTGAAAGAAGTGAAAATCTGCGTAGGCTATCGTATGCCTGATGGTCGTGAAGTGACCACCACGCCAATGGCTGCGGATGACTGGGAAGGTATCGAACCGATTTATGAAGTGATGCCAGGCTGGTCTGAAACCACTTTCGGCGTGAAAGAGCGCAGCGGTCTGCCGCAGGCAGCGCTGAACTACATCAAACGCATTGAAGAAGTCACCGGCGTACCGATTGATATTATTTCAACCGGCCCGGACCGTACTGAAACCATGATTCTGCGCGATCCGTTCGACGCATAATGATGTCACGGGGTGTGGTTTCACACCCCGTATCGCTTTCTTCCCGCCGCTTTATTCATCATTCCAATCAAATAAATTAGCTGGCAACCATATGGCTGGTTTATCATCAATATGTACCTGCTTTAAGGTACAACTTGCCTTACGCAAAGCGTTTCCCCTCCCACCCATGAGGTTGATGTGCAGTTAACGAGTTTTACTGATTACGGTTTACGTGCTTTGATTTATATGGCTTCTCTTCCCGAAGGGAGAATGACCAATATCTCTGAAGTCACAGAGGTGTACGGCGTGTCCCGTAATCACATGGTGAAAATCATCAATCAACTCAGCCGCGCGGGCTATGTTATGGCCGTGCGAGGAAAAAATGGCGGCATTCGCCTTGGTAAGCCAGCGGAAACGATCCGCATTGGCGACGTGGTGCGCGAGCTGGAGCCGCTCTCATTGGTGAACTGTAGCAGTGAGTTTTGTCATATCACCCCCGCCTGCCGACTCAAACAGGCTTTGGCTGAGGCGGTGCAGAGTTTCCTTCAGGAACTGGACAAGCACACGCTGGCCGACCTGGTGGACCAAAACCAACCGCTCTACAAATTACTGCTGGTGGAATAATCACGATTCCATCTGCGGATGACAACGGAGGACCCGAAATGTCAAAAGATCCTTTCCAGGAACGAGAAGCCGAAAAATACGAAAACCCGATCCCAAGCCGGGAGTTTATTCTCGACCATCTCTCAAAACGTGAAAAACCGGCCAGCCGCGAAGAGCTGGCGGAAGAACTAAAAATCTCCGGTGAAGAACAGCTTGAAGCTTTGCGCCGCCGCCTCCGTGCGATGGAGCGTGATGGCCAACTGGTCTTCACCCGCCGCCAGTGTTACGCGCTGCCGGAACGCCTGGATCTGCTGAAAGGTAAAGTGATCGGCCACCGCGACGGATTCGGTTTCCTGCGAGTTGAAGGAAGTAAAGACGATCTCTATCTTTCATCCGAGCAGATGAAAATGTGCATGCATGGCGATCTGGTGCTGGCGCAGCCGCTCGGCGCGGACCGTAAAGGCCGCCGCGAAGCGCGTATTGTGCGAGTGCTGGAGCCAAGAACCGGGCTGATTGTTGGCCGCTACTTTACCGACGCAGGCGTAGGTTTTGTGGTGCCGGACGACAGCCGCCTGAGCTTCGACATTCTGATCCCGCCGGAAGCGCTGATGGGCGCCCGTATGGGCTTTGTGGTGGTGGTCGAGCTGACCCAACGTCCGACCCGTCGTACCAAAGCGATCGGTAAGATTGTTGAAGTGCTTGGCGACAACATGGATACCGGCATGGCCGTTGATATGGCGCTGCGTACCCATGAAATCCCGCACGTCTGGCCGAAAGAAGTTGAAGCCCAGGTTGCAAAACTGAAAGAAGAAGTGCCGGAAGAAGCTAAAATCGGCCGTGTTGATCTGCGCGATCTACCGCTGGTGACCATCGACGGCGAAGACGCGCGTGACTTTGACGATGCCGTATTCTGCGAGAAAAAACGCGGCGGTGGCTGGCGCCTGTGGGTTGCGATTGCCGACGTAAGTTACTACGTTCGTCCCCCTACGGCGCTGGATAACGAAGCCCGCAATCGCGGGACGTCAGTTTACTTCCCGTCGCAGGTAGTACCGATGCTGCCGGAAGTGCTTTCAAACGGCCTGTGTTCCCTCAACCCGCAGGTTGACCGCCTGTGTATGGTCTGCGAGATGACCATCTCCGCGGCAGGGCGCCTGACGGGCTATAAATTCTATGAAGCGGTGATGAGCTCCCATGCGCGTCTGACCTACACCAAGGTCTGGCATATGCTGCAGGGCGATCAGGAACTGCGCGAGCAATATGCGCCGCTGGTTAAACACATCGAAGAGCTGCATAACCTCTACAAAGTGCTGGAAGTTTCTCGTGCTCAACGCGGCGGGATCTCGTTTGAAAGCGAAGAAGCAAAGTTTATCTTCAACGCTGAGCGCCGCATTGAGCGCGTCGAGCAGACCGTGCGTAACGATGCACACAAACTGATCGAAGAGTGTATGATCCTCGCTAACATCTCGGCGGCGCGTTTTGTCGAGAAGAATAACGAGCCAGCGCTGTTCCGCGATCACGATCGCCCAAGCAACGATGCGATCACTGCGTTCCGTTCGGTGCTGGCTGAGCTGGGCCTTGAGTTGCCAGGCGGGCAGAAACCAGAACCGCGTGATTACGCCGATCTGCTGGAATCTATCGCCGATCGCCCTGACCACGAAATGCTGCAAACCATGCTGCTGCGCTCGATGAAACAGGCGATTTACGATCCGGAAAACCGGGGGCACTTTGGTCTGGCGCTGCAGTCCTACGCGCACTTTACTTCGCCAATTCGTCGCTACCCGGACTTGTCCCTGCACCGCGCCATTAAATACTTACTGGCAAAAGAGCAGGGGCATACCGGGAACAGCACCGAATCCGGCGGCTGGCACTACAGCATGGAAGAGATGCTGCAGTTGGGTCAGCACTGCTCGATGACCGAACGCCGCGCTGACGAAGCGACTCGCGACGTAGCGGACTGGTTGAAGTGCGACTTTATGCAGGATCAGGTCGGCCAGGTATTCAACGGCATTATTGCCAGCGTAACAGGCTTCGGTTTCTTCGTGCGTCTGGACGATTTGTTTATCGACGGCCTGGTTCACGTCTCGACGTTGGACAACGACTACTACCGCTTTGACCAGATTGGTCAGCGCCTGATTGGCGAATCCGGCGGGCAGACTTATCGTCTGGGCGATCGCGTTGAGGTTCGGGTGGAAGCTGTACACATGGACGAACGTAAAATTGACTTCGCGTTGATCTCAAGCTCGCGTGCGCCGCGTGGCGAAGGTAAAACGGCAAAAGACAAAGCGAAGCGAGGCGGAAAGGGTGGTGCGCCATCTAAGCGCCGTCAGGCAGGCAAGCGCGTAAACTTCGAACCGGACAATGCTTTCCGTAAAGAGAAAGACGGAGCGAAAGCAAAGAAAGAGAAGGCTGGAAAGAAACCGAAGAAAGCCAAAGCGCCGTCTGACAAAACCCGTAAAATAGCCGCAGCAACGAAGGCGAAGCGCGCCGCGAAGAAGCAGGCGAGCTGATATTACCCTCACTCTGGCGTATTCCCTCCCGGAGAGGGAGAGGGGGCAAACAGAACGATAATGTATGCTTTTATCGTTTTCCCCCTCGCCCCTTTGGGGAGAGGGCCGGGGTGAGGGGAAAAATCCCGATTATGAACAAACCAACACGGGCGAACCCTCGTCCGCAATGAGTGATATCGATGAGTGAAATTATTTACGGCATTCACGCCGTCCAGGCCCTGCTTGAACGTGCTCCGCAGCGTTTTCAGGAAGTCTTTATCCTGAAAGGTCGCGAAGACAAGCGCCTGCTGCCGCTGATCCACGCTATTGAAGCACAAGGGATCCCGGTACAGGTGGCAAATCGCCAGTGGCTCGACGAGAAAGCCGAAGGCGCGGTACACCAGGGTATCATCGCCCGAGTGAAGCCGGGCCGCCAGTATCAGGAAAACGATTTGCCTGACCTGATCGCCGAACACGAACGTCCGTTCCTGCTGATTCTGGACGGTGTAACAGATCCGCATAATCTTGGTGCCTGCCTGCGTAGCGCAGACGCGGCCGGTGTGCATGCCGTTATCGTCCCGAAGGATCGTTCCGCGCAGCTGAATGCGACGGCAAAAAAAGTTGCCTGTGGCGCAGCGGAGAATGTGCCGCTGATCCGCGTCACCAACCTGGCCCGCACCATGCGTCTGCTGCAGGAAAAGAACGTCTGGATCGTCGGCACCGCCGGTGAAGCGGACCATACTCTGTTCCAGAGCAAATTCACTGGCCCGATGGCGCTGGTTATGGGCGCAGAAGGTGAAGGCATGCGTCGTCTGACCCGCGAGCACTGCGATGAGTTGGTCAGCATTCCAATGGCCGGGACCGTTTCTTCTCTGAACGTGTCCGTTGCCACCGGCGTTTGCCTGTTCGAAATCGTGCGTCAGCGCGGTTAAGCCACATCATCTGAATGGGGTGGAAACACCCCGTTTGTGATCCCCCTCCGCGCAGAACCCGCATCTCCGTCCATACTTACTGGCATTGCCACAGATGGAGGGAACAGCATGCGCTGGCAAACTCACACCGTTTTTAATCAACCCAAACCCCTCAGCAACAGCAATCTTTTTCTTTCAGACATCCCGTTGCGAGAAGCTGTCGTCCGTGAAGGGGCTGGCTGGGATGTTGAACTGCTGGCCAGCATCGGCCAACAGCTGGGATCTGCAGAATCTCTGGAGCTCGGCCGCCTGGCAAACATCAATCCGCCGGAGCTGCTGCGGTTTGACGCCAGCGGAGAGCGCCTGGACGACGTTCGTTTTCACCCCGCCTGGCATTTGCTGATGCAAGGCCTGTTTGCTAATCGGGTTCACAACCTGGCCTGGCAAGAAGATGCTCGTCAGGGCGCTTTTGTTGCCCGTGCGGCTCGGTTTATCCAACATGCTCAGGTTGAAGCGGGCACGCTTTGCCCGATTACGATGACGTTTGGAGCAACGCCACTGCTGCTACAGCATTTACCCAAAGTATTTGAAGGCTGGCGCAAGCCCTTGCTGAGCGATCGCTATGATGCACATTTGCTGTCGGGTGAACAAAAACGTGGTTTGCTGATCGGTATGGGAATGACTGAAAAGCAGGGTGGATCTGACGTGCTGAGTAACACGACTCGCGCAGAACCGCTGGCTGGCCGAGGGGCCGGTGAGGCTTACCGGCTGGTGGGGCACAAATGGTTTTTCTCCGTGCCGCAAAGCGATGCGCATTTGGTGCTTGCTCAGGCTAAGGACGGACTGTCGTGCTTCTTCTTACCGCGTATTCTGCCGGACGGCCAGCGCAATGCCGTTCGTCTTGAACGGCTCAAGGACAAGCTGGGTAACCGTTCAAACGCCAGCAGTGAAGTCGAGTTCTGTGATGCCACGGCCTGGCTTATTGGTGAGGAAGGCGAAGGCATTCGTCATATTTTGAAGATGGGCGGATTTACCCGCTTCGACTGTGCGCTGGGGAGTCACGGTCTGATGCGGCGAGCACTCTCCGTGGCCTTGTGCCACGCCCTTCAGCGGCAGGCCTTTGGCAAAACGCTTATCGAACAGCCGATGATGCGTCAGCTACTGGGAAAAATGGCGCTGCGGCTTGAAGGCCAGACGGCTTTTCTTTTCCGTCTGGCGCGAGCGTGGGAGTCGCCGGACAATGCTCTACAGCTGGCCTACAGTCGTTTGTTGACCCCGGCCGCGAAATTCAGCATCTGTAAAGCAGGGATCCCTTTTGTGGCAGAAACGATGGAGGTACTGGGTGGCGTGGGCTACTGCGAAGAGAGCGAGTTGCCTCGGTTATATCGTGAAATGCCTGTAAACAGCATCTGGGAAGGATCGGGCAATATTATGAGCCTTGATGTGCTGCGCGTGTTCGCCAAACAGCCTGCGGCAATGGAGATGCTGTGCAGCGAATTTGATGAGGTTAAAGGGCAAAACCGGCATTTCGATCGCAACTGGCGGCAGTTGCAGCAGCGTTTGCGGAAGCCTCAGGAGGAGAGAGGCAGAGAAATTACTCAGCAGCTGGCTAATCTCGCCTGTGGGGCACAATTACTTAAATCACTTTCACCCCCGGCAGCGGAAGCCTGGTGCCGTATGATGCTGGATGAACGGGGAGAATCGCTTTTGCCCGAGCAGGTCATCAATGACGTGCTGCTGCGGGCAACGGGAGGCGTGGCTTAATAAAATCGCGGGCCTTTACGCGTAGAGAATGGCCTGCGCTCGCCAGCTATCGGCCAGAGAGTTTTCCTGCATCTGAATAATGCGGTACCAGGAAGCGCCTTGCTCGTCAGCTTTCAGCGCGATCATACGTTCGACGTCCTGCGGGCTGCCGGCAATGTTATTGACCGAAATTAATCCGATTTCATTGAGGCCCGTTACGCAGTCCGCGCTGGCAAACTCGGCGGACTGCGCCAGAGTCGGAATGAGGCCAACAGATAACAGCAGTGTCGTTAAGGCAAGGGATCGTTTCATTGTCAGTTCCTTATCATTTTACCCCGAAGTGACAGGGCAATCCTTCGCTTACTCAAAGCTGACCCCGCTTCCTGAGGGCGAGGTCCATTGTGCATAAGAAACGATCAAGCGGCGAAAAGCTGTGTAAATATCAATAAATAACGGCTATCGGCCTCGGCTATTTTCGATACAAAATAGCCTGTGAATACCACTGGCCCGGGATAACCGTCTCATCATTCATAATGATGAGATAATAATCGGCTTTTGCTGCTGCGGCTTTCTTCTTAATAATGGCTTCTGAGTCCATCGGAGAGCCACGTACCACGGCGGTCACGGTGCCTATTTTTGTTAATTCCGCAGTCTGAGTGCGCTGTACTTCCTGCGGATAATTCGTCGGCGACGGTGCTGGTTGCGGTGTACCCTGAAGCACGCTGCAGGCGCTGAGTAAGGCTGCCAAAAATAGTACGGATAGCCGTGGCATGATGGTTTCTCGTTTCTTGACGATCATAGTGTAGTTCCGGGTTTGGCCGTGCAAAGGGGGAATGTTCCCGATTTGTTATCTCAGGCGCGCTTTTGGCTGACTTTCGAATGAAAATCGCTAGCTAGATCTCATCGTTACAATAATCCCTAATCTGCGTTACTTTCCCTGATATTTCGCCGGAGGAGAAGAGAAGATGATCGAAATTTATAATGAGCGGTTTGCCGATGTTGAAGTGCTGCACGCGGTCCCTGCCAGAATGAAGCAGTCCCCGCTGCCGACGGTTATTTTCTATCACGGGTTTACCTCTTCAAAACTGGTCTATAGCTATTTCGCTGTGGCGCTGGCGCAGCGGGGATTTCGTGTTGTCATGCCTGATGCGCTCGATCATGGCGCTCGATACAGCGGTGACGCTCACGCTCGCCTGCAGAAGTTCTGGCCGATTTTAAAAAACAGTATTGATGAATTCCCGGCTCTCTATCAGGCATTAATCAACTCCGGCGGTGTTGCTGAGGGCAGACTTGCCGTGGGAGGGGCTTCTATGGGGGGCATGACGGCGCTGGGGATTATGGCGCGGCAGCCTGAAGTCCGCTGCGTTGCCTGCCTGATGGGATCTGGCTATTTTACGACGCTCGCCCAGACGCTGTTTCCACCTTCGGTGGAGGTACGTGACAAGATTATCGTCAGTCTGAAGGATTACGATGTTGGCGAGCAGCTTGAAGCGCTAAGCAACAGGCCGTTACTGCTCTGGCACGGTGAAGAAGATGATGTTGTGCCCGCCGTCGAAACGTTCAGGTTGCAGCAGGCGCTGGGGGCGAACAAGCTGGATAAAAACCTGACTTGCGTATGGGAAGCGGGCGTCAAACATCGCATTACGCCCGAAGCGTTAGACGCCACAAGCCAGTTTTTTGTCCGGTACCTGTAAGCACTAAACCAAGATGACTTTGATGCCACGTTCCTGAAGTTTTAACACGACTTCAGGATCGGCCTGCTTGCCGGTAATGACCAGATCTATTTGATCTGTGCGGCTGAACAGCATTCCAGCCCGTTGCCCGACTTTGCTGCTGTCAACCAACACCACCAGTTTGCCCACCACTCCCAGCATCTTCTGCTCTGCCATTGCGGTTAGCATATCGGTTTTATACAAACCTTCGGCGGTCAGTCCCTTGCCACTGGTAAACATCCAGTGTCCGGCATACAGCGACGTTTCATTCTCCTGTGGCCCGAGGGTGATAGAGTGGCTTTTATTGTACTGCCCCCCCATGATAACCACGCTGTCATGCTCCTGTTCGATAAGATAATTTGCCAGCGGTAAGTAGTTGGTAATGATTTGTACCGGTTTACTACAAATCTGTTGGCCGAGCAGAAAGGCTGTGGAGCCGCAGTTGATAACAATGCTTTCACCTGGGCTGACCAACTGAGAAGCCGCGCGGGCAATCCGTACTTTTTCATCATGGTTTTGAGCCTGATGAATGTTCATCGGCGACCAGCGCGGACGCTGCTCACTAACGGCTTCCGCACCGTTGCGGACTTTTTTCAGTTTGCCGCTCTCGTCGAGTTTATTGATATCACGCCGAGCCGTTGCGGGAGAGATTTTCAGCCGGGATATCACTTGCTCCACGGTGACAAACCCCGTTTGTGCAAGCAAATCCAGTAAAATTTGATGTCTTTGCGCTTCCGTCATGAGCAAATCCGATTAAAAGTGATAAGCAAAGATAATATTTAAAATCAGATGAAAATACTAATGTGGACGGAAAGAAATTCCGACGAGCGGCTTGTATTGACCGCTCGCCGGAGACATCTTACAGGAAGGACTTAAAGGGCAGATCGGGTTCCAGGGTGAAGCAGTCATCGAACCCACGTGGATAGTGGTATTCGTAGTTGTCTTTGTCCAACGGCCAGGTGAATTTCCCCCCAACCTGCCAGATAAAGGGCTTAAAGTGATATTTCAGCCGATCTTTCTTCATTTCCCACAGCATGCGGATTTCCTGTGGGTCGGCCTGGAAATTTGACCAGATATCGTGATGGAACGGGATGACCACTTTGGCGTTCAGTGATTCGGCCATACGCAGGATATCCGCGCTGGTCATTTTGTCGGTAATACCGCGTGGGTTCTCGCCATAGGAGCCCAGAGCCACATCGATTTGGTGCTCGTTACCGTGTTTTGCGTAGTAGTTAGAGTAGTGAGAATCACCGCTGTGGTACAGCGTGCCACCCGGCGTTTTGAATAAGTAGTTCACTGCGCGCTGGTCCATCCCGTCCGGCAGCACCCCCGCAGCTTTTTGATCGACCGGTAACGTGATCAGCGCGGTACGGTCAAACGCATCGAGCGCATGGATTTCAATATCTTTTATTTTTATAACGTCGCCGGGTTTTACCACGATGCAGCGTTCTTTCGGTACACCCCAGCCAATCCACAGATTAACGCAGGTTTGTGGGCCAATGAACGGTACGTCATCAGCACAGTTCTGCATGACTGCGGCGGCAACGTTCACATCAATGTGATCATTATGATCGTGCGTGGACAGTACGGCATCGATCTGGCGAATGGCGAATGGATCCAGAACAAACGGTGTAGTACGTAGGTTGGGTTGGAGTTTCTTCACGCCCGCCATGCGTTGCATCTGATGGCCTATTTTCATCAGCGGGTTGCCGTGACTTTGCTTACCTGTTCCGCACCAGAAATCGGTGCAAATATTGGCCCCGCCTTCTGATTTCAGCCAGATGCCTGTACAGCCCAGCCACCACATGGCAAAGGTGCCCGGCGCAACCTGCTCTTGTTCAATTTCTTCATTCAGCCAGCTCCCCCATTCCGGAAAGGTACTCAGAACCCATGATTCACGGGTGATCGTGTTCACTTTATTCATCGTTTTCACTCCTTTTTAATTCAAAATAAATCATATGGTGATTTCGTTTGATTTAAAGTGGCACTATTTGATTCAGCTTGCAATAGCCTGATAGTGATATTTCGACTTGAAAACGGCAGCGTAAATCTATCTTTATGTTGGTTTGATATCGGTGAACTGTGGTTATTTAATTGAATTTAATGATTTATTTTCTTTGCTTTGAACGGCGGTGATAATCCATTCTCATCCTATGGAAATAATTTGCGTGATGCATCACAAATAATCAAATTTGATCTTTTTGTGATCATTTGTGATTGCTAGAGTGATGGCACCCACCACGAAGGGATTGCCCCTCGCGTTCTTATTTCTGGAGAGAGTTATGGAGATCCTCTACAACGTCTTTACCGTGTTCTTTAATCAGGTCATGACTAACGCCCCGCTGTTGCTGGGTATCGTGACGTGTCTGGGCTACATCCTTCTACGCAAAAGCGTCAGCGTCATCATTAAAGGCACCATCAAAACCATTATTGGTTTCATGTTGCTGCAGGCGGGTTCCGGCATTCTGACGAGCACTTTTAAGCCCGTGGTGGCAAAAATGTCGGAAGTGTATGGTATCAACGGCGCGATCTCTGACACCTATGCGTCAATGATGGCAACTATTGAGCGTATGGGTGATGCCTACAGTTGGGTGGGATATGCCGTACTACTCGCGCTGGCGCTGAACATCATTTACGTTCTGCTTCGCAGGATCACAGGCATTCGCACCATCATGTTGACCGGCCACATCATGTTCCAGCAGGCGGGGTTGATTGCCGTTGCTTTCTATATCTTCGGCTACCCAATGTTGACGACGATTATCTGTACTGCAGTGCTGGTGTCGCTCTACTGGGGCATTACCGCCAATATGATGTTTAAGCCGACGCAGGAAGTGACTGACGGCTGCGGTTTCTCTATTGGCCATCAACAGCAGTTTGCCTCCTGGGTGGCTTATAAAGTCGCGCCGTATCTTGGTAAAAAAGAGGAGAGCGTTGAAGACCTCAAGCTACCGGGCTGGCTTAATATTTTCCATGACAACATCGTCTCTACGGCGATTGTGATGACCCTCTTCTTCGGTGCCATTTTGCTCTCCTTTGGTATCGACGTTGTCCAGGCGATGGCGGGCAGCACCCACTGGACGGTTTATATCCTGCAAACCGGTTTCTCGTTCGCCGTGGCTATTTTCATCATCACTCAGGGCGTGCGTATGTTCGTCGCCGAGCTGTCCGAAGCGTTCAACGGTATTTCCCAGCGTTTGATTCCTGGCGCAGTGCTGGCGATTGATTGTGCCGCTATCTATAGCTTTGCGCCAAACGCCGTAGTTTGGGGCTTTTTGTGGGGCACCATCGGCCAGTTGATCGCCGTCGGTATTCTGGTGGGCCTCGGTTCTTCCATTCTGATTATTCCGGGCTTTATCCCAATGTTCTTCTCGAACGCCACCATCGGCGTCTTTGCTAATCACTTTGGCGGTTGGCGTGCTGCGCTGAAGATTTGTCTGGTGATGGGGATGATTGAAATCTTTGGCTGTGTCTGGGCGGTAAAACTCACCGGCATGAGCGCCTGGATGGGGATGGCCGACTGGTCAATTCTGGCACCACCGATGATGCAGGGCTTCGCCTCTGTCGGACTGGTCTTTATGGCCGTCATCATTCTGATTGCTCTGGCCTATATGTTCTTCGCTGGCCGTTGTTTGCGAGCGGAGGAAGATGCGGAAAAACAAACAGCAGAAGTTTCTGCTCGCTAAGGAGTCTCGATTATGACCGTACGTATCCTGGCCGTGTGTGGCAATGGGCAAGGGAGTTCCATGATCATGAAGATGAAAGTGGACCAGTTTTTAACTCAGTCAAATATTGACCATACGGTAAACAGTTGCGCGGTGGGGGAATACAAAAGTGAACTCAACGGCGCGGACATCATCATCGCATCCACGCATATCGCGGGAGAAATCACCGTAACAGGCAATAAATATGTTGTTGGGGTGCGAAATATGCTCTCGCCTGCTGATTTTGGGCCAAAACTGCTGGAGGTGATCAATGCTCACTTTCCACAGGATGTGAAGGAGGGCAGCTAATGAAACTACGTAATTCGCTGGCAGACAATAACACCATCCTTTTACAGGCTGAGGCCCGTACCTGGCAGGAAGCGGTAAAGCTGAGTGTTGATCTGTTGGTTAAGGCTGACATTGTTGAGCCGCGTTATTACCAGGCCATTCTTGATGGTGTTGCGCAGCATGGTCCTTACTTTGTGATTGCGCCAGGGCTGGCGATGCCGCATGGCCGCCCGGAAGAGGGGGTCAAGAAAACCGGCTTCGCGCTGGTGACGCTAAAAACGCCTCTGGTGTTCAACCATGAAGATAATGATCCGGTCGATATTCTTATCACCATGGCGGCCATTGACGCCAGCACCCATCAGGAAGTGGGCATCATGCAGATCGTCAATCTGTTTGAAGATGAGGCTAATTTTGACCGTTTACGTGCCTGCCGCACCACGCAGGAAGTACTCGATTTAATTGATAATGCCACTGCGGCGGCTGTTTAAAAGGAGCATCAAATGTCATTACCAATGTTGCAGGTTGCGCTGGATAATCAATCAATGTCTTCCGCATATGAAACAACCCGCCTGATTGCCGATGAAGTGGACATCATTGAAGTTGGTACCATTCTTTGTGTGGCTGAAGGTGTACGCTCCGTTCGCGATCTGAAGTCGCTCTATCCGCAAAAAATTGTGCTGGCTGATGCCAAAATTGCCGATGCCGGTAAAATTCTTTCCCGCATGTGTTTTGAAGCGAGCGCCGACTGGGTAACCGTTATTTGCTGTGCGGATCTTAACACCGTCAAGGGCGCACTGGATGTGGCGAAAGAGTTTGACGGTGACATACAGATTGAACTGACAGGCTACTGGACGTGGTCGCAGGCGAAGGCGTGGCGTGATGCGGGCATCGCGCAGGTGGTTTATCACCGTAGCCGTGATGCACAGGCGGCCGGTATGGCGTGGGGCGAAGCAGATATCAATGCCATTAAATGTCTGTCTGATATGGGCTTTAAGGTCACCGTAACCGGCGGCCTGACGCTGGAAGATTTGCCGCTTTTCCAGGGGATTCCGATTCACGTCTTTATTGCCGGTCGCAGCATTCGCGATGCGGCTGCACCTGCGGAAGCGGCACGGCAGTTTAAACGTTCTATTGCCCAGTTGTGGGGCTAAGGAGCGGTTATGCTGTCGAAACATATTCCGCTCGGCATCTATGAAAAAGCACTTCCCTCCGGGGAGTGCTGGCTGGAACGCCTGCGGCTGGCGAAAACACTCCTTTTTGACTTCGTCGAGATGTCGGTTGATGAAACCGATGCCCGATTGGCTCGCCTGGACTGGCGCAAAGAACAGCGCCTCGCTTTGGTCAATGCGATTGCCGAAACCGGTGTGCGTGTTCCTTCTATGTGCCTCAGTGCTCATCGACGTTTCCCGCTCGGTAGCGAAGACGATGCGGTACGGAACCACGGTCTGGAGATCATGCGCAAGGCGATTCAACTGGCACAGGATGTGGGCATTCGAGTTATCCAACTGGCGGGTTACGACGTTTATTATCAGGAGGCCAATGACGAGACGCGCCGCCGTTTTCGCGAGAGCCTTAAAGAGTGCGTCGAAATGGCAAGCTGCGCGCAGGTGATGCTGGCGATGGAAATCATGGATTACCCGCTGATGAATTCAGTCAGTAAGGCATTGGGCTATGTCCATTACCTGAATAATCCGTGGTTCCAGCTCTATCCTGATATTGGCAACTTGTCCGCGTGGGATAACGATGTGCAGATGGAGCTACAGGCCGGGATGGGGCATATCGTCGCAGTGCATGTGAAGGATGCAAGGCCAGGTGTGTTTAAAAGCGTGCCGTTTGGTGAAGGCGTGGTTGATTTCGAAGGTTGTTTTGAGACTCTCCAACAGAGTGGCTATTGTGGCCCCTACCTGATTGAAATGTGGAGTGAAACGGCCGATGACCCGGCAGCAGAAGTGGCGCGCGCGCGCGATTGGGTGAGAGCGCGGATGGTGCAGGCTGGACTGGTGGAGGCATCATAATGCAAAAGCTCAAACAGCAGGTTTTTGACGCTAATATGGATTTACCGCGCTATGGCCTGGTGACCTTCACCTGGGGCAACGTGAGTGCCATTGACCGCGAGCGTGGGCTGGTGGTCATTAAACCCAGCGGCATAGCCTACGAGATCATGAGTGTGGACGATATGGTGGTGGTGGATCTGGAGGGCAATGTGGTGGAAGGTAAGCTCCGTCCTTCTTCCGATACGGCTACGCATCTGGCGTTGTATCGCCACTATCCGCGTCTTGGCGGCGTGGTGCATACCCACTCGACGCATGCTACGGCCTGGGCGCAAGCCGGTCTTGCCATTCCTGCGCTGGGCACGACTCATGCGGACTACTTCTTTGGCGACATCCCGTGCACCAGAGCGTTAAGCGCCAGTGAAGTTGAAGAGGATTACGAGCTGAACACCGGGCGGGTGATCATTGAAACGCTGGACGTAATGGAGCCACTGCATACGCCGGGAATTGTGGTGTTTCAACACGGGCCTTTTGCCTGGGGCAAAGATGCTCATGATGCGGTGCATAACGCGGTCGTTATGGAAGAAGTCGCCAGAATGGCGTGGATTGCTCGCGGCATTAATCCCCTCCTTGGCCGCATGGATGATTACCTGATAAACAAGCATTTCATGCGTAAGCATGGTCCGAATGCCTATTACGGGCAAAAGTGAACGCGTGTGTTGGATGTTAAAGCCGCTGTCACCAGCGGTATTGGGGCGTTATCCAAAAAAAGCCCCCGCAAGCGGGGGCAAGTCAAACATGGATTTTTAGGTCGTGGTGTCTTCTCTGGTGTTTACGCGTACTCTCAAACTACCGGTAGATGTCAGCGCTGACGTGCATATTGCCGTTGCTGCCCGGTTCTCTCATGATTATCGTGTGATAAAACTTCGCGTTGTGCTGGTCAGCATCCTGTTGAATGGCCGATTCCGCTTCAGAAACGGTAGCGAAGTTGTGGTTGATGTAAATAACGCCCAGGCTCTGAACGTCGTCCATATTTCTGGCCTGGCGGGCGTCGATTTTTATAGCTGCGGCCGCATTTGCGCTAAAGAGCAGAACAGCGGCAAGGGCAATAACGATATTTTTCATGATGCGCTCCACTACAACAAACCTGAAATCCGTGGTCGTCGCTCCTGTTAATGGCTGTGGCGGCCTGTTACCAATAAGTGTAATTCCTGATGGTTGAATAAAAAGCGACCATTTCTGATGGTCTCTTTCAAAATATTTTGACGATCTGCTGCTTTGTTTTGAAATTCACAGGCTTAGCCATTCCCCCTGTCATAAAGAGAATTTATTTGCCTGCGGCCTTGAGTTTGGCGGCCTGGGTAAGTATGATTACGCGTCAATTTTTCAGCCGCAATTCAAACACGTTCCTTGCTTCCATGGGCCGCGGCTGACCCTGACAGGAGGCTGAATAATCCGTAAGGAGCAATTCGATGCGTCATTACGAAATCGTTTTTATGGTCCATCCTGACCAGAGCGAACAGGTTCCGGGCATGATCGAACGTTACACTGGTGCAATCACTGCAGCAGCAGGTACGATCCACCGTCTGGAAGACTGGGGCCGCCGTCAGCTGGCTTACCCGATCAACAAACTGCACAAAGCTCACTACGTTCTGCTGAACGTTGAAGCTCCGCAGGAAGCGATCGATGAGCTGGAAACTAACTTCCGCTTCAACGACGCCGTTATCCGCAGCATGGTTATGCGCGTTAAGCACGCGGTTACCGAAGCATCTCCAATGGTTAAAGCGAAAGACGAGCGCCGTGAGCGTCGCGATGATTTCGCTAACGAAACCGCTGATGATGCAGATGCTGGGGATTCTGAAGAGTAATTCTGATGATGGCCAACCGCCTGGCGTTGTCTGGCACAGTGTGCAAGACGCCCCTTCGCAAGGTCAGCCCCTCAGGAATTCCTCACTGCCAGTTCGTGCTTGAGCACCGTTCTGTGCAAGAGGAAGCCGGTCTTAACCGGCAGGCATGGTGCCGAATGCCAGTGATTGTTAGCGGGCACGCGAACCAGGCCATTACTCACAGTATAACGGTCGGTACGCAAATCACGGTTCATGGGTTCATTACTTGTCATCAGATGAAAAATGGCCTGAACAAAGTGGTCTTGCATGCCGAGCAGATTGAATTGATAGATTCTGGAGACTAGCCATATGGCACGTTATTTCCGTCGTCGCAAGTTCTGCCGTTTCACCGCGGAAGGCGTTCAAGAGATCGACTATAAAGATATCGCTACGCTGAAAAACTACATCACCGAAAGCGGTAAGATTGTCCCAAGCCGTATCACCGGTACCCGTGCAAAATACCAGCGTCAGCTGGCTCGCGCTATCAAACGCGCTCGCTACCTGTCTCTGCTGCCGTACACTGATCGTCATCAGTAATCGGTCACGGTCCATTAATACGACTTTGAGAGGATAAGGTAATGCAAGTTATTCTGCTTGATAAAGTAGCAAACCTGGGTAGCCTGGGTGATCAGGTTAACGTTAAAGCGGGCTATGCTCGTAACTTCCTGGTACCACAGGGTAAAGCTGTTCCTGCTACCAAGAAAAACGTTGAGTTCTTCGAAGCACGCCGTGCAGAACTGGAAGCTAAACTGGCTGACGTTCTGGCTGCTGCTGCAGCTCGCGCTGAGAAAATCAACGCACTGGAAACCGTAACCATCGCGTCCAAAGCTGGCGACGAAGGTAAACTGTTCGGTTCCATCGGTACTCGCGACATCGCTGACGCTGTAACTGCAGCTGGCGTTGCTGTTGCTAAGAGCGAAGTTCGCCTGCCGAACGGCGTTCTGCGCACCACCGGTGAGCACGAAGTGGACTTCCAGGTTCACAGCGAAGTATTCGCTAAACTGACTGTAAACGTTGTAGCTGAATAAGTTTTTATTCACTGCTCGTAAAAACGCCAGCCTCGTGCTGGCGTTTTGCTTTTCTGCGGCCGCAACATTTACTGCGCGCGAATAAAGCTGCCGTTCGGCTGGCGGGTAAACAGCACCTGCTGATCGTTGCCGATATCGATGGTTAAGCCCGTCACCACACCGTTGGCATTCTGCCTGATCTGCACCATTTGCCCGGTCTGTAGGTTGCTCAGCGGCTTGCTGTCACCTTCTACCTGCGCCATCGCGTAAACGTCCGCTGGCGGTAAATTATGATCGCGGAACAGCTGGGCCATCGTCTGGCCGGCCGCTACGCGATAGGAGCGCCACTGCTGCTCAATATCATTGTTGTCATGGGGAACGGGAGCCTGGGGTTGCTCCTCCACGCGTGGAGGCTCAACCGGTGTCGCTGGAACATTGCTATTGGTTGAAGGCGTCAGTTCAGCCTGCATCGGTGACTGAGATTGTACGGAGAGCTGTGCATCGCGTGAGACCGGGCGACTATCATTATCTGCCCCTGGCAGGAGAAAGCCGAGAATGACGCACGCGAAGCCAAGGATAATGCCTCGGCGGTGCAGGGGAGGTAACGGATCCAACAAGCGGATATGCTCAGGTGCATGCCAAATCCGCGTAAGCCATGGTTTAACAGCGAATTGCATGGGCAACCCTCCTCAAAAGAATACTTTCCAGTATAGACTCGTCCTGCTTCAAGCTGCCGGTATTGGCTGCAACTCGAATTATTTAGAGTGTAAACGCTAACTGTTTGATGCCTGTGGCAATCCCGGTTTCCGTGACGGTGAACCGCAGTTTTGCGCCCGCTTAAGCTATTGTTCCCGTTTCGTTTGCATTTGTCACCTTTCCTCCAATGTCATTTACCCTGCGGATTGACGCTGTTATGCTTCGGGCTTGCTTTTAAACATCATGAAAGGAAAATCCATGACAACCCCTTCTTTTGACAGCGTCGAAGCGCAAGCAAGTTACGGTATTGGTCTGCAGGTAGGCCAGCAGCTGAGCGAGTCCGGCCTGCAAGGTTTACTGCCAGAAGCGCTGGTCGCTGGCCTCCGTGACGCGCTGGAAGGGAATGCCCCTGCCGTGCCTGTTGACGTTGTACACCGCGCTCTGCGTGAAGTTCACGAACGTGCGGACGAAGTGCGTCGCGAACGTCAGAAAGAGCTGGCGGTAGAAGGCCAGAAATACCTGGCTGAGAACGCAGAGAAAGAAGGCGTGAGCAGCACCGAATCTGGCCTGCAGTTCCGCGTTATCACTCAGGGTACTGGCCCAATTCCTGCCCGGAAAGATCACGTGCGCGTGCATTACACCGGTAAGCTGATCGACGGCACCGTTTTCGATAGCTCCGTCCAGCGTGGCGAACCGGCAGAGTTCCCGGTAAGCGGCGTTATTGCTGGCTGGATCGAAGCGCTGACCCTGATGCCGGTTGGCTCCAAATGGGAACTGACCATTCCGCACAACCTCGCTTACGGTGAGCGCGGTGCCGGTGCTTCTATCCCACCATTCAGCACCCTGGTGTTTGAAGTCGAGCTGCTGGAAATTCTGTAAAGCGCTCAGAACCCCGCCAGGTGCGGGGTTTTGCATTGCCTAATAATAAACTAGCGTGATTTTATCTTGCATTAACCTGTTTTACGGGTATTTTTGTGAGCCATATCGCGCAGTGAATGCGATTTCACACTCAAATTAAACAAAAAATTAACATTACCCTTGTGCTTATTATTTATCCCACCGATTCTTACCTCGTATCACACAAAACAACATCACGTAAAAACAGTTCACGGGCCAGTAGAGCCTGAAAAAACAGACAGGTACAGGAAAATACAAACATGGTAGATCAGGTCAAAGTCGCGGATGACGCTCAGGCGCCGACCGAGCAGTCGCTGCGGCGTAATTTAACAAACCGCCATATTCAGCTTATTGCCATTGGGGGTGCCATCGGCACCGGCTTGTTCATGGGGTCAGGGAAAACCATCAGCCTTGCGGGGCCGTCCATCATCTTCGTCTACATGATCATCGGCTTTATGCTGTTCTTCGTGATGCGTGCGATGGGCGAGCTGCTGCTATCGAATCTGGAATATAAATCGTTCAGCGATTTTGCCGCAGATTTGCTGGGGCCGTGGGCGGGATATTTCACCGGTTGGACGTATTGGTTCTGCTGGGTGGTGACCGGTATGGCGGACGTCGTGGCGATAACCGCCTACGCCCAGTTCTGGTTCCCCGGGCTTTCCGACTGGGTCGCCTCGCTGGCCGTTGTGCTGGTGCTGCTGAGCCTGAACCTGGCCACCGTGAAAATGTTCGGTGAGATGGAGTTCTGGTTCGCGATGATCAAAATCGTCGCTATTGTGGCGCTGATCGTCATCGGCCTGGTGATGGTGTTGACTAGCTTCCATTCCCCGTCCGGCGTTGAGGCCTCCTTCAACAACCTCTGGAACGATGGCGGCTGGTTCCCGAAAGGCATCAGCGGCTTCTTTGCCGGGTTCCAGATAGCGGTCTTTGCCTTCGTGGGCATTGAGCTGGTGGGCACCACGGCCGCGGAAACCAAAGATCCTGAAAAATCACTGCCGCGGGCGATTAACTCGATCCCGGTGCGTATCATTATGTTCTACGTCTTCTCGCTGATCATCATCATGTCGGTGACGCCGTGGAGCTCCGTGGTGCCGAACAAGAGCCCGTTCGTTGAGCTCTTCATGCTGGTCGGCCTGCCGGCTGCGGCAAGTATCATCAACTTTGTGGTGCTGACTTCTGCGGCTTCCTCCGCGAACAGCGGCGTGTTCTCCACCAGCCGTATGCTGTTCGGCCTGGCGCAGGACGGCGTGGCGCCTAAAGCGTTCGCTAAGCTTTCCAAACGTGCGGTACCGGCGAAAGGGTTAACCTTCTCCTGTATCTGTCTGCTGGGCGGCGTGGTAATGCTTTACGTGAACCCGAACGTGATTGCGGCTTTTACTATGATCACCACGGTTTCCGCGATTCTGTTCATGTTCGTCTGGACCATCATTCTTTGCTCGTATCTGGTGTACCGCAAACAGCGTCCTCATCTGCACGAGAAGTCCATCTATAAGATGCCGCTGGGCAAGCTGATGTGCTGGGTGTGCATGGCGTTCTTCGTCTTTGTGATTGTCCTGCTGACGCTGGAAGATGATACCCGTCAGGCGCTGATCGTGACGCCGCTGTGGTTCATTGTGCTGGGGGCTGGTTGGCTGTTCATCGGTAAGAAACGTCTGGCAAATATCGGTAAGTAAGCGCGCAGTATAAATGTTAAAAAACCTCTCCTTTTCTGGAGAGGTTTTTTTGTAAGGCGAACTACTTATTTTTCCCCGCTCAACGCGCGTGGAAACAGGACGTTATTCTCCAGACTGATGTGGTTCATCAGGTCTTCAATCAGTTCATTAATCCCGTTATACATCGCTTTCCACGTCGTGCAGGCTTCCGGCGGAGGCGTGACGTTATTGGTGGTGTGCTTAATCACCTCCAGCAGTTCGCCCGCATCATCATGCTCGCTTTCCATCACGCTAATCGGGCCGCCGGCCTGAGTGCCCATGCCCTGCTTAATCATTGGGAACAGGATTTGTTCCTCTTTCATCATGTGGCTGCTCAGTTCCTGATGCAGCATGGTGAGGTATTTCGCCAGCCCTTTCGGCACGTTGGGCTTATCGGCATGGACACGCTCGACTTTGGTTGCCTGCAGAATCAGCTCCGGCAACTGCTCACGGTGGCGGTCGTGGAAGCGCACAATAATGTGGTCGATGATTTCTGCCAGCGGCGCAGCGCGCCAGTCTTTTTCTACCGGCTCTTCGGATAATGCGGTCAGCTGAGCTTCGATAGCGTCCAGATCCAATTCCTTACGCGTTGCCGCGCGCAGCAGCGTCTGTTTCCCGCCGCAGCAAAAATCCAAATCCAGTTTACGAAACAGCGCGGAAGCGCGTGGAATAGTCAGCGCCAGTTCACCTAAAGGTTGATCGCGGTAGGCCATAGCTTGATTCCTCATCATGAAATATAAGATGCATTTTAAATGCATCTTTATGTGGGCACTATAACCCTTTCGGGGCAGCGATCATAGCGAGATGTGGATCACAAAAAATGTTTTCTGCTTAACATACTGAATGATTACAAAAAATCCCCAAAAATGGTGGTTTGTTGATGGACGAAGCATAAATAACCATGAGGTACTGCCGATAGTTAGACGTCGGACAATATCTGCATAAGAAAAGGCTATACATGTTTAAAAGAATGAAAGTTATCACCTTACTGGTTACCGTGTTAATTGTGCTGGGGCTCATGCAGCTGCTGTCAGCCACGGTTTTCATCAATGCCCTCAATAACGATAAGAACAACTTCACTGTCTCCCAACTCTCCAGCCAGAACGTGGCTGAATTTACCGATGCCTGGATCGGCCTCAACCAGGCTCGCGTCACGCTGAACCGCGGCATGCTGCGTATTCAGGGCAGCATGGCGAATCAGATCAACGGCGGGCAGCTCCAGGAGTTAGTCGCCACGGCTAATTCACTGCTGGCGGAAGCGCAAAGCCATTTCGAAAAGTATCAGGCGTTACCCGATACCCCAGGTTTACGTCCACACCTGAGCGATGAGCTGGAAGCGCAATACCATAACTACGCTTCAACGCTTGCCAAAATGAACACCTTCCTGGCCGAGGGCAACCTCGAGCAAATGTTCAAGCAGAATGCGGAACAAAAGCAGGTGGTGATGCAGAAGGTCTACCGCGAATGGCGCGATGAGCAGGCCGAGCTGTCCAGCCAGGGCGTGCGCGATAATCAGGCCGACTACCAGCGGATTCTGTGGATCCTCAGCGTCGTCATGCTTGGCGTCATCGGCGTGATTGTGGTGAGCTGGGTCGCGATGCGTCGCGTCCTGCTGATGCCGCTGCGTGAAGTGATGGATCATATTCGTGCCATTGCCGCAGGTGACCTGACCCGGCCTATTGAGGCCGAAGGCAAAAACGAAATGGCCCTGCTGGCTAATAGCGTGAAAGAGATGCAAACCGCCCTGGCAAATACCGTCAGCGTAGTGCGCGACGGGGCCGACACCATTTATACCGGCGCCGGTGAAATCTCTGCCGGCAGCAACGATCTCTCTTCCCGTACCGAACAGCAGGCGGCTTCGCTGGAAGAAACGGCGGCCAGCATGGAACAGCTGACGGCGACGGTGAAGCAAAACGCCGACAACGCACGGCAGGCTTCTCGTCTTGCGCTGGACGCTTCCACGACCGCGAAAAAAGGCGGCAATGTGGTCGAAGGCGTGGTGCGGACGATGGATGAAATTGCCACCAGCTCAAGCAAAATCGCCCAAATCACCAGCGTGATTGACGGTATTGCTTTCCAGACTAACATCCTGGCGCTTAACGCTGCGGTAGAAGCGGCCAGAGCGGGTGAGCAGGGGCGTGGGTTCGCCGTGGTCGCGGGTGAAGTGCGGACGCTTGCCCAGCGCAGTGCCCAGGCGGCAAAAGAGATTAAAGCGCTGATCGATGATTCCGGCGAGCGCGTTAACGCAGGCTCAGATCTGGTGAATGAAGCCGGTAAAACGATGGCGGAAATCGTCAGCGCCGTAACCCGGGTTACCGATATTATGGGTGAAATTGCGTCCGCGTCGGACGAGCAAAGCCGGGGTATCGACCAGGTTGGGCAGGCCGTGGCGGAGATGGACCGCGTGACCCAGCAGAATGCCTCGCTGGTCGAAGAGTCCGCGGCCGCAGCGGCTGCGCTTGAAGAGCAGGCTTCGCGCCTTAATGAAGCGGTAGCGGTGTTTAAAATCAGCCGTCGTGCGCCGAGTCTCGTAAAAGCAGCTCACGTAAAAACGCCGCAATTAAAAGCCAAACAGGTGATGCCGGTTTCGGATGCGAACTGGGAAACCTTCTAAAAAAACCCCGGCGATATTTAGCCGGGACCTTCTTCTTAAGGCCGGGGTAAATCCCGGCTTTTTTATGCCTCGGAAACCTGAACCACCGTTGCTTTCTCCGGTTTGGATCGCACCGCGAGCACCACGCCAATCGTCAGGCACAGCACCCCGCCGAGCGTCAGCAGCGGCGGCCAGCTCTGGCGAATCATAAAGGTGTAAGCCAGGCCGGCTAAGGTCTCAAAGACGATCAGCGGGCCGACAATGACCGTCGGCAGGCGCTGGCAGGCGATGTTCCAGCACAGATTACCCAGCCACGAACAAAGAACGGCAATCGCCAGCATCAGGGTGATAAAGACTTCCGGGCGCGGGCCGAAAGGCAGGGTAAAGCCTGAATCATGACTGCCCATCCAAATGCACACGGCGACATAACCGATAAGCGAGAAGGGCAGCGTGGAAAGCCCCTGAACCGTGGCCCACATCATTGGGTTTTTATCCGGATTTTCCCGAAGCCAGCGGGCATTGCGCAGGGCATACCAGGCCCAACAGGCCACCGAAACAAAGGCCAGCAGAATACCGCTGGCGTAGCGCCACCAGCTGAAATCGGCCTGCTCTCCGCGAAGCTCGGCGGTATTTACCATAATTAACCCGGCGGCAATCACCACCAGCGCCGGGGCAAGGCGTCGCCACGGCAGCTTGCCGTCTCTTTTGCTGTATAGCAGGTTAGCAAAAATGGGGATCACCACCGGCAGCGTGCCGATGATCATCGTCGCGATAGGCGCCCCGGTACGCTGAATGGCGCTTGCCAGGCAGACGTAATAAATCAGGTTCCCGACGCTCGAGAGCTTCAGGGCGGTAAACCAGTCCTGGCGGCTCAGCTCGCGCAGGCGCTTACGCCCAAGCCAGGCAATGGGAATCGCAATCAGCCCAAGGGCCAGATAGCGCCCGGTCGACTGCAGGGCAGCCGGATAGTCCGGGACGATAATTGGCCCTACAAAAATTAATCCCCACATCAGCCCCGCCAGCAGGGCGTACAGCACACCACTTAACATCTTTATTTCCTGCAACAACACAATTTAGCGGCAGTGTAGGGGGATCGTACTGTGGCGTATTGTACCAGGTTGCTGTCTTGTTAGCGGGTGACCTGCTTTTGGTAACGCCCGGGAGTAATGCCATAGCGCTGGGCAAAGGCGCGGGTCAGGTGCGCCTGGTCCGTCAGGCCGCTGGCGGCGGCAACCTGGGCCGCGGGCATGCCGTTAGTGAGGAATTGTTTGGCGTGCCACAGGCGAATCGCCATCAGCATCTGATGCGGAGTGACGTGATAACAGGCTTTGAACTGCCTTTGAAAATGGTAAGGACTAAGGGACACCAGCCCCGATAAATCTTCAAGGGTGATGGTGTGCATATAGTTGTCGTAAAGGTATTCGCGGACGAGGGCGAAGCGGTTCGCCGCCTCGTGAGGCCCTGGAAGATGGCGGGCATAGGGGCGAAATGCCTCAACAAGATTCAGCAACAGCCCCTGCTGAGTGAGCGTATCCTCGGCCTGCCAAAGGCCCGCAATAAATTGCGAAACCTGGCGGGCGCGGGCGGGATCGTGATTCACGGCGGCGTTAAACCACCAGCTTCTCTCCCCGGTCAGCGACTCCAGCAGGTTAGGATCCAGGTAAATCATGCGGTACTGCCAGCCGTCTTCGCTGGCGGCTTCGCCAGTATGCAGCTCATCCGGGTTCATGAGCACCAGCGAGTCCGTGGGGGCAACCAGTTGCTCGCCCCGGTAGCGGAAACGCTCTGCACCCCAGGTGATGGCCCCGATGCCGAAGGCTTCGTGGGTGTGTGGCTCAAAGGCGTACTTCGCAATATGGGCATGATAAAGCTCAACGCCCGGCAACTGCGGCAAATGCCGAAACTGGGCGCTGTCTCTCTCATCGCTAAACTGCTCGGGAACTCCCTGCACGCTTTCTCTCCACGCGGATTCTCCCGTTATTATAGAGATGTCCGCGTACAGGGCTAGTTATTAACCACTTTTTAACAATTAAAGGGCGCTTTTCACGCTGTCGCGAAGCGATGTGGTTGGGCGACCGAGCAGTTTGCTGAGCTGGTGGCTGTCGTCAAAAAGACCACCTTTTTCCGCTCCAGCATCGGAGTTGGCCAGCAGCGCGGCAAAGCCTTCCGGCAGGCCAGCGCCCTGCAGCGCAGCTTTAAAATCGGCCTCATTCAGGTTCTGATAAACCACGGGCTTGCCGCTTTGCTGGCTGACTTCCGCCGCCAGTTCGGTCAGCGTCCAGCCGCGATCTCCCGCCAGCTCATAAACTTTGCCTGCCTGGTTATCCAGCGTCATCACTTTAGCAGCCGCTGCCGCGTAATCAGCCCGCGTTGCAGAGGCGATTTTGCCTTCCCCGGCGCTGCCGATAAACACGCCGTGCTGAATCGCAGGCGGTACGCTGGCCAGGTAGTTTTCGGTATACCAGCCGTTACGCAGCAGCACGAATGGAACGCCGGAGGCTTTGAGCTGCTGCTCCGTGACAATGTGTTCTTCGGCGAGGGCCAGTGGCGATTTGTCGGCATGCAGCAGGCTGGTATAGGCGATGAGTTTCACGCCTGCCTGTTTAGCTGCGGCAATAATATTGTTGTGCTGAGCGGCGCGCTGGCCAACCTCGCTGGAGGAGATCAGCAGCACTTTTTCCACACCTGAGAACGCTTTTGCCAGGGCTGACACATCCCCGTAATCTGCCTCGCGAACCTGTACGCCACGGCTGGCAAAATCGTCAACTTTGGCCGGGTTACGCACAACGGCCACGATCTCTTCGGCTTTCACGGTTTTCAACAAATCTTCAATAACAAGGCGGCCCAACTGGCCGGATGCGCCGGTAATCGCAATCATGATCAATCTCCTGAGTGATGTTTCGAACAAGTTGTGCCACACTAGCACCCTAACTAACTTTTAGTAAGTACGTACAAAAAGGTAAGTGTTAAATGAGTGAAATCATCGAAGCGCCCATGACGCTGAGCGAGCAGCTGCGCAACGGCAATCTGTTTAGCGACAAATGCCCCTCGCGGGATGTGCTGAAACACGTGACCAGCCGCTGGGGTGTCTTAATTTTAGTGGCATTACAGGACGGCACTCATCGTTTTAGCGATTTAAGGCGCAAGATGGGCGGCGTGAGCGAGAAAATGCTGGCGCAGACGCTGCAGTGGCTGGAGGCGGACGGTTTTGTGGATCGCAAATCTTACCCGGTTGTACCGCCGCACGTAGAGTACACGCTGACGCCGATGGGCCACGAAATTGCCGAGAAAGTGGCCGCGCTGGCCGACTGGATCGAGGGGAATTTGCCGCAGGTAATGGCGTCCCGGGAGAAACGGGACGCCTGAGGCACTTACTTGCTTAAATCAAGCTGATAGACAGCAAAACCAATGTCGTCGTTAGCGACTTTTTTCATTGGGTATTGGCCTTTTTCTTTGATAAAGGCGGCGGCTTTGTCGGTCGGCGAGGTTTCAAAGCGGATGTCCAGCGGCTGCTTGCTGGCTATAGGCGCCAGACGCCAGTTGTTGTCCGCCGCAGGATGAATTTCGCCCTGAGCACCGATCCAGTTAGCCAGCACCGAGCGGTTCTCATCCGGGGAAGCAAACGCGATGTGGCTGTCGCCGGTTCCGGCAAACTTGCCGCCGTAAGCGCGGTAGTTATTGGTTGCCACCAGGAAGACGGCATTCGGGTCGATAGGTTTACCCTTGAAGGTGAGGTCTTTGATGCGCTCGGCCTTCGGGTTCACCATCTGGCATTCACCGTCGTAGCGAGCCGGCTGGCTGACGTCTATCTGGTAGTTCACGCCGTCGATGACGTCGAAGTTGTAGGTACGGAAGCCGTCCCAGTTGATCAGTTCCTGAGGCTTAGTGCTGTTCACGTCGATCTGGTTGAACTGCCCGGCGGAACACTCCAGCCACTCTTTAACTTCTTTCCCGGTCGCTTTCACCACCACCAGCGTGTTCGGGTAAAGGTAGAGATCGGCGGCGTTGCGGAAGGTCAGCTGGCCTTTTTCAACTTCAACAAAGCTCGCCGGATCGTTTTTACGCCCGCCCACTTTGAACGGCGCGGCGGCGGAAAGCACCGGCAGATTCGCAAGATCCGGGTCGCCCTGAATGTATTTCTCGACGTAGGCCTTCTGCGCGTTATTCACCACCTGAACGGTGGGATCGTCCTGCACCAGCGCCAGATAGCTGTACATGTTGTCAGCCGATTTACCCACCGGCTTGCTGACAAACTCGCGGGTTGCAGTGTGATCGTGCTCAAGCACTTTCTTCAGGTTCTGATCTTCTGCCGCCAGCGATTTTTTGGCTACGCTGTCATAAATTGGCCGCGCTTCCGCCTTGCTGCTGGTGACCTTCCAACTGCCAGAATCGTTGTTCAGCACCAGATCTACCACGCCGAGGTGGTCGCCCCACATGCCCGGCATCACGGCAGGCACGCCGTTCAGGGTGCCTTTTTCGATATCGGCCCCTTTAATATTGGCAAAGTCTTTTCCAGGGAATACGGCATGGGCATGGCCGAACATAATGGCGTCCACGCCTGGTACCTGGCTGAGGTAATAAACGGAGTTTTCTGCCATCGCCTGATAAGGCTCGCTGGACAGCCCCGAGTGGGCAATCACGACGACTACATCAGCGCCCTGTTGGCGCATTTCCGGCACGTATTTTTTGGCGGTTTCGGTAATGTCGTTCACCGTCACTTTGCCGCTCAGGTTGGCTTTATCCCAGGTCATGATTTGCGGCGGCACGAAGCCGATGTAGCCGATGCGCAGCGTCTGGGTTTTACCGTCTTTGTCTTTGACTTCTGTTTCTTTAATCAGGTACGGCGTGAACATTGGCTTCTGGGTTTTCACGTCGATGATATTGGCGTTCACATACGGGAATTTCGCGCCAGCGAGGGCTTTGTGCAGGAAGTCGAGGCCGTAGTTGAATTCGTGGTTGCCCAGGTTGCCGACCGTATAGTCGAGCGTATTCAGCGCTTTATAAACCGGATGAATTTCCCCGGCTTTAAGCCCTTTTGCGGCCGCGTAATCACCGAGCGGGCTGCCCTGAATAATATCGCCGTTATCCACCAGCACGCTGTTAGTGACTTCACCGCGCGCGGCATTGATCAAACTTGCTGTGCGTACCAGACCGAACTTCTCTGTCGGCGTATCTTTGTAGTAATCGAAGTCCATCATGTTGCTGTGCAGATCGGTCGTTTCCATGATCCGCAGGTCAACGGTGGCCGCATTGACGCTGGCGGCTATCAGCGTCGCCAGAAGCGTTGCGCTAAACTTAATCATGTTTAAATGTCCTTTTTAGAGGTACGCCACAGAGGGCAATGTATATACAGACTGTTGCTTACAATTTTGTGAAGTCTGCCAGAATTTAAGCCCGGTAAACCAGAAATGCTTCACAGATAGCGCATCGTGGTGCAATGAGATATAAGTAAAACAATAAGTTATTCGCTCGATGTAGCGCAGAGACACAACGCGAGGTGGAGAATGTTAGAACAAATTTGCCAGCTGGCCCGCGAGGCCGGGGCCGCTATCATGCAAGTTTATGAGGGAGAGAAACCGCTTCAGGCGACACATAAGCTTGATGACTCTCCGGTAACGGCGGCGGATCTTGCTGCCCACGACATTATTCTGAAAGGGCTGAAAGCGTTGACGCCGGACATCCCTGTGCTGTCAGAAGAAGATCCCCAGTCGTGGGATACCCGCCAAAGCTGGCAGCGCTACTGGCTGGTTGATCCGCTGGACGGTACAAAAGAGTTTCTTAAGCGTAACGGCGAGTTCACCGTGAATATCGCGCTTATTGAAGGTGGAAAAGCGGTGATGGGCGTTGTCTACGCGCCGGTGCTGAAGATTATGTACAGCGCCGCAGAGGGGAAGGCCTGGAAAGAAGAGTGCGGCGTACGCAATCAGATTCATGTGCGGGATGCCCGCCCACCGCGCGTGGTGGTCAGCCGGTCTCATGCCGCCAACGATAGCGAGCTAAAAGAGTATCTCCAGCAGATGGGTGAGCACCAAACCACGGCCATTGGCTCGTCGCTGAAGTTCTGCCTGGTGGCAGACGGTCAGGCCCAGCTCTATCCTCGCTTTGGGCCAACCAATATCTGGGACACCGCAGCAGGGCACGCCGTGGCGGTCGCTGCCGGGGCGCACGTTCATGACTGGCAGGGTAAGCCGCTGGACTATACCCCGCGCGAGTCGTTCCTGAACCCCGGTTTCCGTGTTTCTATTTACTGAGTAACCCTTGCAGCAGGCTAATCACCTGCTGCACTTCCTGCTGGGTTAACGGGCCATCTTTGGCGAACTGAATTCTGCCTTCTTTATCCAGTACCACGATAGCTGAGCCGCCCTGTTGCAGCTGCCACGCTTTCGCCGCTACGCCGTTGCTGTCGACGATAAACTGCGACCACGGAAACTCTTTCTTATTACTTTCGATGCTGCTGCGCACAAACATGCTGGTGCCAACAATTGCGTCGTCGGTGTTCACAATGGTGGTGGTCTGGTACTTATCATGCGGGAATTTTGCCGCTTTGATGGCTTCGACCATGGCCGCATTTTCTTCTTTGGCGCTCGAACGGCCGGCAATATGCTGCAGGACTCTCACTTTCCCAGGCAGCTGCGCGCTATTCCAGTTTTTATAACTAAACTTATTGTTATCCAGCACCAGTTCGCCCTTATCGGTAATGCCAATAGGGGAAACTCGCTGATTATTTTCAAAGTTGTGGGCTGAGGCCATGAGCGGCAGCAGCAGAAGAGACAGCGCCAGCGTTTTGCGCAGGGTCATCGGTGACTCCTTATTGTTGTTAGCAGGTGATCCGACCACTTGGGCCGATGTTTTAAGCATATGTGCTGAATAAGCATCTGTCCCGCAAGCAAAGTGCCAGTTTGCGGGCTGACGCACATAACCCTGAAATTTGAAGGCTTACGCTGCCGTTTTTTACATTTAAAAATATTGTTCTGCAACTTTGTAATCTTTTAGTAAAAAAACTTCTACACACTAGGTGACCTTCGATATCTGGACTATAGTTTTCGAGCACCAAACTTTTTCGCCTCATTTTGTCGGGCCAAATGTAGCTCGCAGAGGCGTTAACATGCAGGAGTAAAGAACAATGAAAATTTTCCAACGTTACAACCCCCTTCAGGTGGCGAAGTACGTGAAGATCCTGTTCCGTGGACGGTTGTATATCAAGGACGTTGGCGCTTTCGAATTTGATAAGGGCAAAATCCTTGTCCCGAAAGTTAAGGATAAGCAGCACTACTCGGTCATGTCCGAGGTCAACCGCCAGGTGATGCGCTTACAGGCGGATATGGGTTAGGCCCAAAAGTTGTAAAAAAAACGGCCCCGAAGGGGCCGTTAGTGTTTATAGACAAAGAGGGAAAAAGCGTGGTTTTTCCCTCTTTGTGGCTATCAGCCGAAAACCAATGCAATGGTTTTCCTGGTTTATGTAGAAACTGCGGCTGACAATGCTTCTTTCTGGTTCTGCTGCTCGTTGCCTGAAGCGGCCCCGAAGGGGCCGTTAGTGTTTGTAGAGCTTGCTTACTGCTCCTGAGGCGCTTCGCCATCAGGCAGCTTTGGCGACAGCGCGACAGGCTTATTGTCGATACGCGTTACCAGCAGCTGGTCGATGCGGTAGTTATCAATATCCACCACCTCAAACTTGTAGCCGGAGAACTTCACCGAGTCGGTGCGTTTCGGGATCTTACGCAGCATAAACATCATGAACCCGCCGATGGTTTCGTAGTTACCGGACTGCGGGAACTCATCGATATCCAGCACGCGCATCACGTCGTCAATTGGCGTGCCGCCTTCCACCAGCCATGAGTTTTCATCGCGGGCAACGATTTGCTCTTCCATCCCCTGGCCGACCAGGTCGCCCATCAGCGTCGTCATCACGTCGTTCAGGGTAATGATACCCACCACCAGCGCGTATTCGTTCATGATAACCGCGAAGTCTTCCCCGGCGGTTTTAAAGCTTTCCAGCGCTTCGGAGAGCGTCAGGGTGTCCGGCACAATCAGGGCGTTACGCAGATGCACGCCGCTGTTCAGCGCCATGCTTTGGTTGCCCAGCACGCGGTTCAGCAGCTCTTTGGAATCAACATAGCCAACGACGTGGTCGATATCGCCGTTACACACCAGGAACTTGGAATGCGGATGTTCAGCGATGGTGGACTTCAGGCTTTGCTCGTCGGCGTGCAGGTCGAACCAAATCACGTTTTCGCGCGAGGTCATGGAAGACGGCACGGTACGCGATTCCAGCTCAAAGACGTTTTCAATCAGTTCGTGTTCCTGCTTTCGCAGCACGCCTGCCAGCGCACCGGCTTCAAACACCGCGTAAACGTCGTCAGAAGTAATGTCGTCTTTACGCACCATTGGCAGCTTGAAGATGCGGAAAATAACGTTAGCCAGGCCGTTGAAGAACCACACTAAAGGTCTGAAAACAAACAGACAGAAGCGCATCGGGTTGATAATACGTAAAGCAACCGTTTCGGGAGAAATCATACCGATGCGTTTCGGGGTGAGGTCTGCGAACAGAATGAACAGGCTGGTGACGAGGGTGAATGAGATAATAAAGCTGAGCTGGTCGGCGAGTTCTGGAGCCAGAAAACGCTCCAACAGAATTTTAAACGCCGGTGAGAAAGCCGCATCGCCGACGATACCGCCGAGAATTGCCACGGCGTTAAGGCCAATTTGTACGACGGTAAAGAACATGCCCGGCGTTTCTTGCATCTTTAGCACGCGCTGGGCATTGACGTTGCCTTCATCGGCCAGCAGCTTAAGTTTGATTTTACGAGAGGCGGCAAGCGAGATCTCAGAGATTGAGAAAAAGGCACTAATAGCAATAAGGATAAGTATTATCAAAATACTGTTTAACATAATTTATCTGGCTGTTGTGGCCAGGTCCTCGGAAGGGAAAAGTGGATAAATCTCAGGGGTCAAACACAAGAAATGCTGGCCGCTTTTGTGAACGAGCCAGCAAATTCAAGGGGTAGTATAGCGTAAGGATGGGATGTGCTACCAGAGGCTGTAATTTAACCGGCGGAAAGCCGCGTTTTTATTGAACTGTTTTTTGATTAATGGGATTAACGTTTGGCGCATTGTATAAGCTGCTGTTCTTCTTTTTATCCCCGGAACTTTTCTTCTATTTTTGCCACTCACCTGACCGGTTAGCCCACTATCAGGAGAGCGTTCACATGGTCAATTCCGTTACTTCCGTGCACAGACAGGCGGCGGAGCTTCCTCCCTTACCGGAACACAGCGGCCAGCGACCGGCGTCGATCGCTTCGGGTTCATCTGTGGCCACTTCTGCTGCCGTAAGCGCGCATGAAAGCCTGCATTTCGTGGGTAACAGCGTTTATGGCTCGGCCAATGAAGCCGCGATCCATCACCAGCTTGGCACGCTGTTTGGCAAACATATTAACGGCGATAACCATGCTGAAATGCATGCTCTGATTGAGTCGAGAACCCGTGAATTACACAAAATGGGGGAAACGCCCGCCTCTGTTGAAGCCGTGCTGACTAAAGGGCACCAACTGGACAGGCTAGGGCAAGTTGCGCGAGGTGCTGTGCGAGCTATCCCGTTTGCCGCCGCGTCTGTTGCCTACGATAAAGTTCCGCTGCTGAGCGCTTTTGCCCACACTGCGGCGGAAATTGGCCTCCATGCTGGCCTGCAGTCCAGCATCGCCGACACCATTGGCACCACGCTGCTTAACCGCGCCACGGCAACAAATCCGTGGCTGTCTGCCAAAGACAGCGACCTGCATCCGGTCATGCGTGAAGCGGTAAAAGAGGCAAAAGCGAGCTTGCTGACGACGGTGGCAGAAACCGGGTTAGCCATTCAGACCTATTCGGCACGTAACCTGGCGCGCCTGGCGACGGCGGCCACCTTGACGCATTTTGCCGGGGCGAAAGTGGCCGGTGAAGCCGATACGTGGCTGTCCGCAGCGGGCGGCGTGGTGGCGGGTGGTGCGATGAGCGCCATTCTGCATGCGGTGGACGAAAACAAAGGCCGAACCGGGCCCGAGTATTTGCTGGGGCGCAACGACTGGCAGCAGCGGTTCACTGACTTGAAAAATACGCATGTGGTGAGCGATACGCTTAAAAACGCCGCTCAGCGCGTGGCGAAGCTGCCCCTGGACATTGCCACGGATAGCCTGAAAGCGACGGCAAGCGTTCTTTCTGCACCGAGCCTTGGGAAAACGGCGATGCTGGCCGGGGGCTTTGCCGGTGTGATTAGCCTGCGTAGCGCGATTGGCGCAGCTGTCGCCCACGCCTTCCCCAGAGTGAATGCCGCTTCGCTGAGCGCCATCAGCCATTCGACCAACGTCGTGGCCTCTGCCCCGGTGTTCTTCGCCGTACCTGCGGCTGAGATCCTCGCTGACGCCGTGGCGGACAAAATGACACAAACGCTGCAGGAAAAGGTCCCGGCTGCCGTGAACTCGGCGGCAGGCTGGATCGGGCATCAGCTGCAGACGGCCTTAAATCGCCAGCCAGCAACTTCCCTTAATGCCGCAGAGCAGCAGGTGTAAAGGAACCGATGGGGGAGTTACGTCCACACACAGGCAGTCTATTTTCGGAGCCTGATTATGCATATTAATTCTACGGCAGCGCGACCTTCAGGTCTGCCACCATTCTCCACCACATCCTCAACGGCAGCGGTGAAGGCCGCTTCCTCTGGCCTGCACGCGAGTGATTTACACGGCGATCTCAAGAATTGGACCGCTGCGGCTCCTACAGCGGAAGAAGGCAAAGCCAGAGCGGCGGCGTGTAGCGAAATAATGAATAACTTTCAGTGCCGTGGGGAAACATTAGATCTGAGCGAGCGAGGTCTGACGGCGCTACCTGACTCCCTGGGCGCGCTGACGCACCTTAAACATTTGAATTTGTCCGGCAACCCGCTGCAGACCTTTCCGGCCAAAGCGCTTTTACAGTTGGGCTCCCTGCAAACGCTGCAACTGGCGATGAATCAGCACAACCAGGGCGTACCGTTTCGTCGCTCGCATGAACGTTTTGCGGATGAAGGTTACAAACTGCAGTTTTTTGCCCAGGGCAATAACCGCGCGCAGGTAATTCATCAGCCTCCCCGGCAGAAAACGGCCTTATTCACCACCGACCTGGCACCTTGTCTGGCGGCGATGATTGTTCAGGATGGGAAAAGCCTGGCGCTGCATATGGATAATCCGCAGCGCAGTGGCTCAGGTGGGATCCCTCTGGATGATATGCTGTCCCGGCATTTGCATCCGTCGGCGCGCAAAACCGAGGTGTTCCTGGTCGGGGCTAACGATCAGGGATCGGCGGGTAACGTGCGGGCGATGCTGGCGGCGCTGAATAAGCATGGCGTGGCAAATAACATCAGCATGGCCAGCCTCGGGAATGGGCATACTTCCGCTACGCTGGATGTGAATAATCAAAAGGCCTGGGTTGGCTTTGGCTAACGACGTTAAAGAAAAAGCCAGTCGGTTGACTGGCTTTATCGCGAAGCTTACTGAGGCGGCAGACAAACGCCGATGCCGCCAATGCCGCAGTAGCCGTGCGGATTCTTGTACAGATATTGCTGGTGGTCGTCTTCCGCGTAGTAGAACGGACCTGCGTTGGCGATTTCAGTGGTGACCTGGCGTTTATCGCCGGCGGCATTCATCGCGGCCTGGAAACGTTCAAGGCTGGCGTGGGCGGCTTTGTCCTGTTCCGGCGTGAGCGGGTATATGGCCGAACGGTACTGGGTGCCGACGTCCCCGCCCTGGCGCATCCCCTGAGCCGGATCGTGATTTTCCCAAAACACCTGTAAAAGCTGCTCGTAGCTCACGACTTTCGGATCATAAACCACTCGCACCGCTTCAGCATGGCCGGTCTGGCCGCTGCAAACTTCGCGATAGGTTGGGTTGGGCGTGTAGCCGCCGCTGTAGCCGGCCGCCGTACTGTAGACGCCAGGAATCTCCCAATACAGGCGCTCTACGCCCCAAAAACATCCCATCGCAAACAGCGCGATTTCCATCCCGTCTGGTACATTTGTCATCGAGTGTTCGTTAACCGCGTGAAGCGTGGCGACCGGCATCGGCGTGTTGCGGCCCGGCAGGGCATCGGCCTGCGTCACATTGTGAGTTTTGTCGAAGAATGACATGGTGTTGGATCTCCCGAAAATCGGCAAAAAAGCGAGCGGTTGTCATCAGACCTGCAATTGCAGACAATACATCCGAGTTACAGACTACATTACATATAAGAAAGATTTAGGCTAGTGAGTTATTTTCAACCCTCGATGTTAGGGTTTTGTTAATCCGCGGAGCGGGAATGACGTTTCCTTCCAGGGGTGGGAACAAGGATATTCAGGAGAAAACGTGCCAGTAATCCGTACTTTATGTATTACAAGCCTGTGTGTGGCGAGCGCATGGGCAAACGCCGCGAGCGTGCGTTTGCAGGTTGAGGGACTCAGCGGTGAACTGCAAAAAAACGTCCGCGCTCAGCTTTCAACCATCCAAAGCGATGAAGTGACGCCGGATCGTCGCTTCCAGGCACGCGTCGACGACGCCATTCGCGCAGGGCTAAAGGCGTTGGGCTACTACGAGCCCACCATCAATTTCACGCTTAAACCACCGCCGCAGAACGGGGGGCGTCAGGTTTTGCTGGCACAGGTTGACGCCGGGCAGCCCGTGTTAATCGGCGGCACTGATGTGATTTTGCGCGGCGGTGCGCGGACAGATAAAGACTATCTGGCATTGCTGCCCAAGCGGCCAAAAATAGGTACCGTGCTCGATCACGCTGACTACGATAACTTCAAAAAAAGCCTCTCCAGTATCGCGCTGCGTAAGGGCTACTTCGACAGCGATTTCCGTAAGAGCCAGCTAGGTGTATCTCTCGAAAGGCATCAGGCATTCTGGGATATCGACTACGACAGCGGCGAGCGCTATCGCTTTGGGGCGGTGGCCTTTCAGGGCTCCCAGATTCGCGAAGAGTATTTGCAAAATCTTGTGCCCTTCAAGCAAGGGGACTATTACCAGTCGAGCGATCTGGCCGAGCTTAACCGCCGCCTGTCCGCCACCGGCTGGTTTAACTCCGTAGTGGTGGCGCCCGAATTTGACAAATCACGCCAGACTAAAGTGCTGCCATTGCAGGGCGTGGTGACGCCGCGCACTGAAAACACAATTGAAACCGGGGTAGGTTACTCCACGGACGTAGGGCCGCGCGTGAAGGCCAGCTGGAAAAAACCGTGGATGAACTCCTACGGCCACAGCCTGACAACCAGCACCAGCCTTTCCGGGCCGGAGCAAACGCTCGATTTCAGCTACAAAGTTCCGCTGTTAAAAAGCCCGCTGGAGCAGTACTACCTGGTCCAGGGCGGTTTTAAGCGAACCGATCTCAACGACACAAAATCGGACTCCACCACCGTAGCGCTGTCCCGCTACTGGGATATGTCCAGCGGCTGGCAACGCGCCGTTAACCTGCGCTGGAGCCTCGACCACTTTACGCAGGCAGATGTCACCAACACGACCATGCTGCTTTACCCCGGCGTCAGCCTGAACCGTACCCGCTCACGTGGGGGCCTGATGCCTACGTGGGGTGACTCACAGCGTTACTCGATCGATGTCTCTAATACGGCCTGGGGTTCTGGCGTCGATTTCGGCGTGTTCCAGGCACAAAACGTTTGGATACGTTCGCTGTATGAAAAACATCGTTTTGTCGTGCGCGGCAACGTGGGGTGGATCGAAACCAACGACTTCAAAAAAGTGCCGCCTGATCTGCGTTTCTTCGCCGGGGGCGACCGCAGTATTCGTGGCTATAAATACAAATCGATATCGCCAGAAGATAGCAACGGCAAGTTAACGGGGGCCTCCAAGCTGGCAACCGGCTCGCTGGAGTACCAGTACAACGTGACCGGCAAATGGTGGGGCGCGGCGTTCGTTGACTCCGGTGAAGCGGTGAATGACATCAAACGCAGCAACTTCAAAACCGGCGCGGGCGTTGGCGTGCGCTGGCAGTCCCCGGTTGGGCCTATCAAGCTCGACTTCGCCGTACCGGTGGGTGACAAGGAAGAGCACGGTTTACAGTTTTACATCGGTTTGGGGCCTGAACTATGAGTCGCTGGAAGAAAATAAGCCTCGCGGTGCTGGCTGTGATTGTGCTGCTGATCGCAGCAGTCGGTTTCCTGGTGGGGACTACGCCAGGCCTGCATTTGCTGTTTAAAGGCGCTAATCGCTGGGTGCCGGGGCTGAATATCGCTCAGGTTGACGGCGGCTGGCGTAATCTGACGTTAAAGAACCTGCGCTATGAGCAGCCCGGGGTCGCGGTGCGTGCGGGCGAGGTTCACCTTGCGGTGAAGCTAAACTGCCTGTGGCACAGCAGCCTGTGCGTAAATGATTTCTCGCTGAAAGATGTGGATGTTGCGGTCGACACGAAAAAAATGCCGCCGTCTGCCCCGGTGCAGGAAGAGGACAGCGGCCCGCTGAACCTCTCCACGCCGTACCCGATTACCCTGAGCCGCGTGGCGTTGAATAACGTTAACGTGAAAATCGACGACACCACCGTCTCGGTGATGGACTTCACCAGCGGCCTGACCTGGGAGCAGCGCAACCTGACGCTGACCCCGACATCGCTTGAAGGCTTGCTGATTGCGTTGCCGAAGGCCGCGCAGGTGGCAAAAGAAGAGATTGTTGAGCCGAAAATTCAACACCCTCAGCCGGAAGAAGCGCCGCTCGGGGAAACGCTGAAGCAACTGTTTGAGAAGCCGCTGCTGCCGGAAATGACGGATGTGAATTTGCCGGTAAATCTGAATATTCAGGAGTTTCGCGGCGCACGCCTGCGACTGACCGGCGATACGGATTTGCTGGTCAACTCGCTGCTGCTGAAAGTGAGCAGCATCGACGGCAATCTCAAGCTGGATGCGTTGGATGTGGACTCCTCTCAGGGGCTGGTGAATGCCACCGGCAGCGCGCAGCTACGCGACAACTGGCCGGTTGACTTAACGCTCAACAGCACGCTGAACATCGACCCGCTGAAAGGCGAAAAGGTGAAGATGACCGTGGGCGGCGCCCTGCGCGACGAGCTCAAAGTGGGCGTCAACCTTTCAGGGCCGGTGGGGATGCAGTTGAATGCCAAAACCCGACTTGCCGAAGCCGGGCTGCCGCTCAACGTTGAACTGGACAGCAAGCAGCTTGCCTGGCCGCTGACCGGCGAGAAGCAGTACCAGGCCGACGACCTTAAACTGCGTCTGACCGGTAAAATGACCGACTACAAGCTGGCCTTTAGTACCGCCGTGAAGGGCGATCAGGTTCCACCTGCCACCATCACGCTGGACGGCAAAGGCAACGAACAGCAGTTTAGCCTCGATAAGCTGCGCGTGGCTGCGCTACAGGGGAGTACGGATCTGAAAGCGCTGGTGGACTGGAGCAAAGCCATCAGCTGGCAGGGGGAGTTAACGCTGGCCGGCATCAACACGGCGAAGCAGTTCCCGGACTGGCCCGCGAAGCTGGACGGTAAGATCAAAACCCGGGGCAGCCTGTATGGCGGCAGCTGGCAGCTGGATATTCCCGAGCTGAAGCTTGCCGGCAATGTGAAGCAGAATAAGGTCAACGTGGAAGGCACTCTGCAGGGTAACAGCTACATGCAGTGGAAGGTGCCGGGCCTGCATGTGGCGCTGGGCCGCAATACGGTGGATGTGAAAGGCGAACTGGGCGAAAAAGATCTCAACCTGGACGCAAATATCAATGCCCCAAATCTGGATAACGCCTTGCCTGGTTTAGGCGGAACGGCGAAAGGGATCGTGAAAGTTCGCGGCGACGTGAAAGCGCCACAATTGCTGGCTGACCTGACCGCTAACGGCCTGCGCTGGCAGGAGTTGACGATTGCCCGTGTTCTGCTGAAAGGCGATGTAAAATCGAGCGACCAAATTGCCGGGAACCTCAACCTGCGCGTAGAACGTGTTGCTCAGCCGGGCGTGAAGGTTGATCTGGTCACGCTGGACGCGAAGGGTGATGAGAAGCAGCACCAGCTTCAACTGCGCGTTCAGGGAGAGCCTGTTTCCGGGCGCCTCAACCTGAGCGGCAGCTTCGACCGTAACGAAGAGCGCTGGCGCGGCAAGTTAACGGATACGCGTTTTGATACGCCGGTAGGACCGTGGGCGCTCAACCGCGAGCTGACGCTGGACTTCCGCAATAAAGAACAGAAAATCGCCATTGGCCCGCACTGCTGGGTTAACCCGAATGCCGAACTGTGTGTGCCGCAAACTATCGACGCCGGGGCGAAGGGGCGGGCGCTGGTAAACCTCAACCGCTTCGATCTTGCCATGCTTAAACCAGTGATGCCGGCGGATACTCAGGCCAGCGGCATGTTTACCGGTAAGGCAGACGTGAGCTGGGACAGCGAAGCTGGTGGCCTGCCGCAGGGCCAGGTGACGCTCAGCGGGCGCGGCGTGAAAGTGGCGCAGGTCGTGAACGGCAATACTTTGCCGGTTGCCTTCGACACGCTAAACCTCAACGCCGAACTGAAGAATAACCGCGCCCAGCTTGGCTGGCTGGTGAAGGTGGCGAATAACGGGCAGTTCGACGGCCAGGTTCAAATCACCGACCCACAGGGGCGGCGTAACCTTGGCGGCAACGTCAATATTCGCAACTTCTCCCTGGCGATTGCTAACGCCATCTTCTCGAAAGGCGAAAAGGCGGACGGTACGCTGAACGCGAACTTACGCCTCGGCGGCAACCTTGAGCGGCCGCAGATGTTCGGACAAATGCAGCTTAATGGCGTCGATGTCGAAGGCAACTTTATGCCGTTCGAGATGCAGCCTAGCCAGATTGCCATGAACTTTAACGGGATGAACTCCACGCTGCAGGGCGTGGTGCGCACGAAGCAGGGGCAGATTGTGTTAAGCGGTGACGCCGACTGGACGCAAATCGACAACTGGCGGGCGCGCATAGCCGCGAAGGGCAGCAAAGTGCGCATTACCGTGCCGCCGATGGTGCGCCTGGACGTTTCCCCGGATATTGAATTTGTGGCCACGCCAAGCCTGTTTACCCTCAACGGTAACGTTGATGTGCCGTGGGCGCGAATCGTGGTGCATGATGTGCCGGACAGCGCCGTGGGCGTCTCCAGCGATGAAGTGATGCTGGATAAAGATCTGAAGCCGATTAACCCTAAATCTGCCGGGATCCCGATCAACAGCAACCTGACGATTCACGTCGGCAACAACGTGCGGCTGGACGCTTTCGGCCTGAAAGCACGTCTGACCGGCGACCTGAAAATGGTGCAGGACAAGCAGGGACTCGGCCTCAACGGCCAGATCAACATTCCTCAGGGCCGATTCCATGCTTACGGGCAGGATCTTATCGTCCGCAAAGGCGAGCTGTTGTTCTCCGGCCCGCCGGACAACCCGTACCTGAATATTGAAGCCATCCGTAACCCGGACTCGACCGAAAACAGCGTGACGGCTGGCGTGCGTGTGACCGGCCCGGCAGATGAACCAAAAGCTGAAATATTCTCGGATCCGGCGATGTCCCAGCAGGAAGCCTTGTCCTACCTGCTTCGCGGCCAGGGCTTAGACACTTCCGGCAACGACGGCGACGCGATGACATCGATGCTTGTGGGTCTGGGGGTTGCACAAAGTGGTCAGGTTGTGGGTAAAATCGGCGAGACGTTTGGCGTAAGCAATCTGGCGCTCGACACCGCGGGGGTGGGTGATTCCTCTCAGGTGGTGGTTAGCGGCTATGTACTGCCGGGTCTACAGGTTAAATATGGCGTAGGTATTTTTGACTCTCTGGCGACGTTAACGTTACGTTATCGTCTGATGCCTAAGCTGTATCTGGAAGCGGTGTCTGGCGTAGATCAGGCACTAGATCTGCTCTATCAGTTTGAGTTTTAGCAATGCGAATATTTGTTTACGGCAGTTTACGACGCAAACAAGGCAACAGCCACTGGATGACCAACGCCCAGTGGCTGGGCGACCACACGCAGGAAAACTACGTGTTGTATAGCCTTGGGCATTATCCAGGCGCCGTGCCGGGTGATGGCGTGGTCTCCGGCGAAGTTTACCGGATAGACGCCTCTACGCTTTCTGAGCTGGACGCGCTGCGCACCAAAGGGGGAGAGTACAGCCGTCAGCTGATTCAGACCCCTTACGGCGGCGCGTGGATGTATGTCTATCAGCGTCCTGTCGAGGGGTTAACCCGTATCGACAGCGGGAACTGGCTGGATCGAGAAAAGTATTAATCACACCTAAGCGGCCACGCCAACACGTTGCCGTTTTTTTGCCTGTCTGCCTGATGAGGTGGAGGCAGAAACAAAAACACCGCCCTTGGGCGGTGTTTTTTCTTTCTGGCGGGCTAACTTACTTCTTAGCTGCGCGTTCGAAAGAAGCGATGATTTCAGCTTTAGCAGCTTCGGCGTTATCCCAGCCGTCAACTTTCACCCATTTGCCTTTCTCGAGATCTTTGTAGTGCTCGAAGAAGTGAGTGATCTGCGCTTTCAGCAGTTCTGGCAGGTCGTTCACATCTTTGATGTGATCGTACTCTTTGCTCAGTTTGGTGTGCGGAACCGCAACCAGTTTTGCATCTTCGCCAGACTCGTCGGTCATTTTCAGAACGCCAACTGGACGGCAACGGATCACGCTACCTGGCTCCAGCGGGTATGGAGTTGGGACCAGCACGTCAACCGGGTCACCGTCCAGAGACAGGGTGTGGTTGATGTAACCGTAGTTGCACGGGTAGAACATCGCGGTAGACATGAAACGGTCAACAAACAGCGCGCCGCTCTCTTTGTCTACTTCGTATTTGATTGGATCGGCGTTAGCAGGGATTTCGATAACAACGTAGATGTCTTCCGGCAGATCTTTACCCGCAGGGACGTTGAGTAAGCTCATGTCTGTTTCCTTTAACCTGGTGTATTTCAAGTGCCCGATATTATAGCCAACTGCGGTTAAATGTCTTTTGCTGTTTTTTGACCGCTACCCTCCGGATGCACCAAATGCCCCGCTTCAGGCTACTCAAATCTTGAGTCATTTCATTGTCATAATTGAGTTAAACATCATGGCAACAAGCACTTAACGAACGTAAATCACGCAAATTGATTAAACAATTTCCGAAAATTGCCGATAACACGCTCACTACTTTATTCATGAGCCATCGTTAAACCGGGAATTAAGCATGTTGAGAAATTTGTCGATTCGCACGGGGCTGCTGACGCTGTTAGCGGTTATGACGTTCTTGCTGTTGGTTGTAAGCGGCATCGGCATTTATGCCCTGCAGCAAAGTTCCACTTCTCTTGAGCGCATCAACCGCCTGCAGGGTGAGCAAATGGTGCGCATTAGCGATGGCTATATTCTGCTGCTTCGCGCCAGAAACGAGGCAAGCCAGGCGGTGCGCCAGATGGAAATTGGCATGCTGGACGACGCGACAAAAGCCACGCAGAATATCGTGGGTGAAGTTGGGCTGGCGCAGAAAAACCTGAAGTCCGTCATCGACAGCGGCGTGAATGACGACCAGGGTAACGCCCTGCTTACCGGCCTGGCGCAAAGCTTTGGCGCCTATCAGGCACAAGGTATTACGCCGATGCTGGCCGCGCTGCAAAAGCAAAGCCCGGACGACTATTACGACCTGCTGGAAAAAAGACTGATCCCGCTGGGACAGAAGTTTGATAATGACGTGCAGGCTTTCCAGAGCTGGGGCGAAACGCGCGGAAACAGTGAAGTGGCTGCCGTTCAGCTGCACAAGACCCTTGTTCTGGGCTTTATTATTTTTGCCGCACTGCTGACCGCCGCGATTATTGTGCTGGTCTGGCTGGCGCTGCGTCACCTGCTGTTGAAGCCGCTGGATGAGGCGATTCACCAACTGGAGTTTGTGGCCGATGGCGACCTGACCCAACCGCTTCCGCAAACGGGCAACAATGAATTTGGCCGTCTTGCCAGCGCGATTGTGGCGATGAGAACCTCGCTGGTGGAGTCGGTCAGCCGCGTGCGGGATGCCTCTTCCCAGATTGATACCGGCAGCCGTGAACTGGCGGCCGGCAACCTCAATCTTTCTCAGCGTACGGAGTCCACGGCGACCTCGTTGGAAGAAACAGCGGCCAGCATGGAGCAAATTACCGCGACGGTGAAGCAAAACGCCGATAACGCCGAGCAGGCGCACAAGCTGGCGAAAGTCGTCTCCGATACCGCCGACCGCGGCAGCGAAATGGTGTGCTACGTCATTGAGAAAATGCGCGATATTTCCGGTAGCGCGGGGCGTATCGCCGACATCCTGAGCGTTATCGACGGCATCGCTTTCCAGACCAATATTCTGGCCCTTAACGCTTCGGTGGAAGCTGCCCGCGCGGGTGAACAAGGCCGTGGTTTTGCCGTGGTCGCCGGTGAAGTTCGTACCCTGGCAAGCCGCAGCGCCGAGGCAGCAAAAGAGATCCGCGCATTGATTTCCGATTCGCAAACGCACGTGGGTGAGGGCAGCGAGCTGGCGCAGCAGGCCGGGGAAACCATGGACGAAATCGCCGAAGAAATTATGCGCATGACCAAACTGGTTCGCGAAATTGCCAACGCGTCAAACGAGCAAAGCCACGGTATTGAGCAGGTGAATATTGCGGTCAGCCAGATGGATGAAGCGGCACAGCAGAACGCGGCTTTAGTTGAGCAGTCCACTGCGGCAACGCATTCGCTTGAAGAGCAGTCGCAGCAGCTGGTCGCCGCGATGGCTTCGTTCCGCTATTAATCTCGTCACGCCTCTCCCATAAAGGAGAGGCGTATCACGTTGGGAAATCAGGCGTCCGGGTATTCGCGAATAAAACGCTCTACGTCATCGACCATGTGTTTTGTGCCGACGAAGAACGGGCGGCGCTGGTGCAGCGTGGTTGGGATGATATCCAGAATTCTCTCTTTCCCGTCGCTGGCTTTCCCGCCGGCCTGTTCCGCGAGGAACGCCATTGGGTTGCCCTCATACAGCAAACGCAGCTTGCCTTCCGGGTGGCTGGCGGTGCTTGGGTAAAGATAAATCCCGCCTTTCAGCAGGTTGCGGTGGAAGTCCGCCACCAGTGAACCAATGTAGCGCGAGGTGTACGGGCGCTTGCTGGCGGCATCTTCTTCCTGGCAGAACTTGATGTACTTCTTCACGCCGGTCGGGAATTTAATGTAGTTGCCTTCGTTAATGGAGTAGGTGTTGCCTCTCTCCGGGAAGCGCATACGTTCCTGACTCAGGCAGAAAACGCCGAGAGAAGGATCGTAGGTGAAGGCGTGTACGCCGCAGCCGGTGGTGTAAACCAGCATCGTTGATGAGCCGTAAACCACGTAGCCGGCGGCAACCTGTTGGTTACCCGGCTGGAGGAAATCCTCCTCGGTGACCGGCGTGCCGACTGGCGTAATGCGGCGGTAAATAGAGAAAATGGTGCCAACGGACACGTTGACATCGATGTTAGAAGATCCGTCAAGCGGGTCCATCAGCACGACATATTTTGCCTGCTCGGCGCCTTCAAAGACCACGATCTCGTCTTCTTCTTCGGAGGCGATACCGGCCACAATACCGCGCGCTTTTAACGCTGCCTTCAGTTTTTCATTCGCGAACAGGTCGAGTTTTTGCTGCTCTTCGCCCTGCACGTTTTCGGCACCGCTCGCCCCCAGGATATCGACCAGACCGGCCTTATTGATATCGCGGTGGATGATTTTAGCGCCCAGCTTTATTGCCGACAGTAAAGCCGTGAGCTCACCGGTAGCATGGGAAAACTCATGCTGCTTTTCGACAATAAATTCACCTAACGTTTTCATAACACTTTCCCTGCATCATTATGTTGGATAAAGCGATCGCAACAATCTTAACAAATTTTCAAATTGTCGCGCACAGGTGAATCGCGCCAGCAAGATAAGGAATATCCTGAAATGCGTTTCGCCTCCGCAGCCATGCGGTTAGAATGTGCGCCAAACAAAGAAAGGATAGTTTCGTATGCGCATTCATATTCTAGGGATCTGTGGCACCTTTATGGGCGGCCTGGCGATGCTGGCACGCTCTTTAGGGCATGAAGTGACGGGCTCGGACGCCAATGTTTACCCACCGATGAGTACGCTGCTCGAAGAGCAGGGGATCTCGTTAATCGAAGGTTATGACGCAAGCCAGCTCGACCCGCACCCGGACCTGGTGATCATCGGCAACGCGATGACGCGCGGTAATCCGTGCGTGGAGGCCGTTCTTGAGCAGGGCATTCCGTATATGTCCGGCCCGCAGTGGCTGCATGATTTTGTGCTGCGTGACCGCTGGGTGATTGCGGTGGCGGGGACGCACGGGAAAACCACCACCGCCGGTATGGCGACCTGGATCCTTGAAGCCTGCGGCTACAAGCCTGGCTTTGTTATCGGCGGCGTACCGGGCAACTTTGACGTCTCTGCGCGTCTGGGCGATAGCCCCTTCTTCGTTATTGAAGCCGATGAATATGACTGCGCGTTCTTCGACAAACGCTCCAAATTTGTCCATTACTGCCCGCGGACGCTGATCCTCAATAACCTTGAGTTCGATCACGCGGATATCTTTGACGATCTGAAAGCGATCCAGAAGCAGTTCCATCACCTGGTGCGCATCGTCCCGGGGCAGGGCAAAATTATCTGGCCGGAAAACGACGCCAATCTGAAGCAAACCCTGGCGATGGGCTGCTGGAGTGAGCAGGAGCTGGTGGGCGATCAGGGCCACTGGCAGGCGAAGAAGCTGACGACCGATGCTTCTCAGTGGGAAGTTTACCTGGATGGCGAATGCGTTGGCACCGTGAACTGGCAGCTGGTCGGCGAGCACAACATGCACAACGGCCTGATGGCTATTGCCGCTGCCCGGCATGTTGGCGTTACCCCAGCTGACGCGGCCCAGGCGCTGGGTAGTTTTGTGAACGCTCGTCGCCGCCTTGAACTGCGCGGCGAAGCGCATGGCGTCACCGTTTATGACGATTTTGCACATCACCCGACGGCGATTCTGGCTACGCTTGCTGCCCTGCGCGGGAAAGTGGGCGGCACCGCTCGCATTCTGGCCGTGCTGGAACCTCGTTCTAACACCATGAAAATGGGCGTCTGCAAAGACGATCTGGCTCCTTCGCTGGGGCGCGCGGACGAAGTGTTCCTGCTTCAGCCGCAGCACATTCCGTGGCAGGTTGCTGAAGTGGCGGAAGCGTGCGTGCAGCCAGCGCACTGGAGCGCAGACGTGGACACGCTCGCGGAGATGGTAGTGAAAACGGCCCAGCCTGGCGACCATATTCTGGTCATGAGCAACGGCGGCTTCGGCGGTATTCATCAGAAACTGCTGGATGGTCTGGCGAAGAAAGCTGAACAGCAGAGTGAGCAGGCGTTTTAAGCGCAGAGCATGATGAGAAAAAGGGCGTGCCTTACGGGACGCCCTTTTTGTTTAGTAGAGTTCAGGGGCCTTAGAATCTGGCCCAAAGCGGTTAGTTCCCGGCGTGCCATCCTGGCAGTTGAATGCCAGAATAATCAGCCAGCCGACAATCGGGATTAACAGCAGCAGCAGCCACCAGGCTGAGCGGTCGGTGTCGTGCAGGCGGCGAAACTGGACTGCCCAAAGCGGCAGCAAAACCAGAACGGTATAAATCGTGGTGAGTGCCCCTTCATCCTTGGCGATGTGCAGCCCAAGCATTTTATCCAGCACGCTCAGCACGCCCGCCAGGATGAAGTTCACCAGATGAAACATCCAATACTCTTTGCGGCGAGCCCGCCCGCCAAACCCAATGTAATTTCTTAATGCTTTGAAATACCAATCCATCTAAGGCCTGCCTTGATTATCCGACAATCACCTGAACGGGAAGCGATCGATTCAAGAATAGTCGTGAATGCACAGGCCGTAAATCGTTGTTGTGCTGAATATTCTTAACTCTTCCTAAACCGCTCATCTCGCCCGTGCGGCTCGTCTAAATCTTGTGCAGGGCCGATGGAAATGATGCCGGTTGGGTTGATAGTTTTATGGCTGCAATAATAGTGGGTACGGATATGCGGGAAACTTACCGTTTCACGGACGCCGGGTAACTGATAGATATCGCGCAGGAAGCCGTAAAGATTTGGGTAGTCGCTGATGCGGTATTTATCGCACTTGAAGTGGGTGACATACACCGGGTCAAAACGCACAAGGGTCGTCCACAGGCGAATGTCTGCCTCGGTTAGCTGCGGGCCGGTTAAGTAGCGATGCTGACCAAGAATTTGCTCCAGACGCGCCAGGGAGATAAAGACTTTTTCAACGGCTTCATTGTAGGCTTCCTGAGAAGTGGCAAAACCCGCTTTGTATACGCCGTTATTCACCGTGTCATAAATCCAGCCGTTCAGCTCATCAATCTCGCCTTTTAGCTCGTCGGGGTAATAGTTGCCGGGACGCGCACCCAGGGCATCAAAAGCCGTATTAAACATCCGAATGATTTCTGCGGACTCGTTGCTGACGATCGTCTGGTTTTTCTTATCCCAAAGTACGGGCACCGTCACGCGGCCCGTGTAATGAGGATCGGCCTGTAGATAAAGCTGGTAGAGGAACTCATGGTGGTAAAGCGTGTCGCCGGTTGCTTCCGGGAAATTTTCCGCGAACGTCCAGCCGTTTTGCAGCATCAACGGGTTAACGACGGAAACGGAAATAAAGGGCTCGAGGCCTTTTAGCTTACGCACGATAAGCGTCCGGTGCGCCCAGGGGCAGGCAAGAGACACATAGAGATGATAGCGATCTTTCTCTGCGGCGAATCCCGCTTTGCCTGAGGGGCCTGCTGCACCGTCGGCAGTCAGCCAGTTGCGGAAGGCGGATTCAGAGCGTTTAAAGCGGCCGCCGGTCGATTTGGTGTCGTACCAGACGTCATGCCAGACGCCGTCGATGAGTTGTCCCATTTTTTCTCCTCCTCAATAGCAAAAAAGCGAAGACGGTGTCTTCGCTTTCTCGGTGTTCATCAGTATAGAACGCTTACCATTTTTTATTCAGGACGCGGTCAAGGCTGATTGCGCCTGGGCCGAAGACCGCCAGCAACAGGTAGCCACCTGCGATGGTGAAGTTTTTCATGAACATAATAGAGTTCACGCCTTCAGCAAAGTTGCTGTGGAACAGGAACGCGGTCAGCACGGTAAACAGCGCAGTGATCAGCGCGGTTGTACGGGTCAGGAAGCCGAACAGAATAGCCAGACCGCCGCCGAACTCAAGCAGAATGGTCAGCGGCAGCAGCGCGCCCGGCACGCCCATGGCTTCCATGTACTGCTGTGTGCCTGCATAACCGGTGATTTTGCCCCAGCCAGCGGTAATAAACAGGATTGGCATCAGAATACGAGCAACCAGTACGCCAACATCTTCTAATTTTTTCATTTTTCTCTCCAGCGGTTCTTTTTTTCCGGCGTTCTCGGCCAGGGCTTAAAAGGTGTGCAAACTCCAGTGATTACCGATGTTTGCTGTCGATGGGGAGGATAATAGACGGGGTGAAAAAAGATTGTTAGCAAGGAAAACTGTCTAAGTTCTTCAAATATCCTGAGGAAACTAAGTCAGGAAAGTAAAAATACGAGGTATGGAAGAGAAGGGGCAGAAATAAAAACACCGCCAGAGGCGGTGTTTAAGTTTAGCGCGAAGGCGTGTTAAGCGTGTTACGAATCAGCCGCCAGGTGCTCCAGGCGCCAAATCCTCGTTTGGCCCAGCGCATGAACTTACCTGGGTGCTTCACCGTCCAGATTGCCAACACGCTGCTGGCGATCATCGCGTAGCTACGCAGGCTGACTAAGGTGTTCCAGCCGCGATCGTAGGGGCTGGTGACCTGCAGCCAGTCGCGTTTTGCGGCGCTGAGATCGAGCCGCTGCTGCTGAACCTGACTGAGCAGATAGGCTTTACGTTTATCACGTTCGGCATCGCTCATCGCTTATCCTCTTCCAGCAGGGCCCTGTCGTTTTCCAGCTCGCGCCGGGTGTGGCGCAGCAGGGTTGATTGACGGGACTTCCGCAGCGTCCAGATGCCGCCGATCAATGCCAGCGACAGCAGGACGACGGTGGTAGCAATCATGGCGTTAAGACGATACTGCGGATCAACGGCCCAGATAATCAGCACCATCAGGCTCATTAAGCCAAAGGCAGCGAACAGCATGGTCAGCCCCAGCATCAGCAGCAGCTGAACGATGTGCGCTTTTTCCTCTTCCAGTTCGACGACGGCAAGACGCACGCGCGTTTCGACCATGCCGACCAGAATCGTCACCAGTCGCTGGCCAACGCCGAGTACGCTTTTGCCCGGCCCCTGGCTTTGGTGAGAATCCGCCATCTTAGCGACGTGCCAGCAGCACACCCAGCACGACGCCTACCGCCGCACCAATGCCTACACCGGTCCAAGGGTTCTCGCGAACATAATCATCCGCTTTGGCAGCCGCTTCACGGGTCTGTTTGGCGATGGCTTCGCTGGTTTCACCCAGGCGATCCCGGCTCTCTTTTAGCGTTTTTTCCGCTTTGGCACGCAGTTTGTCCAGTTCAGTTTTTGACTTGTCCGTGGACGCACTCAGGACTTCTTCAAGCGTATCTGCCAGGGATTTCAACTCAGCGCGTAAATGTTCTGACGTAGTATCTTTTGACATAGTTCTCTCCGAGTGTTTGAGATGGATCCTTAAAGTCTGCGACTACACAATCAGTAATCACGCTTCTCTAAAGCTTTGAGGCTATCTTCTGCTTCCGCAAGTTTCTTCTCGCGTTTGGTGATTTTGTCCGGGTCACCCTTCTGACGGGCTTCGATGAGATCGGCTTTACGCTCTTCGATTTCCGCTTTTTGTTTGGCTATCTTCTTTTGGTGCTCCGCACGCAGGCTAGTGTCGCTGCAGTTGGTGCGTACTTCACTCAGGGCCTTTTTCAGGCCATCAATACGGTGCTGATTATTATGTTTTTCCGCATAGCCAATCTCGCGTTGAATATCCTGCTCTTTCTCGTTGCACAAGGTATTTGCCTGTGCGGCAGAGGTTAGCGTGAGTAAAGCAAGAGCCAGTACGGTGCGGTAATTCATGGTTAAACCTTCCATTGTAAGACGAATCATAAAAGTATCAGACGATCATACTCCATGCGTCGTTCCAGAGTGTCGAAAAAGCGCAGATAAAGCGTAGTAAAAACAGCTAAAGCATAGTCATGAATCTGCTAAAAACCTAGAAGATGATAGCAAATTCAGACTGAAAGAAGGGGTCAGCCGAGGTGGTTGTGGTCAGGGCGCAGAATAGAGAGCCAGGCTAGCGCGTCTTTATCGCCGTCCTGCTGGGCAATGACATACCCCTGAGGCAGCGTGCGGTTGAGGACTTCTTTCGCCGCCTCACTCTGCGCGCTGGAATCAAACGTAACCAATAGCGTGTTATTGAGCGGCGTAATGCTTTTAAAGCGGATACCGTTGGCATCCAGGTGGTGCCAGACATAAAAGCCATCGGGAATACTCCCGCCCTGCCGCGAGGCACGAATTTCGAGGGTGGAATCCTTATTCTGCATGCCGGACCACACCATCAGCGATGCAATCGCCAGGGCCCCAACAAGCAGCGCCGCCTTCAGGCGGCGTGTGAACGCTAATTTCATCGAATCCCTCTAACTGCTCTGGCCGCGTTTTTTACGCCAAAGCACGATTAACGAACCGACCAGACCGATGACCAGAAGCACCACCGGGATCAGCATCAGGCATGACATCAGGGCGTCTTCGTACTTCAGGAAGACAGGCGTTTTGCCCAGCAGATAACCCAGGGTGGTCAGAATCAATATCCACAGCAGGCCGCTCATCCAGTTGAAGAACTGAAAACGTGCGCTACTAAGACCTGATAATCCGGCAATAGTTGGCAGCAGGGTACGAACAAAAGCAATAAAGCGGCCAATGAGCAGCGCAGACAGCCCGTGCTTATGGAAAAGCTGATGTGAGCGCTGGTGATAATGGGCCGGCAGGTGCGACAGCCAGTTTTGTACAATACGGGTATTTCCCAACCAGCGCCCCTGGATATAGCCCAGCCAGCTGCCGAGGCTCGCGGCTATGGTCAACAGCGCCAGCGTTTCCGGGAAACCCATCGCCCCTTTGGCGATCAGTACCCCGACCAGTACCAGCAGGCTGTCGCCGGGTAAGAACGCAGCCGGAAGTATGCCGTTCTCAAGAAATATAATCATGAACAGCACAAAATAGAGCATGCCAATCATCGATGGATTGGCAAGCGTTTCAAAATCCTGGCTCCAGAGAGCGGAAAGCAGTTGAGTCAGTAGTTCCATTCAGGGTTCCTGGCACTTCGTTTAGGCCGCCGGTGAAACGGATGAGCAGAATGCAGCATGGTTTTTATTCTTATTTGCTGACAACAACCCACTGCCTGTGCTGCGGTGTCGGACTAATACCACGCGAAACGACAGCGGGATGGCGCTGAGCCCACACAGGCTGTGAAATTGCATCTAATTGTAACAAAACTACGCGTTATACGTCACAGTATTTGCAGTTTGTTGAGGAATGATTTTGCTTACTGGGGGAGAGGCTGGCGAGGGTATTTACAAACGCTGACACTATTTATGGTTTGCTTACCCTCGACCGGAAAAATGACTATTTTTGACCGTTTGCGGCTGTATCAAGGTGAATGACCGGGTTTTCTGCAAAGAAATAGCGATCGGCATTGAATTCAAAATCATCGCTGGTGGCGTTAAACAGCATTTGACGGGTGTTTTCCAGATGCTGCCACATCGCCAGTTTTGCCGCATGTGGATCTTTACGAATCAGAGCTTTAAGAATCTGATCGTGATCATCACACCAGTTGTCTACCGGGCGCATATCGATGTGTTCGTGCAGTTTCTTCCAGTACGGGTTGTGGATGCGGTGACTCCACATTTTTTCGACGATGGTCGCCAGCGCGCCGTTTTGCGTAGCCAGTGCAACCTGGACGTGAAACTGCAGATCCCACTCAGAATCACGGTAAGTTTGCTCTTTTCGCGCTTTTTCCTGGATCTCCATCAGTTTCACAATATCTTGCTTGGTGACCTGGGTGGCGGCGAACTCCGCGATATTACTTTCAATAAGCTGCCTCGCCTGCAGCAGCTCGAAAGGGCCATAATTGGCGAACTCAAAACGCTCATCCGGCACGGTCATGTATTTTGCCTGGTTAGACATGACGTGAATGCCCGAGCCCTTGCGAACCTCAACGTAGCCTTCCACTTCCAGCATGATGATTGCTTCGCGGACGACGGTGCGGCTGACGTTTTTCTCTTCGGCGATAAACCGCTCCGCAGGCAGTTTTTCCCCGACCTGATAAACACCGGTTTCAATGCGTTGTTTTAATTCGGCGGCAAGCTGCTGATAAAGGCGGCGGGGTTCTACGGCATCCATAAGTTGCTCCGGAAGAGGGCTGTACGTGAATAAATTTGTTATACCACTTTTCCCGGTGACGCTCTAGCAACCAACGTGAGAATTGCCGCCCGAAGGCGGCGGTTTTTACATCAAGACTGTGTCACGGCCTCCGGGGCGGGAGCAGTGGCTGCGAGTTCGCTGGCAGACTGGTTTTTCAGCACCGTCCAGATAACAATCGCGCCGAGGAGATCGAACACGGCAAGCGCCGCGAAAAGCGGACTGAATCCCATTGTGTCGGCCAGCGCGCCGACGACCAGGGCAAACAAGGTGCTGGCGGTCCAGGCTGCCATGCCCGTCAGGCCGTTCGCCGTGGCGACTTCGTTCCGGCCAAAAACGTCGGACGACAGGGTGATTAACGCCCCGGACAGCGCCTGATGAGCAAATCCACCCACGCAGAGCAAGGCAATCGCCACGTAAGGGCTGGTAAACAGGCCTATCGTGCCAGGCCCAATCATCAGGATGGCCCCCATAGTGACCACCAGCTTGCGAGAAACAATCAGGTTAACGCCAAACCAACGCTGGAACAGCGGCGGTAAATAGCCCCCAAGAATGCAGCCAAAGTCGGCAAACAGCATGGGCATCCACGCGAACATCGCGATTTCTTTCAGGTTGAAGCCGTAGGCCTTAAACATGAACAGCGGGATCCAGGCATTGAATGTGCCCCACGCGGGTTCGGCCAGGAAGCGTGGCAGGGAGATGCCCCAGAACTGGCGGTTACGCAGGATTTTCCACGCCGACATCTTTTTCGTGTTATCGGTCTGGTGCTGGGCTTCCTGGCCGCTAATGATGTACTCACGCTCTTCGCTGGTGAGTTTTTTCTGGTCGCGGGGGTTTTTGTAGAACCACAGCCAGATCATGGCCCAGATAAAGCTCAGTGCGCCGGTTATCATGAACGCCATCTGCCAGCTGTGCATCACAATGGCCCAGACCACCAGCGGCGGGGCAATCATTGCCCCAATGGAAGAGCCGACGTTGAAGTAGCCCACCGCAATAGAGCGTTCTTTGGCGGGGAACCACTCGCTGCTGGCCTTTAATCCTGCGGGGATCATCGCCGCTTCGGCGGCACCGACTGCGCCACGGGCAAGTGCGAGACCGCCCCAACTCCCCGCCAGCGCGGTTGCTCCACAGAAAATAGCCCAGGCGACGGCGAACACCGCGTAGCCCACTTTGGTGCCCAGCACGTCGAGCAGATAGCCCGCGACGGGCTGCATAACGGTATAACAAGCCGAATAGGCGGCGATGATCCACGAGTATTGCTGCGTGGTGATATTCAGTTCGCTCATCAGCGTGGGCGCCGCGACGGCCACCGTGTTGCGGGTCAGATAGCCCAGCACGGTGCCCAGCGTCACCAGCGCTATCATGTACCAGCGTAAACCTTTTATTTTTCGCATTTCTAACCCCATCCCGTCTTTATTGTGAACGTTGTTCCCGATAAATCGGCTCCGTTCCTGCTCTTGTCACCCATGGGCCGGGGCAAGCGTTGCCCGGCAAGAGGTACTGCGACGGTTTGAACGATAACTTGTCATACATCTTTATAAGTTGAGTGATATCACAAAAGCTTTTTCGCGTAATGTTGGGTTATACCTTGCTCTCAGGTCAGTATCGGCGCGGGATTTAGTCCGTTTTATGCACATAAAGACGGAAATTATGTGTTTGTTTTGTGACCATTAACGCAAAATTGAGGTCGTTGCAGGGAAATTGGTGTGATAACTTCGTGCCATCATGATGCGAATGCATAGCACCGTTATCTGCAGAGGATATCTCTTATGACCCCCTTTATGACTGAAGACTTTCTTCTTGATACTGAATTCGCCCGCCGCTTGTACCATGACTACGCGAAATCGCAGCCCATTTTTGATTACCACTGCCACCTGCCGCCGCAGCAAATAGCGGACAACTATCGCTTTAAAAACCTGTATGACATCTGGCTGAAAGGGGATCACTACAAGTGGCGAGCAATGCGAACTAACGGCGTGGCTGAGCGGCTGTGTACCGGCGATGCCAGCGACCGCGAAAAGTTTGATGCCTGGGCTGCCACCGTGCCGCATACCCTCGGCAATCCGCTCTATCACTGGACGCATCTGGAGCTGCGCCGCCCGTTTGGTATTACCGGCAAACTGCTCTCGCCGGCAACGGCGGAAGACATCTGGCAGCAGTGTAACGCTTTGCTGGAGCAGGATTCGTTCACCGCCAGAGGCATCATGCAGCAGATGAACGTGAAAATGGTCGGCACCACTGACGATCCGGTGGATTCTCTGGCGCACCACGCCGCCGTGGCCAAAGATGGCAGCTTCGACATCAAAGTGCTGCCGAGCTGGCGGCCGGACAAAGCCTTTAATATCGAACAGGCGACGTTTACCGGCTACATTTCGACGCTGGCCGCCGTGTCCGACACCGATATTCGTCGCTTTAGCGACCTCCAGGCGGCGCTGAGCAAAAGACTCGATCATTTTGCTGCCCACGGCTGTAAGGTCGCCGATCACGCGCTGGACGTGGTGGTCTTTGCCGAAGCGGATGAAGCTACGCTGGATGCTATTCTTGCCCGTCGTCTGGCTGGCGGCGCGGTTAACGACACCGAAGTCGCGCAATTTAAAACGGCGGTGCTGGCCTGGCTTGGCACGGAATACGCCCGTCGCGGCTGGGTGCAGCAGTACCATATCGGCGCGCTGCGCAACAATAACCAGCGGCAGTTCCGCCTGCTGGGGCCGGATGTAGGCTTTGATTCGATAAACGATCGCCCGCTGGCCGAGCCGCTGTCGAAACTGTTAAGTAAGCAAAATGAAGAAAACCTGCTGCCGAAAACTATTCTCTACTGCCTCAATCCTCGGGATAACGAGGTGATTGGCACGATGGTCGGTAACTTCCAGGGAGAAGGGATGCCAGGCAAAATGCAGTTCGGCTCCGGCTGGTGGTTTAACGATCAGAAAGACGGCATGGAGCGGCAGATGACCCAGCTTGCCCAGCTTGGGCTGCTGAGCCGCTTCGTTGGTATGCTAACCGACAGCCGCAGTTTCCTCTCCTACACGCGCCACGAATACTTCCGCCGTATTCTGTGCCGCATGCTTGGCCACTGGGTCCAGGCAGGGGAAGTGCCTGAAGATATGCCGCTGCTGGGGGAGATGGTGAAAAACATCTGTTTCAACAACGCCCGCGACTACTTTGCCATTGAGCTGAACTGAGGCCGCGATGCGATATATCAGGATCCATGCGCTGGATAACGTTGCTGTTGCGTTGGTGGACCTGCCGGAAGGCGAAGAGATAGGTACTCCGCCGGAAGCTTTCAGGCTGCGCCAGCCGATCGCGCGCGGCCATAAGTTTGCGCTCCAGCCAATTGCCGAAGGGGCAAACGTCGTGAAGTACGGCTTGCCTATTGGTCACGCACTTTGCCATGTCGCGGCAGGTGAGCATCTGCATTCCCATAACCTGCGCACCAACCTTAATGACGTCGATGAATACCGCTATCAGCCGGAAGCCGTGCCAGCGGCGGAGCCTTTTGGCGACCGGAACGTCAACATCTATCGCCGCAGCAACGGCGCGGTCGGCGTTCGTAACGAGCTATGGATCCTGCCGACTGTTGGCTGCGTGAACGGCATGGCTCGCCAGATGCTGAGCCGTTTCCTGCAGGAAACCAATAACGCCCCGGATATCGACGGTGCCTGGCTGTTCAGCCATCAGTTTGGCTGCTCCCAACTGGGGGACGACCATCTCAACACCCGCACCATGCTGCAAAACATGGTGCATCACCCAAACGCGGGCGCGGTGCTGGTGGTGGGGCTGGGCTGCGAGAACAATCAGATCGCTGCTTTCCGCGAAACCTTAGGTGAATACGACCCAGAACGCGTTCATTTCATGGCGCTTCAGCAGCAGGACGATGAGGTTGAAGCGGGGCTGGAGCATCTCCACGCTTTGTATGAGGTCATGCGCCACGACAGGCGCGAACCGGGTAAACTGAGCGAGCTGAAATTCGGGCTGGAATGCGGCGGTTCGGACGGCCTCTCCGGTATTACCGCCAACCCGATGCTGGGCCGGTTCTCGGACTATATGGTGGCGAACGGTGGCACCACGGTACTGACGGAAGTGCCGGAAATGTTCGGCGCGGAACGGCTGTTGATGAGCCATTGCCGGGACGAAGCCACGTTTGAGAAAACCGTGGCGATGGTCAACGACTTCAAACGCTACTTCATTGCACACCAGCAGCCCATCTACGAGAATCCGTCGCCGGGGAATAAAGCGGGCGGGATCACCACGCTTGAGGAGAAATCCCTCGGCTGTACGCAAAAAGCCGGTGAAAGCCAGGTGGTCGATGTTCTTCGCTATGGAGAAAGGCTAAAACAGGCTGGCTTAAACTTGCTGAGTGCGCCGGGTAACGACGCGGTCGCCACCAGCGCGCTGGCGGGAGCTGGCTGCCATATGGTGTTGTTCAGTACCGGGCGAGGGACGCCCTACGGCGGCTTTGTGCCGACGCTAAAAATCGCCACTAACAGCGAACTGGCCGCGAAAAAACCGCACTGGATAGACTTTGACGCAGGCAGGCTGCTGCATGGCAGCACGATGCCCGAGCTGCTGGCGCAGTTTATTGAGACGATAGTTGAGAAAGTGAACGGCGCGCCAACCTGCAACGAGAAAAATGATTTTCGCGAGCTGGCGCTGTTTAAAAGCGGCGTCACGCTATGAGTGCCTTCTCCCCAGCGGTGAGGAGAAAAACACTTAATAGGGTAGAGCAGTCCGCAATCTATCCCCTCTAATAGGGTAGAGCAGTCCACAATCTATCCCCTCTCCCTTGTAGGGAGAGGGTTAGGGTGAGGGGTAAACCAGAAGCGATGCTGCGGTTTAAGTCAGTGCCGAACACCCAGCATGGCTCGTTGATATTAGCCGCGTAACAAATCGGCCTTCGCCAGACGAGCATCTTCTGCCTGGCAAACGGCGGCAGTAAAGATAACGTCGGTAGAAGAGTTCAACGCGGTTTCGCAGGAATCCTGCAATACGCCGATGATAAAGCCGACCGCCACCACCTGCATGGCAATCTCGTTCGGTATGCCAAACATGCCGCAGGCCAGTGGGATCAGCAGCAGCGAACCGCCCGCCACGCCGGAAGCCCCGCAGGCGCAAAGTGAAGCCACCACGCTCAGCAGCAGCGCGGTCGGTAGATCCACAGGCACGCCCAGCGTATGCACTGCCGCCAGCGTCAGTACCGTAATCGTGATGGCCGCCCCGGCCATATTGATCGTTGCCCCCAGAGGAATCGACACCGAATAAGTATCGCGATCCAGGTTCATCTTCTGGCACATGTTCATGTTAACCGGAATATTCGCCGCCGAGCTGCGGGTAAAGAACGCGGTCACCCCGCTTTCGCGCAGGCAAGCCAGCACCAGCGGATACGGGTTACGGCGAGTGGTCATAAACACCAGCAGCGGGTTGATGATCAGCGCCACGCCAAACATACAGCCCATCAGCACCAGCAGTAGCTGGGCATAGCTCCAGAGCGTGGAGAAACCGGTGGTGGCAAGCGTGGAGGCGACCAGGCCAAAGATCCCAATAGGGGCGAAGCGGATCACCACCTTCACGATAAACGTCACCGCGTCAGACAGGTCGTTCACCAGGTTTTTGGTCGTTTCGTTTCCGTGGCGCAGCGCAAAGCCCAGGCCGACCGCCCACACCAGAATACCGATGTAGTTAGCGTTCAGCAGGGCGTGTATCGGGTTGGCAATCACGCTCATCAGTAAACCGTGAACCACCTCGACAATCCCGGATGGCGGCGTAATGTCCGTGGCGCTGCTGGTCAGATGGAGCGTGGAGGGGAACATAAAGCTAACGACAACGGCGGTCAGCGCGGCGGAGAAGGTGCCCAGTAAATAGAGCACCAGGATAGGGCGAATATTGGTTTTTTGGCCCTGCTGATGATTCGCGATGGAAGCCATCACCAGCGTGAGCACCAGCACCGGCGCCACGGCTTTCAATGCGCCGACGAACAGCGTGCCGAGCAGGCCGGTTGCGATAGCGGCAGGTTTTGAGACCAGCGCGAGCAGAATACCCAGCACCAGGCCAACGAGAATTTGTTTTACGAGGCTGCCGCGGGCAAAGCGCTGCAGTAGTCCAGAAGCTTGCGAACTCATGAATACCTTCCTGTGTTTCAGTGATGTCGTGCTGTGCCGCGTGCGTAGTGCGCTACGTCTGTGCGGTTGTAAGAAAATGTGTTTGCCCGGTGAGTATAAGGAAAAGCGGTGAGGGAAAAAGCATTTCAAGCTGGAATTGCGCTCAGCGTTAGATTTTGCAACTAATTATTAACATGTGCGTCACATATTCAGCAGTTTGATGCGATAGCGGATTGCCAGAATGAAAAAGGGGCATTACGCCCCTTAATTTGTGATGAGAAGCTGGTCTATTTGACCGGCGTCTTTTGGTCGTTACGGTGGTTGACCCACGCATTGATAATCAGCGTTCCCGCCAGAATCCCACCCACTACGCCGAGCGAAACGGCGACAGGAATATGGTAGAAATCAACGATCAGCATCTTGATACCGATAAACACCAGGATCACCGACAGGCCATATTTCAGCATCGAGAAACGCTCTGCCACGCCTGCCAGCAGGAAGTACATGGCGCGCAGGCCGAGGATCGCGAACAGGTTAGATGTCAGCACGATAAACGGGTCGGTGGTGACCGCGAAAATCGCCGGAATGCTATCTACCGCGAAAATCACGTCGCTCAGCTCGACCAGAATCAGCACCAGCAGCAGAGGGGTGGCGTACAGGAGGCCGTTCTGGCGCACGAAGAAGCGCTCGTTCTCAATTTTGTCCGTCATGCGCAGATGACTGCGCAGCCAGCGAACCAGCGGTTTATCGCCGATGCCGCTATCGTCCTCTTTTGCCAGCGCCATTTTCACACCGGTGAAGAGCAGGAAAGCGCCGAACACATACAGCAGCCATTCGAACTGGGTAATCAGCCAGCTGCCGCCGAAGATCATGATGGTCCTGAGGATTATTGCGCCCAGCACGCCGTATACCAGCACACGCCGCTGCAGCGCAGCAGGCACGGCAAAGTAGCTGAACAGCATCAGCCAGACGAAGACGTTATCGACCGCCAGCGCTTTTTCAATCAGATAACCGGTGAGGAAGGCCAGCGCCTGAGTATCGGCGACTTCACGGCCAGCGGTGCCGCTGAGATACCACCAGAAAGCGAGGTTAAACAGCAGGGAAAGTGAAACCCAGACCAGCGACCAGACGGCCGCCTGTTTCATCGACATGGTGTGCGAGCCACGACGGCCCTGAACCAGCAGATCGATCGCCAGCATGATGGCGACCACGACGGCGAAGCTGCCCCAGAGCAGCGGAGTACCGACAGTATGCATAATAAGATTCCTTGAAAACAAAAACGGCCAACATCAGAAGACGCCAGCCGCTTTCGCTTGCAACAGGGATCTCGCCTTCCGGCAAGGTCTCACTTACGACGTTTTCACGTCGCCCGGCAACCGGATGCTTGCGCATCGTAATGACGATTAACCGGCAATGAAGTTACTCCCCTTTGCAGGTAACAAAATATGACAAGCCATGGCTTTGGTCAATATTTGATACCCACTTTATATGAAATACTTTACGCCGTGGCCTGCTGGTTCACGTCGTCCGCCGGGAACTTCACCCCGGTCTGGCGGCGAATCTCGGTCGCCAGTGCCGACGTAATGCGCGATGTTACCAGTCCGGCGTGATTAACCTCATTCTCTTCCACCAGGCGCGCGAACGTCTCCGCTTCGTAAAGCATGGTGTTGATATGCTGCGGGAGGCTCAGATCCTGCGGTTTGCCGCCGCGTGGGATAAACGTCACCCGCTGGCATTCAGCGATTTTTTCGATCACCAGCGATCCGGCTTCGCCCTGAATTTCGCTTGGGATCGTCGAGTCGCTCACTTTGGAATGCAGCAGGGTAACGTCAAAATCACCGTAGTTCAGCTGCACGGTGCCGTGTGCGTCTACGCCGCTGTCCAGCAGGGAAGCCGTGGCGTGAACGGCTTGCGGCTCGCCCCACAATGCCGCCGCTGAGGCCAGCACGTAGAAACCGATGTCCATGATCGAGCCGTTAGAAAATGCCGGATTAAAGGTGTTCGGGTTTTCACCGTCCAGGTAGCGCTGGTAGCGGGAAGAGTACTGGCAGTAGTTGAGCAGCACCTTGCGAATTTTCCCCACCTTCGGCATCGCCTGCTGCAGGGCAATAAAGTTCGGCAGGCTGGCGGTTTTAAACGCCTCGAACAGCACCACCTGATTTTCGCGGGCGCAGGCGATGGCCGCTTCAACTTCGGCCAGATTAGACGCCAGCGGCTTCTCGCAAATAACGTGTTTTTTGTGGCTCAGGAACAGCAGGCTCTGCGGGCCGTGCAGCGAGTTAGGGCTGGCGATATACACCGCGTCGATCGCATCGCTCTGCGCCAGCTCATCCAGCGAAGTAAACAGATGCTCCACCGGGTAATCGTTGGCGAAGCTTTGCGCCTGTTCGAGGCTGCGGGAGTACACCGCAGTCAGCTTATATTTGCCGCTCTCATGGGCGGCATCTACGAACTGGCGGGTGATCCAGTTGGTTCCAATCACAGCGAAACGTATCATAAACGGGGGCGTTCTCCGGAAGTCGATAGTCAATAAATCGGGGCTTTATCAAGCCGCGCCGCTCAGCGCCAGCTGGGTAAGCCAAAGTCGTGTATCGAATTCTAACTGGTGATACTGCGGTTCCATATGACAGCACAAGGAGTAAAAAGCTTTGTTGTGATCCTTCTCCTTAAGATGCGCCAGTTCGTGAACCACAATCATGCGTAAAAAAGCTTCAGGGGCGGAGCGAAATACGGTCGCCACGCGAATTTCCGCCTTAGCTTTTAATTTGTTGCCCTGCACGCGGGAAATCGCGGTATGCAGCCCCAGCGCGTTGTTCAGCACGTGGATCTTGTTGTCATAGGCGACTTTATTTATCGGGGGCGCATTGCGCAGAAACTGGCTTTTCAACTCCTGAGTGTAAGCATAAAGCGCTTTATCGGTCGCGATGTTGTGCCCCTGCGGGTAGCGTTTTTCCAGCACCGCGCCGAGGCGCTGCTCGCTAATCAGGGTGCGCACCTGCGAGAGCAAATGCTCCGGATAGCCGCTTAAATAAATCAGTTCACTCATGCTTGTCTCAGGTTGAAGGAAAAAAAGGTATACTCTCGCCCCCGCTATGGGGATATCACCAAACTTTACCATCCAGGAGGGCCGATGAGCCAATTAGACAACGGTTTTCGTTCACTGACGCTGAAGCGTTTTCCGGAAACGGACGACGTAAACCCGCTGCAGGCGTGGGAAGCGGCAGATGACTACCTGTTGCAGCAGGTAGACGAACTTGAGCCAGTCGGCCCCGTTCTTGTTTTTAACGACACGTTCGGCGCGCTGGCCTGCGTGCTGGCTGAACACAAGCCTTACAGCATTGGCGACTCATACTTAAGCGAGCTGGCCACGCGTGAAAACCTGCGCGAGAACGACATCCCGGAAAACAGCGTCACCTTCCTCGACAGCACCGCGGCTTACCCGCAGGCGCCGGGGCTGGTGCTGATTAAAATTCCTAAGACGCTGGCCCTGCTTGAGCAGCAGCTGCGTGCGCTGCGCAAAGTCGTAACGCCGGAAACCCGCATTATTGCGGGTGCGAAAGCGCGGGACATTCACAACTCCACGCTGGAGCTGTTTGAAAAAATTTTAGGGCCAACCACGACCACGCTGGCGTGGAAAAAAGCGCGTCTGATTAACCCGACCTTCACCCAACCAGAGCTGGCAGATGTGCCGGAAACGCTGAGCTGGAAGCTGGAGGGCACCGAGTGGACGATTCACAACCACGCCAACGTCTTCTCCCGCACCGGGCTGGATATCGGCGCGCGTTTCTTCCTCGAAAGTTTGCCGTCGGACCTGGAAGGCGAGATTGTCGATCTGGGCTGCGGTAACGGCGTGATTGGCCTGACGCTGCTGGAGAAAAACCCGCTGGCGCAGGTGGTGTTTGTGGATGAATCGCCGATGGCGGTGGCTTCCGCGCGCCTGAACGTTGAAACCAACCTGCCGGGCGATATCGACCGCTGTGAGTTTATGATCAACAACGCGCTGTCCGGCGTGGAGCCTTTCCGCTTTAACGCCGTACTGTGCAACCCGCCGTTCCACCAGCAGCATGCCCTGACGGATCAGATCGCGTGGGAAATGTTCCACCATGCTCGCCGCTGTCTGAAAATCAACGGCGAGCTGTACATTGTGGCCAACCGCCACCTCGACTACTTCCGCAAGCTGAAGAAGATCTTCGGCAACTGCACCACGGTGGCAACGAACAACAAGTTCGTGGTGCTGAAAGCGGTGAAGTTAGGTCGTCGCCGCTAAATCTCCAGCGCTAAACGGGTGCCCTGCGCAATTGCGCGCCGGGCATCCAGCTCCATTGCCACATCGGCCCCGCCAATTAAATGCACGGCTTTACCCATCGCCTGTAAAGGCTCAGCCAGCTCGCGGCGCGGATTCTGCCCGGCACAAATAATCACGTTATCCACTTCCAACAGCTGTGGCTCCCCGCCGACGGTGATATGCAGCCCGGCATCGTCAATACGCTCGTAGCTCACGCCAGCCATCATTTTCACGCCTCGCGCGGCAAGCGTAGTGCGGTGGATCCAGCCCGTCGTTTTGCCCAGGCCTTCGCCCGGTTTGCTGGTTTTACGCTGCAGCAGGAAGATACTGCGCGGGCTTTTGTGCAGATGAGGCCCTTCCGGGCGCAGGCCGCCTGACGTTTGCAGGCTGGTATCAATCCCCCATTCCACGCAGAACTCAGCGATGCTCTGGCTGGTGGATGCCCCTTCCTGGCTAAGGTACATCGAAGTATCAAACCCGATGCCGCCCGCACCAATCACCGCCACGCGTTTGCCCACAGGGGCTTTGTCGCGCAGCACATCGACATAGCTCAGCACCTTCGAATGCCCGATGCCGTCAATTTCCGGCAGGCGCGGCTCAATCCCGCAGGCCAGAATAACTTCGTCATAGTCGGACAGCATCTCCGGGGTAACGTACTGATTCAGGCGAACGTCCACGCCGGTGAGGGCCAGCTTTCGGCGGTAGTAGCGTAGCGTTTCGAAGAACTCCTCTTTGCCGGGGATCTGTTTGGCGATGTTAAACTGCCCGCCAATCTCCGCCGCAGCGTCAAACAGCGTGACGCTATGGCCGCGCCCGGCGGCGTTGACCGCAAAGGCCAGTCCGGCGGGGCCAGCACCTACCACCGCAAGACGCTTCGGTTGTGAAACAGGCACAACCGGCATTTTGGTTTCATGGCAGGCGCGCGGGTTGACGAGGCAAGAGGTGACTTTACCCACGAAAATCTGATCCAGGCAGGCCTGATTGCAGCCGATGCAGGTATTGATTTCATCGGCGCGATTCGCAGCGGCCTTAGAAACAAACTCGGCGTCAGCCAGGAAAGGGCGCGCCATCGACACCATATCTGCATCGCCGTCGGCCAGGATCTGCTCGGCGGTTTCCGGGGTGTTGATTCGGTTGGTGGTCACCAGCGGCAGCGCGACATGGCCTCTCAGTTTTTTGGTTACCCAGCTAAAAGCGCCGCGTGGCACGGAGGTCGCGATGGTAGGAATACGGGCTTCGTGCCAGCCGATGCCTGTATTAATCAGCGTCGCACCCGCTTTTTCTATCGCTTTGGCAAGGGTGACGGCCTGCTCAAAGTTGCCGCCGCCTTCGACGAGGTCGAGCAGCGACAGGCGGTAAATAATAATAAATTCTTTGCCAACGCGTTCTCTCACAGTACGCACGACTTCAACGGCAAAACGCATTCTGCGTTCGTAGTCTCCGCCCCATTCATCGTCGCGCTGGTTGGTGCGGGCGGCCAAAAACTGGTTAATCAGGTAGCCTTCCGAGCCCATGATCTCCACGCCGTCATACCCGGCTTCACGCGCCAGGCTGGCGCAGTGGGCAAAGTCCTCAATCAGCGCTAAAACTTCTTCGTGGCTCAGCTCATGGGGTTTAAACGGGTTGATCGGCGCCTGAATGGCCGACGGAGCGACCAGCTTAGACTGGTAGCTGTAGCGCCCGGTGTGCAGGATCTGCAGGGCAATCTTGCCGCCTTCGCGGTGCACCGCCCCGGTCACAATCTGGTGATGCGCCAGCTGGCTTTTGTCGTTCAGCACCGCGCCGTGGGCAACGGTCACCCCGGAGGCCGACGGGGCGATCCCGCCGGTGACAATCAGCGCCACGCCGTGCCGGGCGCGCTCGGCATAGAAGGCGGCAAGGCGCTCAGCGCCGTCCGGCAGCTCTTCCAGCCCGGTGTGCATCGAGCCCATCAGCACGCGGTTTTTCAAAGTGGTGAAGCCAAGATCCAGCGGGGCAAGCAGCGACGAGTAGCTCATAATAAATCCCAATTTGTAACATTATTGTTATGTGGTCGGATGAGTTCTAATTTAGCCGTCGCAGGGCAAAAGGGAAAAGGGGAGTGCGGCGAATGTGATGAGAGTCATATTCCCGCCTCCCCGAAAGCAAAATCAGGCGCGAGCCTCCTTCAGCAGATTCTGAATAACCTGCTCCTGCTGCTCGTAATTCCCCTCGCCGAAAGAGACATTGCGCAGCTGTCCGCGAGCGTCGAAGTAATAATGCGCTGGCCAGTACTGGTTTCCGAAGGCATTCCAGATCTGGTAGTTATTGTCGGTGACGACCGGGTACGGCAGCTGCCACTTGGCTACTGCCTTTTTCACCGAATCCAGATCTTTCTCCCACGGGTACTCCGGCGTATGCACGCCAATCACCACCAGGCCCTGATCTTTATACTTGTTGGCCCATTCCCGGACGTGCGGCAGCGCGTGCTGGCAGTTAATGCAATCGAAGGTCCAAAAATCGATCAGCACGACTTTGCCTTTCAGCGCCTCTGGCGTCAGCGGCGGGCTATTGATCCATGCGGTTCCCCCGGAAAGCGGCGGCATTGCGTTGGTGGGCGCGGGATCCACAATAGGCTGCAGCTTAGGCGCTGGCGTGGCGGCGGGGGAGAAGGCCAGCAGGCGCTGCTCCAGCTTCGCGCCGAAACCGTTAGCGTTTTGCAGCACCGCCGTGGTGCCGGAGGCGATAAACGCCACCGTGGCAAGCATAGCTACGCCAGCCGCGCGACGAAGCTGGGCCATCAGTGCCATTTTTTCACGCAGGCGAGCCAGCAGCCGGTGACCGCAGAACCACAGCAGCGCCAGCATCAGCGCGCAACCGCTGCCGTAGGCCGCCAGCAGCAGGCCGGTGGTGACAGCCGAAGAGCCGGACAAGCCGAGGCCGAGAATGGCCCCCAAAATCGGCCCCGCGCAGGGCGACCAAAGCAGCCCCACCGCCAGTCCGGCCAGAAAAGCCGACAGCGTGCCGCGAGCGCGGTAGCTTTGGTTGTTGATGGCATTCCCCATCTGCACCGCCGGGCGCATCAGCCGTTCGGCAAGCGCGGGGAAGATGAGCGTGAGCGCGGCAAGCGCCAGCATCCCCAGCGCTACCCAGCGGCCAGCCAGCGTGGCGCGCACGATCCACTCCCCGGCAGCGCCGACCAGCAAAGCCACGGCGGTGAACATGGCCACCATGCCGGCAAGCAGGGCGATGATTTGGCTTTTTTTGCCGCGAAATGCAGCGAAAAGCAAAGGAATAACGGGCAGCGTACAGGGGCTTAATAAACTGAGCATACCGCCAAGAAAGGCAATCAGAACGGGCATAACACACCTCACGGTTACAGGATGATTTCGGGGTATTTAACCCGCCTGATGTGTTCGTGATGTGTGGGAAAACCGTCCTGATTGTCAGTTTGTTTGTCGGCGACTCGGCGGCATACAGAGCGATACAATCAGGCTACAGGCAGCGTGATGCAGGCCTGCAAACCGCCCTGTGGCCGGTTAGTCAGCGTTAATTTCCCCCCTAACTGGCCGACAAGCTGGGCGGCTATCGCCAGCCCAAGCCCGGTGCCGCCGGTGTCGCGATTTCTGGAACTTTCCACGCGGTAAAAAGGCTGCAACACGGCGTCCAGCTCCTCCTCGGGGATCCCCGGCCCGTTATCGCACACTGCCAGCGCGACCTGGCTGGCTCCCGCCGTCAGGCTGACTTCAGCGGCGGTGCCGAACTTCAGCGCATTATCCAGCAGGTTGGTCAGAATACGGCGCAGCGCCTGGGGGCGGGTCGAAAGCGGGAGTGACACTTCCGGCGCGGCAAACGTCACGGCTTTGCCGACGTCCTGATAATCGCAGGCAATGCTGTCCACAAATGCCCTCAACTCAATCCGCTGGGGAGCCTCTTCCAGACTTTCCGACGACCTTGCATAAGCGATGCCCTCGCGGACGAGATGCGTCATGTTGTCCAGGTCCTGCATTAGTTTGTCGCGCAGTTCCGGCTCGTCGCTCATTTCCAGGCGCAGCTTCATGCGGGTAATCGGCGTCTGTAAGTCATGCGAGATGGAGGCCAGAATTTGCGTGCGTTCTTTCAGGTGCCCCTGGATTCTGGCCTGCATCGCGTTAAACGCTTTGGCCGCGTGTTCCACTTCCAGCGGGCCGCTTTCCTGCATGTCCACGGGGCTTGAGCTGGCGGGTTCCAGCGCTTCAACGGCGCGGGTAAAACGGGTAAACGGCAACACCACCTGGCGCACGGCAAACCATGCGCAAAGCGCCAGCAGGACAAGCTGGATGGCAATCACCACCGGCAGCCAGGTTTCAATCGGCGGCATACGCGGCGTAAGGTCGATGGTCAGCGGCGAGCCGTCGGCCAGCGTCAAATGCGCCTGAATATGGGAGCGCATACCGGGAATGGAGGTGAAATCGAGCTGATAATGCTCGCCCAGCGCCTCTTTCAGAGATGCAATAGCGTCTTTAGAACGTTCGTCGGTGGGTGGTTTGCCCGGTGTCCCTGGCCCAAGAATGTAGTGGTAATTTTCCCGGGCGAGCCGGTCCAGCCAGGCCGGTCGCTCAGCCGCCGGTAGCTTGTCGAGGATCGCGACGCTGGTGGCAACGTTGTTTTGCAGGTTATCCAGCATCACGCTGCGGGCGCTGTTCATTCTCTCGAGCGTGGTTAGCGCCAGGGTCAGGCCGTTAGCCAGAAACAGGCCGACGAGAATGATGAGAAACAGCCGGGAAAGCAGAGTTCGGGGCCAAAGCCTCATTCTCGCGCCTCGACGATCGTCACGGGAACGGAAAGCACATAGCCTTCGCTACGCACGGTTTTGATGTAGGCCGGGGTTCGGGCATCCTCATTTAAGCGCTGGCGGACGCGGCTGACCAGTAAATCGATCGATCGCTCGAATAGCTCTGCATCGCGGCCTTGAGTCAGGTTCAGCAGCTGATCGCGCGTCAAAACGCGCTGCGGGTGATCCAAAAACACGCGCAGCAGGCGATATTCCGCCCCGCTCAGGGCAACGATCGTGCCTTGTAAATCAATCAGATGCCGGGCCGAAGTATCAAGCTGCCACTCGCCAAAAGCGATGATCCTGCCCGCTTCGGTCACCTGCAAATTGGGGGGTAACGCGCGGAAGCGACGAAGGATCGCCTTGATCCGCGCCAGCAGTTCTCGGGCGACAAAAGGTTTTACCACGTAGTCGTCCGCGCCCATTTCGAGGCCGAGGATCCGGTCGCTGTCTTCGTTTCTGGCGGTCAGCATTAAAATAGGCAGATCTTTGTGCTTATCGCTGCGCAGCTGGCGGCAGAGCGTCAGCCCGTCGTCGCCGGGCATCATCACGTCCAGCACCACTAAATCGACGTGCTGCTTATCCAGAACGGAACGCATCTCCTTGCCGTTGGCCGCGCCGCTGGCCCGGTAGCCGGATTTTTCCAGATAGCTAACGATTAGCTCGCGAATATCGCGGTCGTCGTCCACCACGAGAATATGATCGATATGTTCCACCTGGGGCTCCCGGCGCTAAAAGTGAAGGCTAAAACTAGCATAGCCGCCCGGCAGTGAACGGCTATGTTTTTCTTTTTTTACTACAACTTACCGGCATCTACCACTGCCTTCACAAACGCCTCTGGCGCTTCTTGCGGTGGGTTATGGCCGATGTTTCCACTGAAGGTTCGGTGTTCATATTTGCCGGTAAATTTCGCCGCATAGGCCGCCGGTGCAGGATGTGGTGCGCCGTTGTTGTCGCCTTCAATGGTGATGGTTGGCACGGTGATATTCGGCAGCGCAGCCAGTTTTTTCTCATCAGCCGTGTACTTCTGCTCGCCGTTTTCCAGCCCCTGGCGCCAGCGATAGTTGCTCAGGGTAATCGCAACGTGGTCCGGGTTATCCAGTGATTTGGCGCTGGTGTTAAAGGTCTCATCGCTGAACTTCCAGCCCGGCGAAGCCTGCTGCCAGATCAGTCTGGCGAAGTCATGGGTGTTTTTCTCATATCCTGCCGCGCCGCGTGGAGTCGCGAAATAGAACTGATACCACCATTGCAGCTCGGCCTGCGGCGGCAGCGGTTTTTTCCCTGCTTCCTGGCTACTAATCAGATAGCCGCTGACCGACACCAGCGCTTTCACCCGTTCAGGGTGCAGCGCCGCTACGATATCCGCCGTGCGTGCGCCCCAGTCGTAGCCAGCGAAAATGGCCTGTTTGATATGCAACGCATCCATTAGCGCAACGGTATCCTGAGCCAGCGCCGCCGGTTCACCATTACGAGGAGTGGAAGGGGAAAGGAACCGGGTGCTGCCGAAGCCGCGCAGATTTGGCACGATAACCCGGTAGCCCTGCTTTGCCAGCTCAGGCGCTACCGTATCAAAGCTGTTGATGTCGTAGGGCCAGCCGTGCAGCAGAATTACCGGTTGCCCGTCTTTCGGGCCGAGATCGACATAGCCGACGTTCAGCACGCCCGCGTTAATCTGTTTTATTTGTCCGGCATCAAAGCCCGCGGCTTCCGCCTGGCAGGCGAAGACGACCGAGAGAGAAAGAGGGGCAATCAGCGCAGACAGGGTCAGTTTGTTGAACATGATGTTTTCTCCAAAGCCATTAGAAAATGTTCGGTTATCACATCACGAGATTGTAGGCGGTGTGTTTTTCAAACCGCCCTTTTTGCATGGCGGCGTATCTGGCGGGGTCGTGGATACAGTGTGATACAAAGTGTTTTTACCCTCACCCTAGCCCTCTCCCTGGAAGGGAGAGGGGATAAAAAATCACTCACTTAACTAATTCCCCCTCTCCCCTCTGGGGAGAGGGCCGGGGTGAGGGGAAAATTATCCTGCCACTCTCGGTACAAGCCCCGGCGCCTGCCACATCGACGTCGTCAGGCCGCTGTCCACCAACGTTAACTGGTCGGCATACACTTTTTGCCATTTGCGCTTCATCTCGTCGTAAAGCTTGCGGTGCGCCGGATTTGGCGTGAACTCTCGCTGCCACTGCACCAGACGCTCACCTGTGCTGGCTAGCGAATCAAAAAGCCCGGCGCCTACGCCAGCGGCAATCGCGCAGCCCAGCGCCGTGGCCTCTTTGACCACCGGCACGCGCACCGGCAGGCCGGTGACATCGCTCAGGATCTGGCTCCACAGCGCGCCTTTTGAACCCCCTCCGGCGAAGACGAGCGAGTCGAACCTCACGCCAGAAAAGCCGGAAATCTGCTCCAGATTACAGGCGGAGACAATCGCCGCGTTCTCCTCTAGGGCACGGAATAGCGTCGCTTTGTTGCACTTCTCAGGGTCGATGGAAAGGTTAATGAACGACGGTGCGGCGTGGTACCACTGCTTGAAATGCATGGCATCAGAGAAAATGGGCATCACCCCGTGGGAGCCCGCAGGTACCCGGCCCGCCATCTCTTCCATTAGCGCATAGGTATTCACGCCGAGGCGCTCGGCCAGCAGCTTTTCTTCCGCGCAGAAGGCGTCCCGGAACCAGCGCATCGTCAGGCCCGTGAAGAAGCTAATGGACTCCGCCTGCACCATGTTGTGGATGACGTGTGGGTTAATGCGGATGTTCATGTCGGGGTCGGTTTTGATGGCCGGCAGGTTCACCACCTGCTGCCAAAATGTGCCGCCCAGCACCGCCGTCTGCCCAGGCCGGACAATGCCCAGCCCCAGGCAGCCAAGCTGGACGTCGCCGCCGCCCATCACCACCGGCGTGCCTTTTAGCAAGCCGCTTTCTTCAGCCGCCTGTGGGGTTATGCCGCCCAGCACGGTGCCGGTTTCTTTGACCGGGGAAAGTATGTCGGCGCGCAGCCCGGCCATATCCAGCAGGGCAGGCCGCCAGTCGCGGGTCGATAGATCCAACATCCCGGTCGTACCGGCGTTAGAGGGGTCAACCGCCAGCTCACCGGAGAGTTTGGCTGCCAGCCAGTCGCTGATCATCGTGATGGTGGCGGCTTTGCGGTAGATATCCGGGCGATGGTGTGCCAGCCAAAGCAGGCGGGGCATGGCGCTCAGCGCCAGCGTCTGGCCTGAAACCTGGTACACCTCGGATTCAAACTGGAAGTCGTGGATCTCTTTCAGCTCGCTGACTTCGCGGCTGGCGCGAGCATCCACGTTTGCGCAGGCCCAGATTGGCTCGCCGTGGCGATCGTACAGCACAATCCCTTCCCGCATAGAGCAACAGGCAACGGCACTTATCGCCGAAGAGGAGAGGTTAGCGTTGTGCAGGGCCTCGCGGATGCAGCGGCAGGCCAGCTGCCAGTTAACGGCGAGATCGAACTCCATCGATCCCGGCACATCTGTCACGCTCAAGTGCTTCCATTCGGCCTGGCCAACGGCTATTTGCTGGCCAGAAGTATCGAAGATCACGGCGCGGATACTGCCCGTTCCGGCGTCCAGTGCAAGTAGATAACTCATTCACAGACCTCTTCCGTCGCTCGTTCAATAAATAAACTCTTATCTATCGCGGGCGATTTGACCGATCTATTTGGATATTTTGTGATCGCTGCACGGTTGCGATGGGCGATCCCTGACTAAGTTTTTGAACACTATCTCTTATTCACTGATGGATCCGGGAGAGAACTTGATGGCAGATCTGGATGATATTAAAGATGGAAAAGACTTCGGTATTGGCCAGCCGCAGGAGAACCGGGCGTTTTACCTGAAGGGAAGCGGGGCGCTGGACTGGGGCATGCAGTCGCGGCTGGCGAGGATTTTTAACCCCAGCACCGGGCGCACCGTGATGTTGGCTTTCGATCACGGCTATTTTCAGGGGCCGACAACCGGCCTGGAGCGTATTGACCTCTCTATTGCGCCGCTGTTCCCTGAAACCGACGTGCTGATGTGTACCCGCGGCATTCTGCGCAGCGTGGTCCCGCCTGCCACCAACAAACCTGTTGTGCTGCGCGCCTCCGGCGGCAATTCGATCCTCAGCGAACTCTCGCGCGAAAGCGTCGCCGTGACGATGGAGGATGCATTACGCCTCAACGCCTGTGCGGTGGCCGCGCAAATTTATATCGGCAGCGAGTATGAGCATCAGTCGATCAACAACATCATCAAGCTGGTGGACGAGGGAACGCGCTACGGCATTCCTACGCTGGCGGTTACCGGCGTGGGCAAAGAAATGGCCCGTGACGCGCGTTACTTCTCGCTGTCTAGCCGCATTGCCGCCGAGCTTGGGGCGCAGTTTGTAAAAACCTACTTCGTTGAGGACGGTTTTGAGAAAGTCGCCGCCAGCTGCCCAGTGCCGATCGTTATCGCCGGAGGTAAAAAACTGCCCGAGCAGGAGGCGCTGGAGATGTGCTTTAAGGCGATAGACCAGGGCGCATCCGGTGTGGATATGGGGCGCAACATCTTCCAGTCTGAAGCACCCCTGGCGATGCTGCAGGCGGTGAAGAAGGTGGTGCACGAGAAAGCATCTGCCCGCGAGGCCTATCAGTTCTGGCTTGAAGCGAAGCATCAGGGAGGTAAGGCATGAACGTCACGCTAGTGGAGATCAACATTAAGCCAGAGCGGGTCGACGAGTTTCTGGACGTGTTTCGGGCGAATCATGAAGGCGCCATCAAAGAGCCCGGTAATTTACGCTTTGATGTGCTGCAGGACCCGGAGGTTTCAACGCGATTTTATATCTACGAGGCCTATCAGGATGAGGCCGCGGTGCTGGCGCACAAGAAGACCCCGCACTATCTCGCCTGCGTTGAGAAGCTGGATGAGATGATGTCTGAGCCGCGTAAGAAGCAGAGTTTTATTGGGCTGCTGCCGTAGGGAATGCCCCCTCACCCTGGCCCTCTCCCCATGGGGGAGAGGGAATAAAACAAAGGAAGTGGGTTGAATAGGAAAAACCCCCTCACCCTGTCAGGGAGAGGGGCACTCAGCTTTCCTGCGCCTCTGCCGTCTCATCCTGCGTCATTCTCAGCCTGTAAAGCGCGCGCTTCGCGCACTCAAGCACATGCTCGCACTGCTCAATGGTCAGCGTTAGCGGCGGTTCGACCCGAATGGTTTTGGCATTATTCAGCGTCCCGGCCACCAGCACCTGCTGGCGGAACATCTGGCTGGCAAACTCGTAGCCGATGTCGTTGTCGCGGAACTCAATCGCCATTAACAGCCCCTGGCCTCGTGCCTCAACAACCAGATCGGGGAACTCACGGGCCAGCGCCCGGAAGCCATCCAGCAGCAGTTGCCCTTTCTGAGCCGCCTGAGCAGGCAGATTCTCTTCCAGCAGGTAGTGAATAGTCGCCAGCGCCGCAGCGCAGGCCAGCGGGTTGCCGCCAAACGTGGTGGTGTGCAGGAACGGGTTATCAAACAGTACGGAAAACACCTCTTCTGTCGCAACCGTGGCACCAATCGGCATCACGCCGCCGCCCAACGCTTTGGCAAGGCAGAGAATGTCCGGCTGCACGTTTTCGTGTTCGCAGGCAAACATCCTGCCGGTGCGGCCCATCCCGGTTTGCACTTCATCCAGAATCAGCAGCACGCCGTACTCGTCGCAAAGTTGACGCACCGCAGGCAAATAGCCTGGCGGCGGCAGAATCACCCCGCCTTCGCCCTGGATGGGTTCCAGGATCAGCGCGGCTACATCATCACCGGTTTTACGACATTCGCTGAACTGCGTGCGTAATGCCTCGATATTGCCAAAGGGCACGTGGCGGAATCCCGGCAGCAGCGGCATAAATGGTTTGCGGAAAGTGGATTTCGCCGTGGCCGAAAGTGCGCCCAGAGACTTGCCGTGGAACGCGCCGCTGGTAGCAATAAAGGTAAATTTCCCTCGTGGCGACTGGTACGCTTTGGCCAGTTTTATTGCGGCTTCCACGGACTCAGTACCGCTGTTGCTAAAGAAGCTGTATTTGAGTTTACCCGGAGTCAGTGTGGCAAGCGTTTTAGCGAGCATCGCCCTCAGAGGGTCGAGCAGTTCCTGGCTGTGCAGGGGCTGCTTTTCAAGTTGATGCTGGACGGCGGAAACAACGACTGGATTACGGTGCCCCACGTTAAAGATGCCGAACCCACCCAGGCAATCGATATACTCTTTGCCCTGGGTGTCGACAAGCGTATTCAGGCTGCTCGCTTGCCACTCTACGGCTCCGTAATCCCCGCCGGCGGTAACGGACTTGCGGTACTCAAGAAAACCCGGATTAACGTGCTGCTGGAAGCTATCAACCACCTCCCGGTTTAGCGCCTTCATCTCCTCATGGCTAAGTGACTTCTTTTCAATAATGTTCAGTGCGTGCGCCGTACAGGCAAGGGCCGAGGCGCTGGAAGGTAACCTGTTCAAAATGTGCTCCTGGGTGTGGCGTATCACGCGATACACAAAATAAGTATTGCAGGGATTGCGCCAGGTAGCGCGCCGTAAGTGAAATCGGGATAAACGCCCGCAGGAGTACATCTGTGCAATAATTAATCACAATAGATGACATTTTGCGTGTTTTAATGCTGAGGGCCGATTGAGTGAGCATGACCTTGCTGAGAAGAGATTCGCACCATTTTGGGGCGACATGTTTCCGTATGGCGCAAAAAGGAAAATAAAGATCGGGCTTATTATTGTTTAGCATTTCTTAATGGTTAATAGAGGCTTATTTATTCTGAAATACCGTATAACAATAAATGTCCTTATTCGTAAAGTTTTTAATATGGATTGGCTGTTTAGGATTTGTTTAAGTTATGATTCGGCGTGAAAATTAACCCGCGATATTCGTTATCATCAGGTGGTGGATATTAACTTGACCCGTTAAACACAAGGTGTGCATAGCGTGACTATCAATATAAAGGACATCGACAGCTCTTTATCAGAGCTAAATATTGCCATCCGCGATCATTATAACTGGGCAAATAAGTGCCTGCGCCTCAGCCTGCTGGGCGGTGAACCCGATAAAGAAATCAACGATCTGCATTCCCATCAGCATTGTCGTTTCAGCCGCTGGCTGGGGCAGCGTTTGCAGGGGGGGAGTCTGGACCGGGAGTTGATTCTGCTGATTGATAAGCACCACACCGATATGCACGCTGCCGCCCGGGTACTCATGTTATCTATTATCGGCAAACAGGTTAGTGAAAAATTGCTGAATCATTACAATGAAGCGCAGCAAAATTTTATTTCCAGTATCGACCAGTATAAAGAATACCTTTTTTCCTACCGCAATTTGTACGACGCGTTAACCGGCCTGCCGCTACGCCATTTAATGTATCAGGAATTTCCGCTGATACGCTCTCGCTGCGAGCGTGCGGAGCGCAACCTTTATTTGCTGATCATGGATATTGACCGTTTTAAAACGATCAATGACACCTGGGGACACAACGCCGGAGATGATGTGTTGCGCAGCGTCGCATCCATTCTTAAAGGGGCTACGCGTAACGAAGAGCGCATTTATCGCTTTGGCGGCGAGGAGTTTATTATGCTGCTGGAAGCGACCAGTCGTGAGCAGGCAGAGCGGGCCGGGCAGCGCATTTGCCAGCACTTAGCCAGCCAGCCCATCAGCGTGGATGACCAGGCAATCCGCGTGACGGTAACCGGGGGGCTAACCCTCGTCAGTGCGAATGACTCCCTGCACAGCGCCATTGGTCGGGCAGACAAAGCCATGTATTACGGCAAAAACACGGGCCGCAATCGCTGTATTCTGGCTTTGTCTGACGAAGAAATGGTCACGCTGGAATAATGCGTTACGCGTTCGCCATCCTGTGTTCCCCGTTTACCAGCGCAGCACGATCGAAGGTGCGCTCAATCACCCCGTTGGCCATAAACGCCGCCCGGTCGGACATATGCGCAATCACGTCGGCATCGTGGCTGACCAGCAGATAGGTCATGCCGTGCTGCTGCTTCAGACGATTGAGCAGGTTGAGGATCTCCGCCTGGACCGACATATCCAGCGCGGAAGTGGGTTCGTCGAGCAGCAGAATTTTGGGGCGAAGCAGCAGCGCACGGGCAATCGCCACGCGCTGGCGCTGGCCGCCGGAAAGCTGGTGCGGGTAGCGTTTTGCCGCCTCGGACGGCAGGCCGACCTGCTCTAATGCTTCCGCCACTCGGGCTTCAATCTCGCTTTCACCATGGATTTTCAGCGGCTCGGCCAGCGTGCGCCAAATCGTGTGGTTGGGGTGCAGCGAGGCATACGGATCCTGAAACACCATCTGCACTTCGCGACGCAGCGCGCCCTGGAAGCGTTTCCCTGCCGCAATGCGGTTGCCCATCAGCTCCACAACTCCCTTCCAGTCACGCTGTAGCCCGGCCAGCACGCGCAGGATGGTAGATTTCCCGCAGCCGGAAGCGCCAATCAAGCTAAATGTCTCGCCCTGTTCAAGAGAGAAACTGGCTCCGGCGACGGCGGTTTTGATCCCGCCTTTGGCGGCGAACTGCACGCTTAGATTATCAACCTTAACGATCGCCATAGGTTTCTCCTGGCTGGAATTCGATGCGGTTCAGCGTCGGTAGCATCTGCCCGTAGGTGTCGGCATTTGGACGGCAGGTCCAGAGCGTGCGCGTGTAAGGATGCGTGGCCTGCGGCAGCTCGCTTGCCGCCATTTCATCGACTTTTTGGCCCTGGTACATCACCAGCACACGGTGGCAGTGTTCCGCTACCAGCGGCAGATCGTGGCTGATCAACAGCAGCGCCATTTGCCGCTGTTCGCACTGGGCTACCAGCAGCTCAAGGATTTGGTTGCGCAGGCGGGCGTCGAGCGCCGACGTAGGTTCGTCCGCGATCAGCACTTTGGGATTATTGGCGAGCGCAATGGCGATCATCACGCGCTGGCCCATGCCGCCGGACAGTTCGCCGGGGTAACGCATCAGAACCGCATCCGGCAAACCAACGGATTGCACCAGTTCGCGGCAGCGATCGCGGCGTTCGGCAGTGGACAGCTTCTGGTGCAATCGTAGCGCTTCGTCAATTTGCTGCTGCACGCTTTTGACCGGGTTCAGCGCATAGCGCGGGTCCTGCAGCACCATGGCGATGTCACTGCCGCGCAGCTGGTTCCAGCGCCGGGCATTCATGTCGAGCAGGTCGTGCCCCATCACGCTGAGCTGCTCTGCACTCACTTTGCCTGGTTTACGCACCAGCCCCATCAGCGCGCGAGCCGTCATGGATTTGCCTGAGCCGGATTCGCCGACCAGCGCCAGGCGTTCATTGCCCAGCGTGAAGGAGAGGTTGCTGACTACCCGGGTGCCGGGATAGTCGATATTCAGCCCGGAAACGGTAATTCTGTTAGTCATGTTGCGGCTCCAGCACGTCGCGCAGGCCATCGCCCAGCAGGTTAAACGCCAGGCTGCTCAGCAGAATGGCGGTGCCCGGAATGGCGGCAATCCACCATTGGTCGAAAATGACCTGCATTCCGTCGGCAATCATCGCGCCCCATTCGGACATCGGCGGGCGGGCGCCTAAGCCGAGGAAACCCAGACCGGCGGCGGCAAGAATAATCCCGGCCAGATCCAGCGCCAGGCGCACAATGGCGGAAGGCAGACACAGCGGCAGAATATGGCCGACCAGCAGCCGCAAGCCTTTGATGCCCATCATTTCTGCGGCCGCAAGATAATCGCTATGGCGCAGGCGCTGTATTTCACTTCTTGCCTGGCGGGCATAGGCGGGCCAGGTGGTCAACGCCAGCGCCAGCGCGCCGTTAACCAGTCCTGGGCCGAGCATTGCCACAAAGGCAAAGGCCAAAATCAGGCGGGGCATCGACATGACTACATCGGTAAAGCGCATCAAGATACGCTCCAGCCAGCCGCCGTAATAGCCGGACAGAATGCCAATCAGCAGCCCAACCGGCAGGGTAATAATGGTCACCAGCAGCACCAGGCCCAGCGCCGGGCGAGTGCCGTAGAGCAGGCGAGAAAGCAGGTCGCGGCCATAGCTGTCGGTGCCCAGCAGATGTTGGGCGTTGGGCGCCTGCAGGCGCGCGGCGGCATCCTGCCAGTTGGGATCGAACGGAGCCAGCCACGGCGCAAACAGCGCGATAAGCACCAGCCCGGCAATGATAATCAGCCCGCTAAGGGCCGCCGGGGAGCGCAGCATGCGTCGCAGAAAAAGAGAAGACGGCATCAGCGGATCCTCGGGTCGGTGGCGCGCACCAGTATGTCGGTCAGGTTATTGATCAGCACAAATGACACGCCGATCAGCAGCGTGCCGCCCATGATGGCGGTGGTATCCCCGGCAAACAGCGCGGTGGTGAGATAGCGGCCAATACCCGGCCAGGAGAAGACGGTTTCCGTCAGCACCGCACCTTCGAGCATGCTGGTGTAAGCCAGAGCGATCACGGTGAACAGCGTGCCGCGAATGTTGGGCAACACATGGCGCAGCAGAATCGCCATGTCGCCTGCGCCCTTCGCGCGGGCGAGCGTAATGTACTCTTTGTTCATTTCGCTCAGGCAGGCCGTGCGGGTCAGGCGGGTGATGCTGGCGAGAGAATAATAGGCCAGCAGCAATACCGGCAGAATCAGGTGGTTAATGGCGTTGAGAAACGCGCCTTTATCGCCGGAAAGCCAGGTATCGATCAGCACGAAGCCGGTTTTGGCCTCGACGCTGTACTGGTAAATATCGTCGAGCCGCCCAGGCCCGGCGCTCCACTGCAGACGAGCATAGAAGAGTGCCAGCATCAGCAGACCCAGCCAGAAAATAGGCACGGAGTTGCCCAGCAGGGTAAAAGTGCGCACCACGAGATCCAGCGGTGAACCGGCGAACCGGGCGCAAAGCACACCAAAAAGTACGCCAAGTACGCTGCCGACGATAAGCGCCAGGGTGGCGAGTTCCAGGGTGGCGGGGAACGCTGAAAGCAAATCATGCAGCACCGGCTGGCCGGTTGAGCTGGCTATGCCTAAATCGCCGTGGGCGAGATTGACCAGATAATGCCAGAACTGCACGGGCAGCGACTGGTCCAGCCCCAACTGGTGGCGAACCTGATCGTAAGTGGACTGGCTGGCGTGGTCGCCGACGATTTGCAGCACTCTGTCCACCGGGGACAGCGCAGACAACGCGAAGGTAATCAGCAGCAGGCCAATCAGGGTCAGAGCAAGGGTAAATATTCCCTGAAGCAGGGTGAGCAGCGGACGCCGCAGGCGCTGCGACGAAGGCGAGACTTCGGACATGGGTAACTCTTTTATGCGCTAATGGTGATTAACCCCCCGACCGGCCTCTTTCACGATGGAAAGGGCGGGGCGAGGGGCCGTTCAGTTATTTCGTGACGTTATCGTAATACACCATATCCGCATTCAGGCCCTGCTGGTAGCCTTTGATGTTATCTCGCACCACAACCTGAGTTTTACCCTGGTCAATAAACACGTACGGGGAGCTACGCTGCAGCTCTTCCTGCAGTTTGGTATAGAGATCTTTGCGCTTGGCCGGATCGGCCTCTGCTACGGCAGCCAGCGTTTGTTTATTCAGCTCCGGGATCTGCCAACCGTTCAGCCCGGCCACGGTGCTGGCTTTGCCGTCGTTATAGGCGAAGGCGCTGGCGTTGGAGTGGGCGTCGAAGTAATCCGGGATCCACAGGCGAATGGCGGCCTGGTGCTGTTTCGCGCGTACGCGGGCATACACCTGGCTACCGGCGGCTGGCAGCAGATCAACCTTCACGCCGCCCTGGGCAAAGCTTGCCTGCATGGACTGAGCGATGGTGATAAACGGCGGTTTATTTTCCACATCCAGCGAGAAGTGCGCGTCTTTGATGCCCGCTTTCGCCAGAATTTCTTTCGCTTTCGCCGGGTCAAATTTGAACGGAGTATTTTCCAGCGCGCCCGCGAAGCCGACCGGCAGGAAGCTCTGGTGGACGAAGTACTGGCCTTTCAGCAGATCTTTAGTAATGCCCTGGTAATCCACCAGGTAGCGGGCCGCTTCCCACAGCGCCGGATTTTTCAGCAGCGGGTTGGCGTTGTTGCCGACGTTAAACACTAAATAGTTCTGCTCGGCTGAAGGAATGCTCAGCACCTTCACGCCTGGCTTACCTTCCAGCGCGCTGGTCTGGTCAGACCCCAAATCACGGGCGATATCGGCGTCACCCTGCTGAATCAGCAGGCGGCGAGCGGCCGGATCGGGCACGTTTTTAATAATAATGTTCTTCACTTTTGGCGCATCGCCCGGAGAAGTCGGGTTGGCATCCAGCACGATAGCCTGATGCGGCTGATAAACGCGCATTTTGAACGGGCCGCTGCCGGCAGAGTGCATTTTCAGCCATTCGTTGCCGAAGTCACCGGCCTTCACGTTTGGCTCAACCGCTTTTTCATCCACGATAGATGCGATAGGCGTGGAAAGAATATTCAGCGCAACCGCCGGGCTGACGTCCGCGGTCCAGTGCACTTCCAGCGTGTGGTCATCCACTTTCTTCAACTGGCTGGCAATGTTGTCAGGCTGCCAGCCCAGTACGTTCAGGATAAAGGCCGGGGATTTGTTCAGCGTGACCGCGCGGGTGTAGGAGAAGATCACGTCTTCCGGGCGCAGCGGGTTGCCGGAGGCAAATTTAGCGTCCGGGCGCAGCTTGATGGTCAGTTTCTTATTGGCCGCATCGCCTTGCCAGCTGGCCGCCAGAATCGGCACGACTTTGGCCGGGTCCGTGCGGTCTGCCTGCACCAGGCGCTGATAAAGGCTCGGCACGGTCTGAATACTTGAGAGTTCGTTGGCCTCAGCCGGATCAAGGCTGACGATGTCGTCCAGCCCTTGAGCTACCACCAGGGTATCCGGCGGCGTGGCAGCGTGGGAAGCCGCAGACAGCGCAGCCAGCAGCAGTAATGGCAGAACTTTTTTTTGCATGTGTGTACCCTGTAATTGTGTTTTTTATCGACTTTTCTCTGTGTATTTACGTTAGGTGAGTTATCTCAATTCACAAAGTCAAAATTGCGCTTTGCATATAAATATACGATATATCAAATGCGATAAAGTGCTGAGAACCTGACGGCCACTTGCTGTAAGGGAGCGTCAATATCGACGATGATGAAGGTTCGGTTAAGCTTCCGTTCACCGTACCTGTTTTCTCCCTCGCCCCTTTGGGGAGAGGGCCGGGGTGAGGGGCGTGGAGTAATGCCACCTGAGACATTCACATGTCCGGTAGCGGAAGATAAAACTGAACGGACCCCGATCCGCCCCAGCACAATCGCTTGTGTTTGTGACGAAGAGGCGAAACAGAAAAAAGGCCAAAAAAAGCCCCCACGCGCTGGTGAGGGCTTCTCTATTCATCCCCTATCCCGCTGTACGGTCCGGGGACATCGTGAACACTTGTTCGGGGACATGGTAGACACTTACAACTAAGGCATAAGAACCCGTTTATGGAGCCGCTTATGCCGTGGGATGCGAGAGATACCATGTCATTACGTTC
>NZ_JBBCPX010000009.1:0-170317 GCF_037150195.1 Cedecea sp. VD22
CCTTTGACGATGAAAACGACTCGCTCGGTGATAGGGTACAGGCAATCTGCAATGCGGCATCTGTCATAGCGTATTGGGATGATGGTGTACTGACGTTTACCCGTGATCAAAAAGTTGTTCACCCGGCAGCCGTTTTCAACCGCGCAAATATGAAGACGGACGAGTACAAAATGACGTACGAGGCCACTATGCCGGGCGGTTACGACGGAGTGCAGGTGTCATATGTCCATCCGGCAACCAATAACAAGACGTACATCAACTACCGTGTGCTGAATGGCGTTATCGTCGAGCAGGAGTCGGAGAACCCGAACAAACTGGAGATAGTCGGGTTCCGTAATGAGTACCAGGCTAGGGAGCGCGCGCTACGCGAAACAAAGCGTCTGATCTACTCACGGGTGAAGATGAACGCCAAAGTGTTTGAAGACGGAATTATGCAAGTCGGTAGCGTCGTTCAGATTGCTGATATCTATGACAGTAACCAGCAGCAGGGTTACATCACGGGCCGTACTGGGAATAACTTTGATACAAGCGAGCCGATCACATTTACCAGCTCGATGTATGTCCTGGTGACAGACAATCTTGGCAATCCCACACTTCGATATCCGGCGACACCCCGCAATGACACTAAATACGGCTTCACTGCGGCAATCCCCAGCATACAGCTAAATATCTGGAACGGAGAAACTGTTCAGCTCCCGTCGCGCTATCTGATTGCTACCGTGGAAGAGCTGGACAGTCAGCTATGGACTGTCAACAGCATCAAACCAAACACTGATAACACCGTCTCTCTGAGCGTCGCAGAATATAGCGATTTGATTTACCCATAACTCTCGATTTGTTAACAACACAACCCGGCCATGTGCCGGGTTTTTTATTGGAAAAATTATGGCTACCCAACCAACTAATAACGCAGTGCCAAGTGAATCACCTCGTGACCTGAAGTTTAATGCCGGGAAAATCGATGAGTTTGTTACTTCTCAGGGGTGGACTTATTCCGACCGCTTCGGGGTCAAGCATTACACTATTGAAGGTATCAACCATCTTGCACAACAAGTAATGAGCGCTTTTGGTTACGTGGCATTAAATGGTGTGACCTTCACTACCGGTGCTACTGTATCAAATCCAAACGAAGTGTTATTTAACACCGCGGATAATTCCTACTACAAATGGACAGGATCGTTTGCATCTGGAGCTAAAGTAGTCCCGCCAAACTCAACCCCTGAGTCATCAGGTGGAGTTGGTCCTGGAAAATGGATTAATGTTGGTGACAGCGCATTAAGAAGCGATCTGGCTAACGGCGGCGGGGCATCTCTCGTTAAATATAAAGACTCTACTGTTGAAGAGGCTCTTGACGCACTGGAAGATAAAGCAGGCTTCAACGCTGTGGGCCGCTTCCTTAACCTGTCTGAGCTGCGATCTGCTGCTCCAGCTAGCGCGGGGATTATTGTCTACGTTTCTTCTGCGGCCAGCACAACGCACGCAGAATCGCATGTAGGCGGTGGATATTTCGAGTCCGTAGATAATACCCAGGCATGGCCGGATGACGGCGGGGTAGTCATCAAGCCAGCAACGGGAACAATTGTCTGGAAGCGAATTAACTTCACGCAGTACGACATGCAGTTTTGGGGAGTTAAGGCTGACGGTGTAACCGATAATGCTGCTGCCATTACAAAAGCAACGAACTACGCCCGTGATAATCGAATTATCCTCATGGCACCAGAAGGCTCAATAAACACCAGCGAAATGGTTCCTATCTACGACTATATGGGTATTTGTGGTCGTGGAAAGTCGGAAGCTACAGTCTTTTACAAGACAACTAACAACGCCTTTGAATTTAAAAAAGGTGGGGTTACAGTTTATACACTGGATGCTCTAGTGGGTTTTGTTGCCCCTGAATTTGACCGGGCATCCTTCAACATGACCTCGTTTGTTCAGCATGGGCGCTTAGAGAATTGCATGTTCCGTCGGCAGGACCTTAACGTGAACAACGTAGGTAAAATCCGCCCGGAGGTTGGCCTTTTCCTAAACAAGGCAGGGGCATGCGTGTTGAGGGGTCTGACTGTCGAGGGTGGTTACATCGGCATGAAGTGGTTCAACGCCTTCTCGACTATTATGGAGGCAGTGTACACAAAAACAATAGCAGGGTATGGCTATGCAGGCATTCAGGCGCAAGACTATCGCAACGGCATCTACTACATGTCAGGTACATCCAATGACATGAGGTTAGTGCAGACTAGCGGTTATCAATACGGCTTCGATATTGCCCGCCTTCAGTACACTACCATGACCAACTGCACCTGTGAGGTGATGAAGGCTTTACCAGGTGAAGGGACTTGCTACGCTTTCAACTTTATAGACCCGTACAGCATCGTGATGAACACTTGCGCTACAGAAGAAGTGGAGGGCGGACAGATTAGTGTAAGGAGTTCCCTGGACCCTAGCTTTGCACGTAGCCTGGTTATTAGCGGGTATCTCCCTATCGGTCAGCAGAGTGGTCCTACACCTACGCCTATGTTTTATGTGGATGGTGGGGGGCTTCCAGGCTCACTAGGTGTCACCTTTATTGGTGGCGACCTCTCAAGGGATACGCGCGCAATTAACAATGGCAGACCTGTTGTATCCGGAGCCAATACAAAGGTTGTGATTATCAACTCGACTGGGGAGGATTGGCAGCAACTTTCAGGCGGAACTTTCACCAGATTAGCATAAAAGTAAGGCCCCGAAAGGGGCCATCTTTATTTACAATTATTTGATGAAAATGATAGTACGAAATCACCTTCTTTGTAATATGTTTTGTATATTCCAGAATCAGTTATCAATCTCATTCTACATATATTTGATGTTATTTCAGATATACGGCCTGGCGTTGCTCTCTCTTTATCTACATGCAGATCAATCATTTTTACAACACCCCAAGCAAGAGAGCCGTCAAAGTATGATGGAACAATGCTTTTAAGCAGCGGTAGTTTATTTGTTGCTTTGTAAGCTGCAGGTGAATACGGTAACTTTCCATCAATTGTTATTGTTTTAACATCTTCATATCCAATTTTTTCAATATCCATTATCACTCCATTTATAACCCTTTCCGTTAACCTGTCCTGAGATTTTAACGCATTTGAATATGTCGCCATGTATGAAAATGATATGGCAATTATGATGCATGGAATAATGTTTAATTTTGATTGGTGCTTCTCTGAAATAAATGACGCGAGCGAAAGGATTAGTGAGACTGAGAATCCAAAACCGACAAAGACGCGTGGCCCGATAGGCATCTGTTTAAGGGCTAGACCAGGACCAGGAATACATAAAAAAATTAACATTAATATGGATGATATTATTAATATTCTCAATGATATATCTATTACGGCTTTACCGTTTAGGAATGTTTTTTTTATTACATTGGCAAGACCTAAAAGAGAAAAGGCTGAAACGACTAAAGATATGTATGCTACGTATCCAGAAAAAAAAGAACCAAGAATATCTAGCGTCAATGAAATGTTTCTGTTGAATTCGTCCGCACTACTAATCATCTGATTGTATGTGGCGGCATAATCACTTACTACAAATATTGGCACTATTACTTTTGAATAAACTGCGTAGCCTATGAGCATGCCTAAAAATGCCATGATGGATGTTTTTATCATATCGCATGAATTGCAACCATCCTTTATTGAGAAAATAACATATAAACAAACTGTTGAAGCAAAAACACTGAGCGATGCCTGATAAAGGCACAGTGATGCAAGTACCGATATACCTGAAGCGAAGAGAAGGTGTGTTTTTTTTGCTCTCATGAAAAATAGTGGAATTGCTGCTGAAACCACCGACAGAGACATTGTCACTGAGTCGAATCTGAATGACAGGTTTTGTATGAAGAAAGGGTTAATAAATATTGGAGTAAAAATCAGCCATCCAAATTTATGGCTTGGGTTAAGGTAAAGATGGATAAAATAGCATAGGGTGGAAAGTAGAAGTACCGAGATTATCTGTGGAAAAGGAGCGATGTCGGTTGCGGGATAGCCGAGATCTAATGCGCTGAAAACTTCGTCAGATAGAGGCCTTCCATCTATACCCCATGAGAAATAACCGTAAATAGATCGCCCAATATCATCGTAGTATGAACTATTAGTAATCAATAGCGGCAAGATGTAGAGAAAACTAATCGCCCACAGCATGTATATATGGGTTTTGTTAATTTTATTTAGCATTGTTTTTTCCCTTGACTATGTACTTCGGTCTTTGCTTGGTTTCTATGTATATTCTCCCTATATACTCACCAAGCACGCCTATTCCTATTAATTGAACGCCGCCAAGGAATAGGATAGAAACAAATAGAGAGGGATATCCTTTCACTGGATTTCCAAATACGATCGTATCAAATATCATCCAGGCACCGTAAATGAATGACAGAAGCGCTACAAATGAACCAATGTAAGTCCATACGCGTAAAGGGAAAGTAGAAAAACTTGTGATTCCCTCTAGGGCAAGGTTCCATAATTTCCAACCATTAAACTTAGAGTCTCCGGCAACTCTTTCAGCCCTGGCATACTCAACTACATCGATGCGCCCACCAACCCAGCTAAGCACTCCTTTCATAAATAGATTTCTCTCAGGAAGAAGTTTTATGCTCTCAACGACATCCCTTGACATCAATCTAAAGTCCCCTACGTTTTCCTCAATCTTAGGGTTACTTATTTTATTGTGAAGCTTGTAAAACCACTCAGCGGTTTTACGCTTTAGTCTTCCATCAGTAGAGCGATCGGCTCGCTTTGCCAAAACAACATCTGCCCCTGCTTGCCATTTCTCAATTAGAGCAGGTATGACTTCAATAGGGTCTTGTAGGTCGACATCGATTGGAATTATCGCTTCACCTGTAGCATTATCAAGGCCAGCAAATAGCGCAGGCTCCTTACCAAAGTTACGAGTAAACGAAATAGACTTTACCATGTCATCGGATAAAGCCAATGAGTTTATAATTTCCTCAGTGGAATCCTTGCTGCCATCATTTATAAAAACAATCTCAACGCCATAGCCATGTAGCCCAGAGGAGCCTCTAACTTTTTTATAAAAAATAGGTATCGCGTCTTCTTCGTTGAAGACCGGAACGACAAGAGAAATCTTCATTTCGCATTCCTAAAAACAATGAATTTAGAATAGGTGAAACCGCACACTAGGCTTATAGCAGAGAACAAAATCATGGTGATTACCGGGGGCGTGCCTGCCTTATCTGCCAACCAACCCACTACAGCGCTAAGAAAGCCCATAAAGCCAACATAAAGCATGTATCGCATGGATGTGGCAGAAGACTTAAACGTGAAACGAGCATTAGCAAAAAAGCTGAATGATACTGCCACGACAAATCCGGCAAGGTTACCCATAGCCTGTCCTGTGTGGAATCCATAAATAAAAGCGGAAAACACGATCCAGTGAATGGCAGTGTTAATGACCCCGATAGATGTGTACTTAGCGAATAGCTTTAACATTATACAAATCAGTCAATTCTGAAAGTAAAAGAGTTTAGCATTTGTCGACGAGAGGATCGACCTACCGTTTATAGTCAGGATTCCTACCTCCCGACAGCAGAGCAAGCCCACTCAGGTGGGCTTTTTGTTGTCTCATGTCGTTTCATGCGGTTTCATGTGATGTCAGCATGATGTTGACCTGATATCACCATTGGTATTAGACTCACTCCATATAACCACAGTTATCGGAGGAAGCATGAAAGCCACAGTACGCCGCTACTTACGCGCAGCCGGAAGCGTTTTTGATATTGCTCCGTCAACCGACTACACCAAGATTACCCGGTATCAACGCGAAACTCAGCCAATGAGTGGTGACTTTCGCCGTATTGCCAGTGATTTTGGTCGTGCCATCGCAGTAGCTAATGCAACAAAAGCACAAGCCGCAGAATAATCAGACAGTTGTCGCCAAAGCCGACAGAATCGAAAAAGAACTGGCTGCCAATCCAGAGCTTGTGAGTGCTCTTCTTGGGAGCGGAAAGTTCCAGGCAATGGTAAGCCATGAAACTTCCTTTTCTGGACCATTACCCCCACCGGACATTATTAGCGGCTATGACAAGGTTGTACCTGGTGGGGCTGAGCGTATCTTTGCAATGGCAGAGAAAGAGCAGTCTCATCGGCACACAATGGATTCAACCGCCGTTAATGGCGCAATAAATAAAGATAAGCGCGGCCAGTGTATGGGATTCTCTATAGCAATAATCATTCTGGCCATTGCTTCTGTGTTTGCATGGAGAGGCAGCACAACTTTTGCCGGAACTCTTATCGCAATCGATCTTATTGGCTTGGTTTCTGTATTTGTGCTGGGAAGACGATTGCCTAAATCAGAAGACTAAACCCACCACCCGGTGGGTTTTTGCTTTCTGGGCCACTAGGTGGGCTTTTTGTTGGCTTTTATATCCTTTAGAGCATTGTCATGTAGGGATTTAAGCGCCTGATACATCTGGGTATGCGAGTGCATTTTCTCCATTAGGAAGAATGTCACTTGTGTCATCTCTTTTTCCCATTGCTCAAACTCATCCATGTTTTTCGGTCGCCTTTCCGCCAGGTCTCGGTAGGTCTTCATTATCCTGGAGTTGTCTACTTCCGCAGGTATCGGGCTTTTTAATGCCTCATCAATGATGAATATTAGCTCCGTGTTCATTGACCTACCGTTCTCCTTAGCCCTTTCAGCTATGGCTTCTCGCATACCTGCTGGCAGTCTAATGTTAAACCTGTCCATCTCTTGGCTGGGGAATTTACTCATGGTGATAAGCCCATTGATACAAATTTAAATCATGATAGCACCTACTTGACATCATCTTAAATGGTGCTAAATTGGTTGTAGCACCAAGTTGGTGTCATAATGAGTGGGGGTGTTTTATGAAAGATATGATTTATACCGGCAGGAAGAGTTACAGCTTTCAATTGCGTTTGCCAGAACGAATGAATGAGGAAATTCGTCGCATGGCTGAGATGGATGGCATCTCGATTAACTCTGCGATTGTGCAGCGCTTAGCCAAGAGCTTGCGTGAGGATCGTGTTGATGGGCAGTAAAAACGACGAAACCCCGAAGGCGGCAACCTTCGAGGTCTCTAATTTACCAGTTAACTTCGAGAAAACTGACATGACAAGTTTAGCAATTGCAGATCGTTCAATCAATGTTCCTTTTCATGGCGCTGATTTATATGTTGTCAGTGTGGGCGGAGAAGTTTTTACTCCGATGCGCCCCATTATTGATGGTATGGGGATGACTTATCAGGGTCAGGTGGAAAAGCTGAAATCGCGCTTTTCAAAAGGGGTAAGGGAAATCATGATCCCTACAAAAGGTGGCGAGCAAACAATGCTTTGCCTTGCCCTGCGTAAGCTTAATGGATGGCTCCAAACCATCAGCCCTAACAAGGTTAAACCTGAAATCCGTGAGCGTGTGATTCAGTACCAGAACGAGTGTGATGATGTTCTTTATGAATATTGGACAACTGGACAGGTTACCCCTAGGGCTGAAAAGAAAGCTTCTAAATCTAAACTGAGCACGGCAACGCAGCTAACGCCATTGCGCCAGACTGCTGAACGCCTGATCACAACCGGGATTGGCAAAATTTACCCGGACATTTGGAAGCTCGTGCATCAGAAATTTGAAATTGAGCACATTCACCAGCTTCGCCCGGAGCAGATTTTTGAAGCGGTGGAATACCTGAATGCTATCGAAGGCGAGTATCTTGGCAACGCTAACAAACAGATGGGCCTGCCGATCTCATACTCAATGTCTTATTTCGACCGCTATCGTTGGATGGATGGCATTGACGATCACTCTCTTAGCGCACCATGGCGCTACCCGGCTAAAATGCTGACGCCAAATGGTGACAACCCTAATCCACTTGGCCGAATGCTGGGCGAGATGAGGCAGATGGGTTATGAAGTTGATGCGGCACTCTTTCAGCTTCAGGCGCTTCAACACAACCTTGAGATGATTCGCCACAAGATTGACCGGGTACAAAGCTGCCTGCGATAAAATCACCACACCAAACCCGCTTCTGCGGGTTTTTTATCATCTTTACCAATGGGGCATGCATGGGGCAAAAAATTAGCGCAAAACAACTCAAAACCGGTAATGGTGTCGATTCGTCTTGCGCTAATGCTCTGTGCCATTTTTGTGTCACGCACAGTTTTGCTACTTAGGTCATCTTCAATCATGTGCCATCAACTTCATTAGTGTGAATGCGGCTATGGCTTTTAAAAACAGTTAGTTATGCGTGGTTCTACTAATTCGTAATGCGAAGGTCGTAGGTTCGACTCCTATTATCGGCACCATTTCAAATTCTTCTCAAGCCTATATGTAAGTACTCCCCCTTTTTGCACCACACATTTTTGAAACTTTCGGGTTTTGAGCCGGTACTCTTCCTGTGTAAGGGGCAGCAAACCATTTTCACTGACCGCTATACAAGCTTTTAAATATCATTGATGAAATAAAAACGATAATCTGAGCGTATTACGATTTATCATGTAAAAATGATGCAGCTCAGCTATTTTTCGAAAAGTCATTGCATTGATATAATAAGTGGAAATAGTTCAGGACTAAATATAATTTCTGGGGCTGTAAGATAGATATTCTGCTGCGATGTAAATTTAAATGGCCAGACAGTAATTTTTATAATATCAAAACTCACTGCGAAGATTGATGCTGTAATTAAACACATTCTTATGAATGTGTTTTCATTTTAAAGACCAGATGAATGATTATTATTAATTATTTCAGCATGTTGCGCACCCCAGTCACGCATTTCTTTTAAAATATTCTCCAAAGTACTGCCATATTTTGTTAATGAATACTCAACGTGAGGTGGTGAACTTTCTATAACAACTCTGATAATAATTCCATCTTCGACAAGTTCCTTCAACTGTGAGGTTAACATTCTCTGTGTGATACCATCAATCATTCTTCTCAGTTCATTAAAACGACATACCCCGTTTTCCATTAAATGGAACAGGATCACGGGCTTCCAACGGCCGCCGATAACTTTCAAAGTCGTTGTCACTGAACATCCATACGGTGCATTGTAGTCCACTATTTATTCCTCAAGGTATACTTTATAATACTTGGTATCATAAAACTGCGTTCTTACAAACTTAAAATCTGTTATGTATGATGCACCTTTTCGCGTTAATAAAAAAGGGGAAAAGATGCAAGCAATTATCATTAGAGAATTTGGCCCGGCAAAAAATATGGAGTATGTAACACTACCGACACCAGAAGTTAGTGCTGACGAACTTCTGATAAAAGTAGTCGCTACGTCCGTTAATCCTGTAGATATTCAAACAAGGCGCGGTGATTATTCTGCTGATATTAACCTTCCAGCTTGTTTAGGTGTGGATATATCTGGTGTCGTAGAGAAGGTCGGTTCAGATGTGACCAATTTTAAAATTGGTGATGAAGTTTATTATGTACCAAGGCTTCTTGCCAACGAGGGAAGCTACGCTACACACCATGTTGAAAAATCATCTATTGTTGCACTTAAACCTAAAAACTTATCTCACCAGGATGCCGCTGCACTGCCGTTAGCCGCAGGAACTGCCTGGGAATGTTTGGTGGAACGAGGACGATTAGTAAAAGGAAATAAGGTGTTGATTCATGGAGGTTCTGGAGGTGTTGGCGTCTATGCCCTTCAAATCGCGAAACTTTTTGGAGCTCATGTTGTGACAACTTGTTCTCCTGGTAATTTCGAGTTTGTCCGTTCCCTGGGAGCACAGAGTTGCTACAATTACAAAGATTGTGACTTGTATTGTAAAATAGCTGAAGATCATCTTGATGGATTCGATATTATACTCGACACGGTAGGCGGGAATACAATTCAAAATAGCTTAGGGTTGCTTTCGAATAAAGGAAGAGTCGTCTCTATTGTTGATCAATCTATTCCTCAGAATTTATTAGGAGGTTGGGCTGTAAATGGAGAGGTTCACTTTGTCTTCAATACTCAGTCGGCAGAAAGATTAAAAGAAATTGCAAGTGCAGTTGAAAAAAAATTAATTATTCCTGTTGTTGAGAAAGTCATGCATATTGATGAAATTATTAAGGCCCATACTATTATGGAGTCCGGTGGTAGAAAAGGGAAAATCGTAATATTAACCTGATTTATTGGGTGGCAATAATTAACAATTTAATAATTAAATGGTTTCGTTGATAAAAGGTATAAGGCAGGAAGTGTTAAGGTCCTGCCTCATTATCATGGCCCATGAAAAGCGTTTTACTGACAGCCAGCGCCATGCGGAAGCAAACTTCGGCCGGAACGCCGGCGGCATTGTAAATAGACCCGTTCCGGGGCTATGGGACTTTAGCCCCAGCGTCTATAATCCGGGCAGAGATTTGTGCCGCGAATGCCGTGGCTAATCGTCCGTTGAGATAGCATACAACCTTGCGGCATCCGGGCTCCCGGTGCCGCGAGCGACCTACATTCACAAAGGTTAATATGAAACAAATTACGTTCAGCGATCTACAAAAACAAAGCGAGCAGGCTGCAAACTCCCCTCGCTTACGTGCCAATCGTAATCTCCATCCTGAATTGAGCGATCCTGTTCAGCGCCTGGCTATTGCTATGGAGCCGGGGACCTATGTTCGCCCTCACCGCCATCCGCACACGTTTGAGCTGCTGACACCCCTTAGCGGGCGCTTTTTGGTATTGCATTTTGATGAGAATGGCAACGTGACCCAGCGCGCTGTGTTAGGTGAAGACTGCAAGGTGCTGGAGACGGATGCCGGGACCTGGCATGCGGTGTTATCGCTGGATAAAGGTGGGGTTATTTTTGAGGTAAAACAGGGGGCGTACCAGCCCGTAGCTGAACAAGATATGGCCCCATGGGCACCCGCCGAAAATGAGCCGGGAGCGGCTGAGCTGATGAAATGGTATGCCGTAGCGCAAGTGGGTGACGGCGGTTTTTCCCTGTAATATTCCCGCACTCTCTCGACCTCTTTCCTGACCTCACGAAATAAACGTAAAGCCGTCTACAACGGCTTTAGCCCGTTACTTTGGTGTTTGCGGTGTGTGTGGCCCTGTTGCTCAAGGTGGGGACAGGGCACGTCATCGAGTTTATTGATAAAAAAATTGATAACCAGAGTACCAGGTGGGCCGGTAACAACGGGTAAAATCTCTGCGAACCGGAAGGGCAATATTTTCTTTTCTGCAGTTAATGGGCGCCTGAAATATGAATGATATGGATTATTTTGACCCTGACTCGTCCGGGGCGCCGATCGATGTCCTGTTTCTCACCGCACCAGATTTAGCATTCGACGTGCCGCTGCACTCTCATCGGCGCGGCCAGCTGGTTATGCCGGTGACCGGGTCAATGACCTGTGAAGTCGAGGATGAAATATGGATGGTGCCCAGCGAGTCAGCCATGTGGATCCCCGCCGGTCTGCCGCACAGGAATACCCCGGCTGCTTCAGCCACGTTCTGCTTTGTGTTTATTGAAACGTCGCGGGCCGCCATGCCGGAAAAAAGCTGCACGCTCGCGGTCAGTCCCCTGATACGGGAAATGATCCTTCATTTAGCCAGGATATCACCGGCAGAGGCGGGGCAGGAGCAGACGCTTCAGCTGATTAATCTGCTGTTTTCCATGATGGCGCAAATGCCAGCCGAGCGGCTGAACTTTCCGCTGTCCAAAGACGCCAGACTCAGGCAAGTGGCGAGCATGCTGCTGGCCGACCCCGCGGACAGAAGAACCGCCAGGGAATGGGCCGCTTTTCTTGCCCTGAGTGAAAGAACGTTCACCCGGCTGGTGGTGAAAGAAACCGGGCTGACATTTGGCCTGTGGCGGCGGCAGCTGCATATCGTTGTGTCGCTTCAGCGTTTGCTGGCGGGGGGCAGCGTGCAGTCCGTCTCAGAGCAGCTGGGCTATGAATCCGTGAGCGCGTTTATCACCATGTTCAAAAAGGCGCTGGGAAAGTCTCCGAAGCGCTATATCGGCCAGGCTTGACGACCGCCCTCTGATTTCATTTGACCGTTTTTAGCAATTTTTAGTCAGTTGTTCTAAATTTTTACGGCGCCTGAGTCAGTACACTGGGGGAATTAATTCGGCAACATTAAAGGCATGTCCGTGTACCCTGGCACAATCATTGATGAATTACGGCAAGGTGAAGTCAAAGAGTTATTCTCGGTCAAGACCGGGATTGATAAGCACCCGACGAACAGTGTTCAGGTCACCCTGACCGGTTTTAGCGGCGACCAACAGGCCGAAACCTTCCATGGTGGGGAAGAGCGGGCAATTCTGCACTATGACTCTGCGCATTATGCTTCTCTGGCCAGCCGATTCCCGGGTTCCGGCTCGTTGTTTGTTCCGGGCGGATTTGGTGAAAATCTGGTCACCAGCGGAATGAATGAAAGCAATATGTGCGTCGGGGATATTGTTCGAGCCGGGACGGCAATCCTCCAGGTCACTCAGCCAAGGCAGCCCTGCTTTAAACTTAATCACCGCTTTAAACAACCTACGCTCTCCCGATTTGTGCAGGATAACGGCAAAACAGGCTGGTTTTACCGCGTCCTGAAAGAAGGGACGATTCATGCTGGCGATCCCATCGAGGTGATCGTGCGTGCCTGGCCGCAGTGGAGCATCGCGCAAATACTGCACTACCTCTATACCGAAACTGACAACCTGGCGGTAACCGGGCAGCTGGCGAAGCTGGAGCCGCTGGGAAACGAAGTCAAAAGCGTCTTTCAGCGCCGCCTTGAAAATAATGACGTTGAGGATTGGGGGGGAAGGCTGTCGGGCCGCAGCGGCGGGCTTGAAATGCGCATCATCAACATTGTGGATGAGTTTAAAGGGATTAAGCGTTTTATTCTGAGCCGCGTTGACGATGGGGCTTTACCTGAATATTCGGCGGGGGCGCATATTATTCTCCAGCTCCCTAACGGCCTGTCGAGAGCCTATTCCCTGTGTGAATCATGGGCTGAAAACGAATACCATATTGCGGTCAATCACGCCCCGAATAGCCGCGGCGGCTCTCAGTATTTACATCAAACCGCCAGGCCAGGGGATATTTTAACGGTCTCTGAGCCCGCGAACTGTTTCAGCATGGCCCGGGATAAACATCATATTTTTATTGCCGCCGGGATAGGTATCACGCCATTTATTCCGATGATAGAGGAAGCCCTGGCCCGGGAAGAAACCTTTGAGCTTCACTATTGTGTGAGTGATGTGGGCAGTTTTGCCTTCAGGCCGCAGCTGGAAAAATATGTAGAACATGTTCTGATTTACTCGCTCGATAACCCGCTGGACATCAACCAGCTGCTGGACACTCACGCGAGAGGGACGCACGTTTATACCTGCGGAAGCCCCGCTTTTGTGCAGCGAGTGAGAGAGAGTGCCAGCCACTGGCATGCTGACTATGTCCATTTTGAAAACTTCGCCGCCGAAGAGCAAAGCGGGGAGAGCGCTTTTGTCGTCACCGTCAGAGAAACGGGGCAAAAAATTCAGGTGGAGCCGCAGGAAACTATGCTCCATGCGCTCAGAAATCACGGCATTCAGCTGGAATCTGCCTGTGAAACCGGCGTCTGCGGCAAGTGCAGGGTAGATTATGACGGTGAAGTCGATCACCGGGATTCGGTGTTAAGCCAAAGTGAGCGAAAAAGCTGTATGACACCCTGTGTTTCCAGGGCGAAGCAGGCTGAGCTGACTATCTCGTTGCCTAAGGTGAATCCATAGCATCTTACCCTGAATACACGCTGTCTTACGGCTGTAAGACAGCGTTGGAAAATGCATAAATATCAGCCAGTGCTTGTTTAAGGCTTTGTGTGCGCTGTGTCTGACTGTGGGATTAAAGGCGAGCATATTATTGCCGAGGTGTCAGGTAGGGTGCCATCGGAGATCTGGCTTAGCCGCTATTACGACAAAATGGGCAACCTTATCGAACGACAGAAATTAATGCGTTCGCACAGCCTATAAGACAACCAGAGGCATAGCGTTTAATTCGACCGCTATACCTCAGCTAGACATTAAATCTTCGGGCCTTCCAGGTGGCATTGGTACGCGGTGCCGCCGTGTTCGGCCACAAACCAGTCAACCGCGCCGCCTGTAAGGCGGTTGATTTCCACATTGGAAACCAGGCCCCAGGTTTTTTGGTCCCGTGAACCTTCGATTTTATAGGCGATCTCTTTGTCATTGACGACCGGTTGCATTACCCGGAACCAGGTATCGTCGCGGCCCTGGGATTCACCGCCGATGTCCACGATCACCGCTTCGGTCATCCACTGGGTTGTCTGGCCGTTACCCACGCAAGTGCTGCCTTGATCTGCCTGTATATTGAAACACAGCTGGCCGTTATCCAGATAAGGCGCGGGCCAAATCTCAGAGGAAGTCGTTGAGCTCTTATCTTGTGGCTCGCAGACAATGAGCGAAGGCTTAGCCGCTATGGCAGGCAGGCTAAGGAATAGAGCAAAGGCGAGGTATTTGCGTTTCATTACCGACAGTCCATATTCGTAGTAAAAGGGGGAACTAACATGAATGCCGTTAATTTAGTGAGTGCCGTTGACTTAAGCAACAAGATTATATTGCTATCAAATAACAATCCCGGTGCTCTATAATCCCGGCACTAAAAATACCTCAGGGAATTTATAATGAGGTCAATTCTTGCTGGCAGCGCCATCGTTGGGCTGCGCTTAACGTTTCATCCTTAATTAATTCCGGTCCGGTTTTATTTAAGAGTGAAAATATTATTTCCGTCACCGGCGATGCAGTGAAACTCGGTAACATCTACGATGAGCACAAAGTCGTCTCTGCGAACTGATTTTTGGTGACAACGTCCCGAATCAGGAGTTTTTGGCGCAGGCTAATGCGGATGATTATAAAGTCGCCTTTAAAGACCAGTTCACCGAGCTGGCATATTTAGTTAATAAGGGCAGCAAAAAAGAAGATAATACGACGGCAGAGAGCCAGTCTCTGACGGCGGCGGCCTAATTAAAAATTACCACTACAGTAAGGTACCGCCGCGAGAACCAGTCGGTATTCACCCTGGTGCTGGGCACGAAAATGGTTGATTTACCGGTTGACACTCATCTGTATGCAAAATCTATTGAATCGGTGGATGCCTTCCTGGAGGAGCAGAAACCGCAGTTTGACTCAGCACTGTACCTCAAAAAGTAGGCCCTTCAGTATCATAAAGCCCGCTAAAACGGGCTTTAATCGCACTTTAAGCTCTGGTATCCAAACCCATTGCTCTTGCAAATCTAAACGTGGTTCTTAGGGTAAGCGCCAGTTTATACGCATAGTGGCTTGTGTTTCCGCTGCCTTGCTGGCGGCATAGCCGTACATCTTGTCTTTATTATCATCCATTGTTCCCAGGAAGCAGCGCTTCACTGCAAGGCTGCCATAACCCGCCCCTGGCGAGGCCGCTCAGGTAGTGGGCGGTATTAACCTGAAAGACTCTGTGGCAATCAATAAATACAGCAGCTTGCTTATTTATTCATGATATGTGCATATGTCGCACGGTATATTAATCATCAGCCTGACAATAAACGAAGTAACTAAGTCAGAGGAACTTATTTCTGTCCGCCAAAAAATGCGAATTATGGAGGTGTTTTTACAAGCTGAATGACATTGTTAAATATAGCGGTTATTGAATGCCGCGGAAAACTAACGCATCTAACTCCTCGCGGAGCACCGGCTTCGAAATATAATACCCTTGAAATAAACTGACGCCCATTTGCTTTAGCATAATGAATTTTTGCAGGTTATCGACACCTTCCGCCACGCACTGGCTGCCTGTCACGCTCGCATAATAGATTAAGCCATCAATGAGATGTTTATCATCGAGATTACTCGTAAAGTTTTCTACGATATAGCGGTCCAGCTTATAGCTATTAAATTTTAGCTGCCTGACTGGAAACGTGACGCTATTTTTAGCGAAGCAATCATCCAGCGCAAGCTTTATGCCCAGCCCGGCAAGCTGATTTAATACCGTTACCGTTTTAGACTCGTAGCTTAAATCCACATTTTCGTTAATATCCAGCACCAGGCGGCTTATCCAGGTCGGGTCAAGCAGCTGAGCTTTGGCCGTCTCAACTATTTTAAACAGGGCAGCACTCTCGGTGAGAATCCGTGGAATATTGACCGAAAATTCCAATTTCCCCGCATAGTTATTTATATTCACCACGGCTTCTCTGATGATGTAGGCCGTGAGCATGATCCACGTTTCTCGCGTCCTGATCTCATGGAAAAAGTCTTTCGGCAACAATACGTTGCCGTTAGTGTACCAGCGGCAAAATATCTCAAAACCCGCTATCTGCATCTCGCCGTCTACAATGGGCTGGAAAACGGGGAAGATCAGGCCATGCTGCAGGGCATGGGTAATTTTCCTCTCCTCGCTGCTGAGCATTCTGGTCGTTAATCCCCTGGGCTTCGACTGGCGCTGTGCTTTGCGATGCCGGCCCGGCAGCAGTCTGGACATCATCGGGTGAATGGCCGCCAGCTTTTTTAACCCACTTGAACGCAGGTTATAGAGCGTTTTAGTACTGAAGCTTTTTGTTGCCGCGGTATCTTCATGGCCGGACGGGCTAAAAAGCTCCAGCAGCGTATTGACCTCATGGATAGTGAGGCCTTCATGGCGCAAACCGCCGTTGCGTTCTTCCTGTCTGGCAAGCGAGACAAGCGTGGGAATGTTTTTAAGGTCTTTATGCAGCGTATTTCTGAGTTTAACCACGCTGGTAAAAATGCTGACTACTCTGATGGTACTGAGATTCGATTTTCGCGGCATCACATTTTTAAAATAGCTAAACAGCCAGGACGACGATAGCCCACTTATGATCAGGATATTTATCTTATGGTTATGCATTTGTAATAGCGATATCAGGCTCTTCAGCGTCATCAGCATCTGAAAGGGATCTTCAGGAATAAAAACTATCAGATGGTTAAATTCATCGCTTTCATTATTTTTAGAAATAAGTCGGCTGCTTTTCTCGGGGCTAATCAGTTTTGTATTCATTCCCTTTTCATGAAGCAACTCAGAAAGACCCGTTGCGGAAAAATGACAGGCAGAAAGTATATGATAAACAAACTCAACGTGGGAATGTTGAGGTGGCACAGGCAATAACGGTGAGGTTATATTCATATCAATTGTCCATTAGTCATTATTTTCTATACCCGATGCAATAGGTTTTATTGCGTGGTATATCCTCGCCAGAGGTTTTTTTGATATGTGAAAGCCCGGCCGACGCAGCATGAAAGATGTTTGCGTCAGGTATTACTTTTTAAATGTGCAAACTAAGATTTGCGGCTGATGCCAGATTAACGCTGCATATTAAGTTCCTTTTAATAAATTCTGGATGATTATTCGTCTGTAATATTAATGATAAATTCAATGCAATGAATGTTTTATAATTATTTTAAGCGAAATTATCCCTGTTGTTTTTTATGTGTAGTCTTTTTTTTGAATTTTTAGTCAACATTCCTGTTTCTTCTCTAGTTTCTTTACAACGTGTGGAATGTCAATAGAAATTAATTTCAAAAGCGCTATTGAGAATAAATTTAGGGAAAAATCCTAATAGGATTAAATATAAAAAACATTTAAAATCAATGCAATGTGATGATATTGATGTTTTGTTAAATATAATTTCAAAGACGATTCAGGATACTTTATTAATATTTCACCCCGGCTCCCACCAATATTGAGAGGGTAGCTCTCTTAGGGGCGAGCTTATGTGAATAGGCGATCGTTTCGTGAAGCTGAAACATAGGTCTTATGGAAGGCATAGCGACTGCCGGTTCTGATTCGTTTTAGTGAAATTGTTTAAAGGAATAAATTATGAAAATCAAAAATCTGGCTCTCGTTGCACTGTCAGCCCTCTCTTTGAGCTCGGGCGCGGCTTATGCCGTGACGGTTAACGGTGGCACCGTTCATTTCAAAGGTGAAATTGTTAACGCAGCCTGTGCCGTTGATGCGGGATCGGTGGACCAGACTGTTCAGCTGGGCCAGGTTCGTTCTGCCCGACTGGCTGCGGCAGGTAGCACCAGTTCTGCAGTAGGTTTCAACATCCAACTGAACGATTGCGATACCACTGTTTCCACCAAAGCCTCCGTTGCGTTCTCTGGCGTTGCCGTCACCGGCAAGACCGACACGCTGGCAATTCAGGGCCCTGCGGCGGGCAGTGCGACTAATGTGGGGATTCAAATTCTCGACAACACCAGCACACCGCTGGCACTGGATGGGGCAACCTTCAGCGCCAAAACCACGCTGAACGATGGCACCAATATTATTCCTCTGCAGGCCCGTTACATCGCGCTGGGTGCGGCTACGGCCGGTACCGCTAACGCGGACGCGACCTTTAAAGTTCAGTACGAGTAATCAGTCAGTCATACAGGGAAATCACTCGGGGCCAGGGACGGCCCGTCATCTACTACGGATTTGAAGGTGATAATGATGAGAGGAATCAAGCTGATTCTATTGAGCGTTCTCCTGCCATCCCTGGCGCTGGCCGGTAACCGAACGCATGTGATGCTGCCGGGCGGCAATATGCGCTTCCAGGGCACGATCGTTGCCGAATCCTGCCGCGTGGAAGCGGGCGACCGCCAAATGACGGTCGAAATGGGCAGGATCAGCAGCAATCGCTTCCACGCGCCAGGCGAAGACAGCGACCCGGTGCCTTTCGCGCTCCACCTTCAGGACTGTAATACCAATGTTAGCCGGCACGTTGGCGTGGCGTTTATGGGCGTGGCCGACGGTAAAAATCCGGCGGTACTTTCGGTGGGCGAGGGACCGGGCATAGCTGAAGGCGTGGGCGTTGCCCTTTTTGATGCCGAGGAGCGCCAAATCCCATTGAATGCCCCTGCAAAGGCCCGGACCCGGATATACGCCGGGCCAAACACTCTCCATTTTATCGCCAAATATCGCGCCACCGGGCATCAGGTTACCGGCGGGCTGGCTAATGCCCAGGCCTGGTTTTCTTTGACCTACCTGTAGCCTGAATGCGGGCGTAGTGGACACAAACAACAACGACAAGGACAAAGGTGCGAGCGTGACAAAAAGCTTACTAAGAGGTCGCGGTTTACTGGCGGCGATGATGATAGCTGCGGCAATCGGCTTTATGGCTCCTGCAGAGGCGGGGGTTGCGTTAGGCGCGACTCGCGTTATTTATCCTGAAGGGCAAAAGCAGGTTCAGCTGGCGGTAACCAGCAACGATGAAAAAAGTACTTACCTTATTCAGTCGTGGGTAGAAAACGCTAATGGCGATAAAGACAGCCGGTTCGTGATTACCCCGCCGCTGTTTGCCATCAAAGGGAAAAAAGAAACCACGTTACGCATTTTAGATGCGACCAATAACCAGCTGCCGAAGGATCGGGAGAGCCTGTTCTGGCTGAACGTGAAAGCCATTCCATCCATGGAAAAATCAAAGCTGAATGAGAACACGCTCCAGCTGGCGATCATCAGCCGAATTAAACTTTATTACCGCCCGGATAACCTGGCGCTGGCCCCGGAGAAAGCGGCAGAAAAGCTGACCTTTAGCCGCAGCAACGGCCAGCTGACAGTAAACAATCCCACCCCGTATTACCTGACGGTGACGGATATAAATGCCGGCACCCGCGTGCTGGACAATGCGCTTGTCCCACCGATGGGAAAAACCTCCGTGAAGCTACCGGCCGATGCCGGGACCAACATCACTTACCAGACCATTAACGACTACGGGGCGCTAACGCCACGGATGCAGGGCGTTATGCAGTAATTCAGGACAGGCCGTCCTGCGTTAAATAACAACGAAGAACTGACTGCCGGGCGAATGCTGACCGGAGGGACAATGTCACATCTAAAATATGGATTAGCGCGTTTCGGCTTCCGTCGTCCGCGGCGCAAATTAGCTTCTTTTTTTACTCTGGTACAAACGCCGCTGGCGCTTTTCATTGCTATGCAAGCCTGTTCCGCCCATGCGGATCTCTATTTTAACCCGCGCTTTTTAGCCGACGATCCCTCCGCGGTGGCTGATTTGTCCAGCTTCGAAAGTGGGCAGGAAGCGCCGCCGGGGACCTATCGCGTCGATATTTATCTCAACGAGGGATTTGTCGCCACGCGGGACGTTAAATTTGATGCGGCAAAGAGCAGCAGCGGCCTGGCTCCCTGCCTGACGCGTGAGCAATGGGCCGGAATGGGCGTCGATGTGGCGGCCATTGCCGGCATGAACGCCCTGGCGTCGGACGCCTGCGTCCCGATGACTGAACTTATTCCTGAGGCGACCGCCGGGTTTGATGTTGGTCTCCAAAGGCTCAACCTGACGGTACCGCAGGCGTTTATGGGCAACCGGGCCAGAGGCTATATCCCGCCTGAACGCTGGGATAACGGCATTAACGCCGGCCTGCTGAATTACAACTTTACCGGCAATAGCGTGCAAAACGATCGCGGTGGTAACAGCAATTATGCCTGGCTGAATCTTCAGAGCGGGATCAATCTCGGGGCATGGCGACTGCGCGACAACACCACCTGGAGCTACAACAGCGGCGGCGGAAGCTCAGCGAACGAAAACAAATGGCAGCACGTCAACACCTGGCTTGAGCGCGATATTATTTCCCTGCGCTCCCGGTTAACGCTGGGCGACAGCTATACCGACAGCGATATTTTTGACGGGATCAATTTCCGGGGGGCTCAATTAGCCTCCGACGATAATATGCTGCCCGACAGCATGAAAGGCTTTGCGCCGGTGATTCGCGGTATTGCCCGGGGCACGGCGCACGTCATCGTCAAACAAAATGGCTATGAAATCTATCAGGGCACCGTTCCGCCAGGCCCGTTCACGATTAACGATCTCTACGCTGCCACTAGCGGCGGCGATCTGCAGGTCACTATCAAAGAAACCGACGGCAGCAGCCAGATCTTCAGCGTGCCGTGGTCATCCGTGCCTGTTTTACAGCGCGAAGGGCGCACGCGTTTTTCACTGACGGCCGGGGAATATCGCAGCGGCAACCGCCAGCAGGAAGAGCCTAAGTTCTTCCAGGGCACGGTGCTGCATGGTTTGCCCGATGGCTGGACGCTTTATGGCGGCAGCCAGCTGGCTGACCGTTACCGCAGCTTCAACCTGGGCGTAGGGAAAAACATGGGGGCGCTGGGGGCGCTGTCGATGGACGTCACTCAGGCCAACGCCAGGCTCGCCGATGACAGCGAACACCAGGGGCAATCGCTGCGCTTCCTCTATAACAAATCGCTGAATGAACTGGGCACCAACATCCAACTGGTGGGCTACCGGTATTCAACCAGCGGCTATTTTACCCTCGCCGACAGTGCCTACAGCCGGATGAGCGGTTACCGCGTGGAAACGCAGGACGGCGTCATTCAGGTTAAACCTAAGTTTACCGACTACTACAACCTCGCCTACAACAAGCGCGGCAGGGTGCAGCTGAGCCTGACCCAACAGTTGGGCAGAACAACAACGCTTTATCTCAGCGGCAGCCACCAGACTTACTGGAACAGCAGCAGCGCCGACGAACAGATGCAGGTGGGGTTAAACACCGCCGTGGATGACATCAACTGGACGGTCAGCTACAGCCTGACGAAAAACGCCTGGCAGGAAGGGCGTGACCAGATGCTGGCGGTAAACGTCAATATCCCGTTCAGCCACTGGCTGCGTTCCGACAGCAAATCCGTCTGGCGTAATGCCAACGCCAGCTACAGCGCCTCACACGATCTTAATGGCCGGATGACCAACCTGGCCGGGCTGTACGGCACGCTGCTGGAGGACAATAACCTGAGCTATAGCGTGCAGACCGGCTATGCGGGCGGCGGGCACGGGAATAGCAGCAGTACAGGTTATGCCGCACTGAACTACCGCGGCGGATACGGCAACGCGAACGTGGGCTACAGCCGCAGCGACGGCATGAAACAGGTTTACTACGGCGCGAGCGGTGGCGTACTGGCGCATGCGGATGGTGTGACCTTCAGCCAGCCGCTGAACAGCACGGTCGTGCTGGTGAAAGCCCCCGGAGCCGGGGACGTCAAAGTCGAAAACCAAACCGGGGTTCGTACTGACTGGCGCGGTTATGCCGTGCTCCCGTATGCCAGCGATTACCGCGAAAACAGGATCGCGCTGGACACCAACACGCTGGCTGACAACGTAGACCTTCAGGATGCGGTCGCCAACGTGGTGCCCACCCACGGCGCCGTGGTGCGCGCGGAATTCAAGCCACAGGTTGGGGTGAAAATGCTCATGACGCTGACCCACAACGGCAAGCCTGTGCCTTTCGGGGCGGTAGTGACTGCCGAAGGCCTGCAGGTGAGCAGTATTGTGGCCGACAGCGGGCAGGTGTACCTGAGCGGAATGCCGCTGGTGGGCAAGGTGCTGGCCAAATGGGGAGACGGGCCGGGTGCCAGCTGCGTGGCGGACTACCGTCTGGGTGAAGAGAGCCAGAAGCAGATGCTGAGCTCGCTTTCGGCGCTGTGTCGCTAAGGAATAAGCATGACTAAATCTCTTTATATCGTCGGCATCGCCCTGTCACTGTTCGCCGCCGCTGCGGATGCGGCAGACAGCACCATTACGATTAGTGGCAATGTTCGGGACAACGCCTGCGCGGTTGCGGCGGAGTCGAAAGATTTCACCGTCGACCTGATGAATAACCCGGCCAAACAGTTTTCTGCGGTGGGAGCCACCACCGCGCTGGTGCCTTTTCGCATCGTGCTTTCCCCGTGTGGCGGCCTGGCTACCGCGGTGAAAGTGGGCTTTACCGGCGTGGCGGATAGCGTCAACACCAGTTTATTAAAGCTGGATAGCGGCGCGGCGGCAGCTGCAGGCATGGGGATACAAATCCTGAACAGCGCCCGGACGCCGATGCCGATCAACGCGGGATCGTCGGCAATTCAATGGACCACGCTGGTGCCCGGCCAGACCAACGTGTTGGGCTTTTATGCGCGCCTGATGGCAACGCAGCTGCCGGTCACCGCCGGGCACGTAAATGCGACCGCAATATTCACACTTGAATTTCAGTAACCGGAGGCGGACATGAAATGGATTCTACCCGGAAGGGTGCTTGCCGGAGTGCTGCTGGTGCTCTCTGCCACGGCAAAGGCGGATGACGTCACCATTACCGTGAACGGCAGAGTAGTGGCGAAGCCCTGCACGATCTCGACCCCAACGGCCACGGTCGATCTGGGCGATCTCTATACCTTTAGCCTGGTGCAGGCCGGTGCTTCATCCGCCTGGCATGATGTTGTCCTGAGCTTGACCAACTGCCCGGTCGGGACCTCTAAAGTGACCGCAACGTTCAGCGGCACGGCGGATGCGACGGGGTATTACGCCAACCAGGGCACGGCGCGCAACCTCCAGCTCCAGCTGCGGGACAACGGCGGGGCAACGCTGAATAACGGTGCCAATAAAACTGTTCAGGTGGATGCCGGCAGTCAGGCGACGAGTTTTCCTCTGCAGGTCAGAGCGATAACGGTCAACGGCGGGACTACCCAGGGAACCATTCAGGCGGTGATCAATGTCACTTACACCTGGGCCTGATCGCAAGGAGGATGGAATGAAAAAAATCATCGCGTTATTGGCCACTCTGGCCGGGCTGGGATGGTCAACCGCAGGCCAGGCCTTTACCTGCCAGTCGCTGGGGACATCCATCAGCGGCTCCGGCACCGTGAACGTCAATGTTAATCTTGTGCCGTCCATTTCGGCAGGGCAAAACTTAGTGGTCGATCTTTCCCAGTCGATTCAGTGCAAAAACGATGCCCCAAGCCAATATACCGATCCGGTAAGGATCCGGTCCGGCTCGGCGTATCAGGGCGTGCTCTCTGCTTTCAGAGGATCATTAGGTTACTTCGGGGTGCAATATCCTTTCCCGACCACAACGGAAACCGCCTGGGTGAACCACACCTGGGGGGATTATCGTGGCTGGCAGGCGGTGCTGTATTTAACGCCTATCAGCACCGCCAGCGGCGTAGTGGTTAAAGCCAACACCATGATTGCCCAGCTTATTCTGGAAAAAGAGGATTCCATTAACGGGAATCGCCAGATCATCAACTGGAATATCTACGCCAACAACGATGTTGTGGTGCCCACCGGTGGCTGTGACGTGTCCGCCCGTAACGTGACGGTGAATCTGCCTGATTACCCGGGAACGGCGCCTGCGCCCGTCACCGTGCGCTGCGCGCAGAATCAGAGAATCGGTTACTTTTTGTCTGGCAACACGCTGGGCAGCGATAACTCCATTTTCACCAATACGTCTTCCAGCTCGCCTGCTCAGGGAATTGGCGTTCAGCTTTTGCGAAATGGTGCCGCTTTGGGGGCCGGCAGCGCTAACACCGTTTCGCTGGGAACGGTAGGGACGACCCCCGTAAGTCTGGGGCTGACTGCGACCTACGCGAGAACGACCGGGCAGGTTACGGCGGGTAATGTGCAGTCGATCGTTGGGGTGACGTTTGTTTACCAGTAGCGGCACACCTGGAAAAGTAAGCGAGCGTGTGACCTACATTCTCTCGCCCTGCAACATGATGGCGTGTGGGCTTGAGAATCTGTTAGCCGCAGGTCAAACCCGGGCGGTATTTTTCCCTGGCTCAGGGGAAGAAAGATTGCAGGAAGAGAGCGGGGCGCGGTTTGTGGTCTATCTGCCCGATCAACCTTACTGGCTGCTTGTCGTCTTGCGGCAGGTAGCGCAGCTGCTCGATCGCCATGATGGCCAGCTCCCCATGCTCATTTTGAGCCGAAGCTCAGCCTCATGGATCTGGCGTTCGCTGCAGAAATTAGTGAAAAAAGACGGTTATCTTGGCGGCGTGCGGGTGGTGCCGTCCGATCTGCCCTGCGCCAGCCTGGCCGCGCTGCTGCACGGGGACTGGGATAACAGCGTCAGCCTCAAAAAACACGCCCTTGAAGAGGAGCTGGTGAGCCAGATCCGGCCCGAAGGTTTGACCCGAAAAGAGCTGGATGTGCTGGTGGACTCTCTCGCCGGGCAGACGATTCAGGAGCAGGCGAAACAGCGCGGCGTCAGCCATAAGACGCTGTATGTGCAGCGAATATCCGGGTTAAAAAAAATGGTTCATCCGCTGCTGCATGAGAAGGCGCCGATGGCGAGTAATCAGCAGAAAAAAGGAGACTCAGCGGGTATGCTGGCTGCCCTTTCACCGTTTGAAAGGGAGCTGGTTTATGCCATTCACAACCGCCAGATTTACCCGGTATTCCAGCCTATTGTGAACGGTGGGCTGCAGCTCAAAGGGCTGGAAATCCTGGCCCGCTGGCATCGAAATGGGCAAACCCTACAGCCCGCAGAGTTTCTGCCGCAGATCCGCTCCAGCTATACGTGGCGCCTGTTAACGGCCTTTATGCTGCAAGAGGCGGTGGGCGGCATTAATCAGTACCAGGGGGAGTATTATTTCGCGGTGAATATACCGGCCGCGGTTTCAAACAGTGAAAGTCTGTTCGGCATTATTAAACAGCTGAGTACCCGACTGATAAATCCATTCTGGACGGACAGGCTGGTGCTGGAAATATCAGAAGATCTGAATTTGAATCAGCATCAGGAGAGTCGATTCTTTATTACCCAGCTTCAGCACCAGGGATACCGGGTGATGCTTGATGACTGCTTTTCGCAGAGCAGCGTTTATTTCCCGGTGCGGGCGGTGCGGTTCAACGATTACAAACTGGATCGCAAAGTCGTGGCCGACGCGCAGTATGAACCTCACGCGCTGGCGCTGATCAAAAGCCTGGCGTACTACTGTGAATTAACGGGAAGTTACTGCGTTGCCGAGGGGATTGATAGCCGCGAGAAATTAAGGCTGCTGCTGGCATCCGGGGTGCATCTCTTTCAGGGGTTCAGTATCTCTCAGCCCGTTTTTAAGTTTGAACTGCGGCAAATGATCGCGGCTTTGAAAAAAAGAGAGACGGTGCAGCCTATAGCCTGAATCAGCGCTATTACCCTCTCCCTGGAAGGGAGAGGAGATAAATCACGTTCCCTGCCAGGCCTTTCCCCCTCTTCCCCTGGGGGAGAGGGCCGGGGTGAGGGGTTGAACTGTTCCCGTATGTTTGAGTGAGACCGCTAATAACCGTGACTAGCGATTCTCTTCAATATAACGCGCCAGATCCGCCGGGGTTTTCAGCACGGTGGCGACTTCCGTCGGCGGGATCATGCAGCCGTACACATCCTGCACTTCCAGCACCAAATCAACGGCCAGAATAGAGTCGAGAATGTCGGACTCGATCAGTTCATCGTTAAAACCGACCTTACGGGATAACACTTTTTCAAACAGGGCGAGAATTTCTTGTTCCATCTTATTTTCCTGGGTCATTAATTCGTGCGAGCCTGGGTATCCAGCAGCTTGCGGTCGATTTTGCCGTTAGGGTTCAGCGGCAAAGCGTCTTTAATAATGATTTGTGAAGGCACCATATAAGGCGGGATCACCTTCGCGAGCGAAGTCTTGATCGCCTCCGGGGCAAGGCCAGTGACGCAGAACGCTGCAATGCGCAGCACGCCGCCGCCGGACTTCATCAGCGGCAGTACCACGGCTTCGCTAATACCGGACATCGCCAGCAGGCGGTTTTCAATTTCGTTGATTTCAATGCGGTAGCCGTTCAGCTTGATCTGGCTGTCGTTACGGCCCTGGCAATACAGCAGCCCGTCTTCGTAGCCGAGATCGCCGGTGCGGTAGCCGCGGTATTGCTCGCTTTCGCGGTGCAGCAACTTAGCGGCGTTTTCCTGCGGCAGGCCGAGATAACCGCGCATGACGTTTTTCCCCCAGATAATCAGCTCACCTTCGGAGGTAATCTCCATGTGGGATTCCGGCATCATGGTGCCCACCGGCAGCACGTCGTTTTCGCTGTGCAGGATCTCGTCGGTGATTTCAATCACCGTGGTGGCGATGGTGGCTTCCGTTGGGCCATAGGAGTTCAGGATTTTGGCCTGCGGGAAACGGCGGCGCAGTTGCCTGACCAGCGCTTTGTTCAGCACTTCACCAATAAACACAAACACGCTCAGCGCGGGCAAATACTCGGCGCTGAACTGCGGGGAAAGCAGCTTCTGGTAGGCAAAAGAGGGCGTGGAAACCCAGGCCGAAACTTCGTTGGTTTTCAGGCGATCGAGCCAGTTTTCAGCGGCAATATCTTCCTTGGCGTTCAGCACGATGTGCCCGCCGGTGGCGAGATTCGCCAGCAAAGGAATAAGAGACAGGTCGAAGCTGAACACCGCGTGGTTCATTAATACCGGCACGTCCGGCAGCGCAAAGTCATTGCGCACCCACTTCATGAAGTGCCATAGGCTCTCGCGGCCAATCTGCACGCCTTTCGGTTTCCCGGTGCTGCCTGAGGTAAACATGATGTAAGCCAGATCGGGCTCGGCCAGCACGCTGCCGGTTTCGCCGGTCGCCACAAACTGCTTCGCCACGACGTCGTAGTAATAAGGGGCGCTGGCTAGCTGGCAGATCTCTTTCAGCCGCTCCTGCGGGTAGATGCAGTCCACCGGAATATACGGGATGTTGTGCAGCAGGCAGCTGTAAATTGCCACGGCAAATTCGGCCTGCTGATGCCCGTATAAAACCACCGGCGTGCCGGCGGGTTGTTCGCACTGCGCGTAGCGCTGCGCCCAGTCGGTTGCGGCGACGGAAAGCTGTTGCCAGGTCAGGGCGGTATCGCTGCCGCTGATGGCTAACTGGCTGGGGCGCGCGGGGTCGAGTAATGCCGCACGCAGAAAATCCTGCAGTTCCTGAAGCTCTGGATGAAGGTTCATAGAGGTGACATTCCACTAAAGATGTAGAGGGAGACCGCGGCGCTAGCCAGCGTCAGAATTCGTCCAAAAAACGCGATAACCGGATGGCGTAAGCCGTTACTCAAGGCCGGGCTGCGTTTGGCTGACCAAAGCAGCATGTTATGGGCAACGGAAATGGCGCCGAACAGCGCGCCGCTGATGACGTAGTGTCGTTCAAGCCCGTTCCAGGCCCCCATGCAAAAGAGCGTGCAGAAGATGCCCACGTTCTGTGCCAGGGTTTTGTTTTGACGGAAGAAATCGAGCTTCATCAGATTCATGTAAATCGGCATAAAGACCACGTCGCGCAGCCACTCAGACAGGCTGATGTGGAACCGGCGCCAGAAGTCCTGCGGGTTTTTGGCCAGAATCGGCATATTGAAGTTGGCCGGAATATTCAGGCCAAACAGCCGCCCGGCGCCGATAGCCATGTTGCTATAACCCGCAAAATCAAAGTAGAGATAGGCGCTGTAGGCGACCGACATCACCACGCCGACGGTGAGCGTGAACGGCCGGTGGCTCCAGGATTCAATCACCAGATTGTCGATAAGCATCGCAAACAAAAATTTCTGCACGACGCCGGTGACGATTTGCTCCACGGCCAGTAAAAACTGTTCGCGGGTCAGCCTGAATACCGGCTTATTAATATCGCCGACCCAGGTTCTCCAGCGGTACATCGGGCCGGCGAGAATAATAAACGGCATAAACAGATAGCAGAAATAATGCAAAAAGTTCTGGCCATCTTTTTTGCTGCGGTAAAGCAGCACGTCAATGGCGCGGAAGGTCATAAACGACAGGCCAATCATGCCCCAGTGATTATTCAGGTGTAGCTTCACCAGCAATAGCGGGAGCAGCGTGAGAGTGACCGCCTGCCAGGTTTTTAACCAGCCTTTCTCTTTCAGGGTGACAAGAAGATAAAACGCAAAGAATACCGCCACCGGAACCAGGTAATCGCCCTGGAAAATATATCCCCATGCCAGCGCCGCCAGCACGGAGAATGCTGCTAAATAGGTCAGCCGGTAATGCAGTACGCGGTTAACCAGCGCAAATAGCAGCGCCGATGAAAACAGAAAGAAAAAAAATGCCCCGGAGCTATACATCATTCATCCTTCAGAATTTTTGATATTCAAAATGCACTTTGATACTCATGCTGTCGTCCACGGAAGACCATGCGATCACCGTGATGGCCAGCAAGAGGTAAAGCACAAACAGGCGAACGGCAGTTTTCATCGTGTAAAGCTCTCGGCAATAAAGCGGTCCATAGCAACCCACGCCAGCTCGGTGGGATGCAGGCGATCCCAGTTCCAGCCGTTTTGATAAGGCTGGGCGTACATATCGAAATAGCGCACCTGGTTTTGCTCGAGATACGCCCTGACCTGGCGGTCAACGGGCTGGAATTTTTGCGTGTTTTTCAGCGCCCACGGGTTAAGCGGATCGACGATCACCACGAACTGGGCATGGCGAGATTTGAGCAGATCGATGGTGGCCTTGAAGGCTTCCATCTGGCGGTTTACCACCGGCGTTTCATACCACTCTTCCGCCGTTTTTCCGTCTTCATAGACGCTTTTGTCCATCCACAACGTGGCGGCACTTTGCTGGCGAACCTGATTCAATACGCGGGCATGGGCCAGCTGTTCGTTCCAGTCTGGCTCGGCGTACTTATCAGCGGGAGCGGGCCATGGGCGGTGAGGTTCAGGCGCAATGCGCAGCCACGCCAGCCAATGGTTTTTTACCAGGGTGCAGAAGTTAGCAAACTCATAATTAATAGACTGCCAAATTACTTTTGGCCGCCAGCCATATATTTTCATTTCGCCCAGGGTTAAATGGCTGATGTCCTCTTCATCAATATGGTGTAAGTAATTGACCAGGAAAGGACGGGCTTTTTCATCCGCCATCAGTGGGTTAAAAATAGCGGCCGGGAAATGATCGGCAAAAATAGCCGGAGGAATAGTGTCAAAATAAAAACTGTCTGGGGCAAACAGCAGAACAATTTTACTGTTGGCATTTATATCGTTTTTAAAACGTGAGAGCAGCAGGAATTGTGTGATGTTATCGACATAACTATCCCCGTAAGCCACCACCGGCTGATGTAATTGCTTATTAAAGTAATTATATACAGCGTAATGTTCATCTTCCGATGTCGACACCTCAGAAGCGCCGAGGAAAAATAATGCATTACCTTGTAATGCATGGGAAATTGTCGCTATTTTCTCTGATTGCTCTTTCGCTGTACCGTCCATGCTTTTAATCAGCGGCTGGAATGTTAGCGGCGTGAACAACCCCGTCACCAGGGCCGGAACGCATAAGACCAGAACGGCAAGCAGCGCCATCAGGATATGTAGGCAGAGAGTATTCTTGATTTTCATTATTAATATGAGGTTACATGACTACCATTTGTTTAAAATTTGTTATTTTTTATCAACACAACAAATCATCCCTGTGCATCGCTGCACTATATACCAGCCTTTCACCGATGATGAGCGTTGCTGTGTAACGGTATGTACAACGAAGTACGTATTGTAATAATTCCCGCTACGCTTTGATGACGGGGGAAGTTGTATGGCCAGGCCGCGTAGGCTTATGGACTTACGTCAGGTATTTTTCTGTCAACATCCCGCCACGTTTGGGAATTTCCTCTGCCTTTCGTTAAAAGTAGCGGATGACTCAGTACGCTCTTGATGAAAATAATCTCGCGCTCCTGAGTGAGCGCAGAATTTGAACTGAATATAAAAACTTCCCCCGGCAGGGCTATCGGCAAGAAAGATTCAATGACAGTATCTTGAAAGAAAAATAAAGCCATAATCCTAAAATAGACCTGTTGCCCGTAAGGGCATGGAGTTTGCGATAAAATACAAGCTGACAATTATTTGGAATGGCTGAATATGTGCGTAATTAACTGGGGTTTTATTGATAAAATTGTCTATATCAATCTGGCGAAACGTCAGGATAGAAAGGCTGAAATTATCGCGGAGTTAAAGAAGGTTCAGGCTCCGGAAGAAAAAATTATCCATTTTCAGGCCATTGAGGAAGAAGAGGGCGCGCTGGGCTGCGCAAAGTCCCACCTGAATGTCCTGATCATGGCGCAAATAAATGGCTGGAACAACGTCCTGATTCTTGAAGATGATATGGTGTTCGATGAGGATCCCCAATCTATTGAAAGAGCTAATATTTTTCTGGGTGAGTTAGCACGCACTGACTGGGATGTGGGGTTTCTTTCGGCCAGCTATTACATCATTAAAAAGGTGAGTTCCGCTTTTTATAAAGTCGAGTTCGCTTTTCTGGCAAACAGTTATCTGGTGAACAGGCCTTATTATCGAACGCTGATGCACAATTATTCTCGGGCCATTTATCGAATGGAGCAGGGCGAAGCGCGCAATAAAGCTGGACTGGATACCAACTGGTTAAAACTGATGGCTCAGGGAAACTGGTACGGTGTATATCCCTGCATCGGGCATCAGCGGCCCGGGCTCAGTGATATAGAAAATACGGTCATGGACAGACGAGAGTATTTTAAACGGCCAATTGAAGACATTAAACGCTACGGCTCATTTTAATCCTGGCGAAGAATGAAGGGGCTGAAGCATCAGCCCCCGAAAAGAAGGGATGCTTCAGCGGGAGGGTTATTCGCTTTCGCCGAGGGGCGCTTCCAGAGGAACAAAGCTGTTAATAATCCGGACATAATGTTTACGCTGTGCTTCGGTGAAATCATTATTTACGGCCAGGGTAAACACCAGCAGCTTACGTTTATTCGGGTTCAGCACCGGGTGCCCCGGAAGCGTAATGATAGACGAGACCTGGCGGATCCAGGTGCCGTCCTCGAGAAACTTATTCGCGGTTTGCAGGACCGGCAGTTTGGCAGGCCCGATCTCATGCCTGAGGTTCTTCCCTTCGACCTCGAATCCCGGGACGAAGCGTTTCATTTTATCCCACTGTTTTTCACAGAACTGATCAACGGTCTGCTCTTCTTCAAGAGTGGTGCGGTTGATCAAGATGTTATAGGGATTGTGATCCTCATCCATGTAGCGAAGGATATTGATCGACTGATCCTCCTGCGGATTCAACGTCACGAAACTGCCCTCATTGAGGGGGTAGGTCACAGGTTTGTTACTCATAAGCGACTCTCTCAATCCTTGTAGTCTTGCATAGATAACGGAATGATTTCGACACGGCGGTTTTGCGCGCGTCCTTCCTGGGTGGCGTTACTGGCTATCGGGCGAGAGTTGCCCGCGCCTTCAACGATAAACTGGCTGGCGGCCAGGCCCGAGTGTTCCACCAGCCAGTCGCGGATAACGCGAGCGCGCTCTGTGGACAGGGCCATGTTGACAGTGGCAGAGCCGGTGTTGTCAGAATGGCCGATGATCAGATACATCTGCAGCGGATTGCGCGCCATCTCAGGCACCAGCTGCGTCAGAATGTGCTGGCTTTCCGGCATCAGGTTACTGCTGCCGTTCTCAAATAAAGGCGCGTTGTTCACGAGCTGCAGGAATGCCGATGCATCGGGTTTGTCATTTATTCCCAGTAGCCTTTGGATCGGCTTTATCTGGCTAATCTGGCCGCGAATTTCCACCGCATCCTGCTGTATGGCGTAGCCAATGCCGCCCGCGAGGCACAGCAGCAGCAGGGCGGCGAGTGCTTTAGGCCAGCGTCGGCGGCGTGGGATCTCCACCGGCACTGGAATCGGCGCAGGAGAGGGGGTAGGAGGCGGCTCTTCAACCGGCGGCAGGGGAATCTCCGGCAGCGGAGGCAGGGCGATAGAAGCCGACAGGCCTGGCAAAATACCGTATCGCTCTGAAAGCCACAGGGACCAGGCCCCATGCCGGGTGAATCCCTGGCCGTGATCGGCGAGAGTAATGCCGGCAAAGTCGAGCTGGGTGCTGTCAAACAGGGTTTGTAACACGTTCATGATACGGCTTTCAGCCAGCCAGGAAAGCAGCGTGCTGGCTACCGCGTGGCGCTGAATGGCGTAGAGATCTTTCCCGTCGTCATTAGCTTCCAGCTCGGCCAGCAGGCTCGCCCACTGATGCTCAAGCTTGAGGTGGCCGTAAGGCGGCTCGGCAAGCCCGCCGGTCCAGATAGCCCGATCCGGATCGTGGGCGGAGCGCTGCTGGCTGAGCCGGGTGTAGAGCCCCAGCATGCAGGGTAAAGGCTCAGAAAGGCGGATGGATGAAAAGGCGTATTGCCAGGCGGTAATTTGCTCGATCATGATGCTACTGCTTTCAAAGCCGTCGGCAAGCAGCGGGAAATAAGCCATCGTAGCAAGGGCGATGTTATTTTTCTTTAAATACGCCATCCGTTTGGCCAGGCCGTTGGCGTTCTCCTCAATCACCCACAGGATCCCATGCTCGCTGCCGGATGACAGGTTTGACTGGCTGAACCATTTTCCAGCAAAGGGCCCGATGACGAAGATCATCAAGCGCGGGGATCCTGCCGCCCCGGCCCGCGGGCTCACCCAGGATGCCGTTGCGTGTTCCGAAGGAGGCGTCTCTGCCCGGGCGCGTGAAAAATAGCGGGCGCGTTTAGCCGCCCGCAGCGAGACCAGGGCATCGGTACTGCCTTCAATTTGCATCACCAGCGTCAGCAACTTCCAGGCGTAGCGAAAAATGATCTCGCTGTCGGCGTTGAGCAGGGCATCCAGCCGGGCGGAAAGGGGGAGCGCTTCCTCGCTGTCAACAAAGCCATAGAAATACTGCACCAGCGAGTAGCGTTGCCAGGACAGAGAGTTGTTTTGGGCATTGCTGCTCAAGCGCTTATCAAAATAATCACACAGCGCCCGGCACAGCGCCTCGCTTTCTTCAGGCGCCTGGTTTTCCACCAGCAGCGCCTTGTTGAACTGCTCAATCAGCGAGATCAGCCTGAGCTGAAAGTCCGGCGCAGAGGGAATAATGCCGTCAAAAGAAAACAGGGTATCCACGCTGACTAATCGACAAAAAAGGGCTTCACTTTTCACCATGTCTTCTCCGTGACGGTGCCCCAGCCCAGGCTGTCTGACCAAGTGCACAGCCTGATCGAGCCTGGTTTACTTAGGCTGGTGGTTTTAAATTCCACCGGAAGCGAGATCTCTTCCGAGGACGTTTTTTGGCGTAGTTCATGCAGTTCGCTGCGGGTGAGCGTTTGCCTGTGGAACAACTCGTTCTGTTGGGTATAGACGCTGATATGCAGTGCGCTTACGTCGCCGTTGTCTGCCTCATAATCAGTCTTGCTCAGCGTAAGGGTCTTCTTATGCCAGGCATATTGCCGACGTAGCCATTCGGCATGGTCGGCGGGCGGGTCGGAGAAGAAATTCACTTTATCCACGGCCATGACTTCCGGTAAAACTGTGCCGTTTTTCAGGCAAATACCTGCCTGATATTCAAACTGTTCCAGCGTTCTGATCTTTCCCAGCCCATAGGGGGCCAGGCCGCCTTCGGGCTCGCTCTCCAGACCCAGCACGGTTCTGACTCGCTTTTTCGACGCGGCATCGCGCTCCCACCAGGCCTTCTCAACGGAGCCCTGTTCTTTGGCCTGATTCGTGTGGTCGCCCCAGACTTTGCTGTGCTCTTTGCGCTGATAGTAGTGCCACAGCAGAGGCTTATGGGGATGGTAGATATCGTAGCCGTGGCTAAACGCGCGCACGGCCATGGCTATTTCCTCACCGGCGAAGAAAATCTGTGGGTCGTTGGGGATCTCTTTTACGAAGTCCCCGCGGGTAAAAATAAATCCTCCGGCCAGGTAGCTGCCCCTGACGGGCTCGGGAGATTCAAAAGGCGTGGAGCTGAACATCGGGAGCCCCTGCGGGTTGAACTCCCGGAAGATTAAGCGGCTCACATAACTTTTTTTACTGGCTTCTTCGTCTTCTCCGGGAACAAACGCAGGCGGGTAGGAGGAGAGCACTGGCCGGGGAGATGTCGCCGCTAGCTGGCGCAGCGTGGTTATCATTTCGTTATCCCAGCCGGGGATAAACCGGCAGTGGGAATCAATTTGCAGAAAATAGTCTGCTGCCTCAAATAGCGATTCCGCGAGGCTCCGCGCCCAGCAGGCCCCCTGGCTGGCATAGTAGTGCACGCTGATGAGTTCGATTCGGGCCTGCTGGAAACTGAAAATAAACGCCTCGTGTCCGGCAACATGCCGGCTGCCCATGGGGACGAAGCCGTGTCGCGTAAAGAGGCTGAGATCCTCATCGTCCTGCCAGCACACGGCAATGTGCAGCCTTTCAGGCTGGCTGGCGTGGCGCAGCATATCCTGAAGCGTCGGGATCAGCTGCGGATCCCGATAGCTGGCAATGCTGATAAAAATTGTTGCGGGGTTGCCCATATTTCCTTATTCCCTGGCTTACTGAATACTAAAAATAATTTCTGCTTTTGCCGTGAACAGGCCACCGGCAGGTGCCGTACCGTTGCCCTGGAGCAGCGTCGCTTTCCAGGCAAATTCAGCCGGACCCTGGCTGGTGATAACCCGTGAGGATTCAGAGGTGGATCCATCGACTTTCATGGTTTTGTTGTCGCCGTCGGTGATGCGGATTTTCAAGCGATCCATATTGCCGTCAGAGTCTTTGATACGAATAAAACCGCCGTCTGCCGTAGGGGTATCGGTAATCATCGACGCGGAGGCCGAGTAGGATCCATAGTCACTCTTACAGACGATGGCGAAGTCCAGGCTGCGGGTAACCCCGGCTTTTAGCAGCGTGGGCGTCACGTCGTTAAAGTCGATAGTTTTAGCGTTATCCGCAGTGCAGGCCGGGGTACTGATAATTTTCATTTCCCCGATAGAGAGGCTATGGGTGAACGACGCGGGGTTATCTGACAGGATATAGTTGTAGCCAATTTGTCCGGCGGGCAGGATGGTATCCCCCGTCGCGGCATTGGCCAGGCGCAGGTTATTGCTGAGTTTATAAAACTCAATTCGATAAAAAGACTGCGGTGGAATATCGAGTGAACCAACCGAGCTGCCATTTGAGAAAGTCAGATAACTGGTCGACGGGAAATTACCAAACGCCGAGCCGTTGCTCGCCAGCATTTTGATGCCAATGCCCGGAATGTTGGTCGCATAAATTTTTGTGGATGTATCCTGCCCGGACAGCGACACGGCGCGTTTGCCGTACTCTGTTCCCTTAATACAGTCGTCATAACCTACGCCAGCGCCGCCCACCGTCGGGCTGTCATATTGGGCTATTGGCGTAGAAGTACTCACCGGCGCATCAGCGGAAATAATGATTGTCTTAGCGTCAATGGTGAGCGGCGTGGGGGTCCCGCGCGCCAGCGTACAAACGGCCCATGCGCCAGGCGACATCAGCAGCCCGGAAATCAGAAGGGTGAGCATCCTTAACATTGTTTATTCCTTTTCCTGGTTCAGCATTGCGATAACTTCTGGGGGATACATTTTTTGCAGCTCGGCGAAGCTCTTGCCTATGCTTTCCTCCGCGTATTTCAGCACCGGCACCAGCGGGCTGCTTGGCTCTGCCACGGCAAACCAACTGCGGATTTCCTGCAGGCGCTGGAGCGCTTGCGCGCGCGTATTAACCCCTTTTTGCGGTTCATGCCGCGCAGGACGAGGCACCGGGACAGGAGGCTGCCAGGCCGCTTCGTCAGCCGGGGCGGCTACCTGACCAGGGGGCTGCGTGGGCACAGGCTCCGGCACGCTTTCGGGGGCTTTTTCCAAAGGGAGATCTCTGGCGGGCATTTCGCTGCCAAACTCGCGGCTAAACATGCCAAGAATGCCGGACAACAGCGGCAGCTCAGGTGCCTCGTGTCCCAGCGTCTCCGCCAGGATCTGTTTTATCTGCTGCACAAAGTAATGGGCCTGCGTGAGCGGGCGAATCTCTTCTCGTGCGCTGGTGTGCCATTCGCGAATGATGGCGGCGACGGCCTCGTCCGACAGCGCACCTTCTTCTCTCGGCAGCTGATGGGCTTTTTCAAATTCTTTAACGGTAATTTGCAGCCCGGAAGCTTTGGGCAGCGGTTGGTTGCGCAGATCCGTCAGCAGACCACCAATATCCTCCAGCTCGGCGAAGGCGTTTGCCCGCAGCATTGGCTCGAACTCCCCTTCGTCAAGCAGCTGTGGATGAAGGTCATCCGGCCAGCTTTGCAGCAGGGCAAGCAGCGCCTCCGCGCCTTCGGCCAGCGCAGACAGCCCGCGCTTACGCAGGCGGCAGCGCATCAAAATAACCACCAGGCGAACATCTTTGCTTTTTTGCAGCAGGGCCTGGCAGTCGCGTTCGGTTTCCGTCCAGTTCACCGGCTCAGCGGCTTCAACGAAGTCGCCGTATTCGGCCCCAAGCTTTGGCTGCAGGCGCGACTGCAGCATGATAAAAGCAGGATCGTAATCGAGCGCTTCTCCGCAGGGCGAGTCGCCCGGAAAGGGCTGCATCAATGACTGGTAATAGTCCGAGCAGGTCAGGCTTTCGTATTGATTCATGTGCGTGTCTTTTCATCCATGGTTACGTTCTCTTCCAGGCGAAGGGCTACCGGCGGTACATCTCGGGCTCAAAGCTCATCCCGAAAACGGGGGTTTCGCTGGCCTCTCTTTCCAGCCAGCTCGCATAACCTAGCTGGTGGCTGCCGTCTAACGTGGCCCGGGGCACCTGATCGGCGGCAAGCACCAGCTGCACATCCCAGGCATACTCAAAGCCGATAAAACTTCGAACCAGCTCTCGCAGCACCGCCATATCGCTGCCCCAGGGGCTGAACAGCATGTACTGAGCCAGCGTGAGCGGGCCCATCATCAGCTTGAATTTATGCTGCCGGTCGAGGACGGTATTCCCGAGGATGGCCCCGTCGCCCAGCAGCGCGGCGTAGCGGTCGTCGCCCAAAGCGGTTTGATCTTTTCCCTCAAGGAAAATCCACTGCAGCTCAAACTCTTCCATCTGCACCGGAACCTGGAAGTAGTACTCCATGGCGCCTAGCAGGCCATCAGGGTTACGTGCTTCTCGAATCAGGTGTGCGGATGACGCCAGGCGGGCGTGAATCGGCAGCGGGGCGGGATCGAGCTCGGAGGGATCCAGCCCCACCAGGCTGCCCACGTAAAATGAAAAACGCTCGTCTTCTTTACGATCGAGCGAGGCGGTGTCCTGCGATAAGAACCAGGCCCGATAAAACTGGCTCAGCGCCCGGTGGTGGAAGATATCCACGAAATCAATCAGCGTCGGGTCGTGCTGTTCGTAGCGGGAATAAGCCAGCTCAGAGAGGTGCAGCGGCATTGCCCCCTGAGCGCCCCAGATCCCCAGCCCAAAAAGCTGCAGTTTGATTTTGTCGTCCTGCTGATGGATGGCCGCTATCTCTCGAGGGGAGAAGGCCATGCTGGAGATCTGGCCGAGCCTGAATCGCTCCTGAGAGGGGAGAGCGGCCTTACCCGGCGGCGGCAGGGACGGCGTGCGGGCGGCAATAGCCCGCATAATGCTGATAAATCCCGCATCCCAGGGGGCGCTGGGATCGAACCAGTTTTCCAGCCCTGGCGGTAATGACGAGGCCTGTGGCAACTTTGGGAGGGTCATAGCGCGCCTCGCCTGCCCGGGCGCGCTTTCCAGCGTGCGACAAGGCCTCGCTGCATCGAGTGCAGCTCAGTTTCGGTAAAAATATTGATGGCGGCATGCCGCGACAAATAGTTCTCCATAATCAGCCCAAACAGATAAGGGCTGACCCCGGAGAACCCTTCTTCGTCAACCGTCAGGCTACAGTTCACGCCGCGCCCGTAAACCAGCAAGCCCTCATCCGAGAGGCGGCGAACCACCGGGCGGGTCTGGCAGCCCACGAGACTGTTAATTTGCGCCATGGACTCCAGATCGGAGGCGGTAGTGAACAGCCGCAGCATATTACGCAGCGCCTCGCCCCCTTGAGCATGGTCCATATCCGACAGCGGCAGATAGTTGAAGCTCAGCTGACGAATCAGGCGCCAGGCCGTTTCACCGAGAGCAAACGGTGAGCGGGGCGCGCTGGGCGAACTGACAAAGCGCGCGCCGTGAATGGGAACCGAGTCCGACATTGTCAGATCGAGGCTGCCGCTGCTGGTCAGCAGGCGGGGCAAATCACGATTGGTGACCATCGCATCGACCAGCAGATAGCGAATATGCTCGCCGTAAGGTGCTTCTTGCTGATCAACCAGCGAGATAAAGATTTCAGTCCCGCTGTAGGGCGTGCGGGTATCGTATTTTCGGCTGCTGGACTCTTTGGTTCTCACCGTGCGGTTGACGGAAAAATAGCGGCCAAAGTTGCCGGTATCGCTATGGCGGGTCTGATAGAGCGGGTTAAAGGTCAGCTCTTCGCTGGTTTCGGCCTGCAGACCAAACACTTTATTGACCGAGAACACCTCATAGTCGAGAGGACGGCTGCGGTCCGGCACGATATGAAAGTTATTGAGCGCCCGGTTGACCTCAATCCTGTCCACACGTTTAGGGAAAAGGTTAATGACGGGCGTGCAGAACAGCAGAAAGCGCGATGCGTCCAGGTGGGCGACTAAATCCTGCGGTAACTTATTTAACAGGATAATTATCTCTACTTCATTGGTGTTATTATCCGCGAAGGATTCAGCCAGCTGCGTGAGTGAGAAAAAATAAAATCTTTCACGGCAGGAAATATATTCCTGAATCAGCGTATGGCCATGAAACATATTCCACTGTAGCGGCAATAAGCTCTGATCTGGCGCCATGCCTTCAAATTTCAGCGGCTGTTCATTGATGACATGATAACGGTTTTTTTCCCGTTCTCCGCTGCGTACCACCATCGCAACGTGACTGCCGTGAAGCAGTTCGAACGTATGAGAGACGATACGCTCATCGCCCTGGATATATATCGGCAGTTCATTCAGCCCCTTCAGTTCAGAAAAGACCAGCTCTCCTTGCAGCTTTAGTTTAATTCGCAAAGCACCTTTTAATTGATGATGCTTAATGCGGTAATGTTCAAGGTTAGGGATATCCGGGGGGATTGAGGTCAGGCGTACCTCGGCAATTTCCAGCGGCCAAAGCGTCACATCCTGGTTATTTCTGAACTCGCAGCGGGTCATCTCACCGGGCAAAATGCGGCTATAAAAGGCGCTTTGTTTTGGGATCCTGTAGCCCTGGGTGAGATCGCCTTCGCTGAGGTTAGGCTCCAGCTGCACCACCCCCATCGAGGGGGTTGGGGAGTTATAGTTCGGATAGACAATGTCCAGCAGGCGCTGGGTAAATTTGGGAAACTCAGCGTCCAGCTTTATCTGCGTTCTGGCGGATAAGAAGCAAAACGCCTCGATTAAACGCTCAACGTAAGGATCGGCAATCTCAATGCCGTTCATCCCCAGGCGCCCGGCAATCTTGGGATGACGTTCGGCGAACTCTTGCGCCATTTCTCTGACGAAAGTTAGCTCCCGGTTGTAGTAATCCAGAAAGTTGTGTTCCACTTGTCACCCTGTCAATTATTACAGCAAATATGTTTTTGCCATGCTGGAGATAAATATTTGAAGACAGAAAAAATCTTTTTTGTCGGAGGCGTTCTTCTGTTTATGAACCCGATTCTAAAAGTAAACGTTAAATTTTCGTATGCCTGCATCATGCGTTTTAGAGAATTTAAGAATGACTTCCGGGCGTAATTCTTAAAACCCGTGATGTCGGCCAGCAAGGGTTTTTATTTCAATTTTTGTTAATTACTATGCCCTCCAGGTAACGTTCCGTGATGCGCTTAATGCGTTGTTTCGGCTCTCTGATCCACGTGGATAAGTGGATGAATAAAACAATCGAATAATCGAATTAAAACAGGGCGAGTTTTATCGTGGCGATAACCAGAAAAAACCTATTCGGTAAGCTAAATACCATCTTGTTTAAAGGCGTAGAGAGCGCCACAACGCTGTGTAAATTACGCGGTAACCCTTATGTTGAACTGGTGCACTGGTTAAATCAGATATATCAGCAGCAGGATAGCGATATTCGGCACATCATTCGGCACTTCGAGCTTGATGCGGAAATGCTGGAGCGTGATTTTTCTCAGGCGCTGACTCGCCTGCCTGCCGGGGCCAGCGCTATCTCTGATTTCTCCTATCACATTGAGCTGGCCATTGAGCGCTCGTGGGTATTTGCCAGCCTGGAATGCCATAACACTTGCATCCGCAGCGGCCATTTGCTGATTGCCCTGCTGACGACGATGGAGCTGCGCCGCGCGCTGTTCGCTATCTCTCCGGCGTTTGAAAAAATCCCTCTCGAACATTTAAGTAAGGATCTCGGGTACATCACCCGTGAGTCGGCGGAACAAAATGATTTAGCCGGTGGCGCAGCGGTGTCCGACGGGGCCGGGGTGCCTGGCGAAGCCAGCCACGCAATGGCCAGCGCTCAGGGCGGTGGGCTGGCGCAGTATTCTACCGATCTGACGGCGCTGGCGCGGGAAGGAAAAATTGATCCTGTGCTGGGGCGCGATAAAGAGATCAACACCATGGTCGATATCCTGCTGCGCCGTCGCCAGAATAACCCGCTGCTCACCGGTGAGGCCGGGGTAGGTAAAACGGCGGTTGTGGAGGGGCTTGCTCTGGCGATTGCGGCCGGGGATGTGCCGCCTTCCCTGCAAAAAGTTCGCCTGCTTACGCTGGATGTGGTTGCCCTTTCCGCAGGCGCCAGCATGAAAGGTGAGTTTGAAGCTCGCCTGAAAGCGGTGCTGGAAGAAGCGGTCAATTCGGCTGAGCCCGTCATCCTGTTTATTGACGAAGTTCATACGCTGGTGGGGGCTGGCGGTAACGCCGGAACCGGCGACGCCGCGAACCTGATGAAGCCGATGCTGGCCCGTGGTCAGCTGCGCACTATTGGCGCGACGACCTGGAGCGAATTCAAGCGTCATATTGAGAAAGATCCTGCGCTGACGCGCCGCTTCCAGGTTCTGCAGGTTGAAGAACCGTCAGAAGCGCTGGCGATTGCGATGGTGCGAGGCCTGCTGCCGGTGCTGGAGAAGCATCACGGCGTGTGGATCATGGATGAAGCTATTCGCGCCGCCGTCAGGCTCTCACATCGGTATATTCCGGCCCGCCAGCTGCCAGATAAAGCGATTAGCCTGCTGGATACCGCCTGTGCCAGGGTTGCCGTGGCACAGCACGCGCCGCCGGCCGAGCTGCAGATGCTGAAGTTCCACAGCGAGTCGGCCCAGGCCGAGCTGTCGCTGCTGGAAAAAGCCATCGGCTTTGGCAAAGAGGACGATAAGCGCAGAGAGCCTATCCAGAACGCGATTTCTGAACATGCCGAAAACGCTAAGGTTCTGGACAGCCGCTGGAGCCAGGAATGCGAGTTAGTCTCCAGCATTATCGACACGCGTCAGCAGCTTCTTGCGGCCACGGTTGAAGATACCGAAGTATCAGAAACGGAAAAGGTGTCCTATCTGCAGCAGCGTTTAGGAGAGCTTGAAACCACGCTGAGCGAAATTCGCGGCGAGCAGCCGCTGGTGCAGGCCGAAGTGAATGCCGACGTGGTGGCTTCGATTGTGGCGAACTGGACGGGGATCCCAGTCGGGCAGGTGCTTAAAGATGACGTCAGCGCGGTGATGGAGCTGCCGCAGCGTTTGGCCGAGCGCGTTATCGGGCAGCAGTACGCGCTGGACTGCCTGAGCCAGAGCATTCAGACCGCTCGCGCAGGACTGGCGGATCCGAAAAAACCGTTTGGCGTCTTTATGCTGGTGGGGCCTTCCGGGGTGGGGAAAACCGAAACGGCTTTGGCCATTGCCAGCCAGCTGTATGGCGGTGAGCAAAACCTTATCACCATTAACATGAGCGAATACCAGGAAGCCCATACCGTCTCTTCCCTGAAGGGCTCACCTCCGGGCTACGTGGGCTACGGCGAGGGGGGCGTATTAACCGAGGCCGTCAGGCGTAAACCCTACAGCGTCATTCTGCTGGATGAAGTGGAAAAGGCGCACTCAGACGTGCACGAATTGTTTTTCCAGGTCTTTGATAAAGGATCGATGGAAGACGGTGAAGGGCGGCAAATCGACTTCCGTAATACCATTATATTGCTAACAAGTAATACGGGGAGCGACATTATTAGCAGTGCTTGTGCGGATCCTGAAACCCTGCCGGGCGAAGAAAGTTTGCTGAAGGTTATTCAGCCTGCTTTGCTGAAAGTCTTCCCGGCAGCATTTTTAGGTCGAGTTACCGTAATACCTTATTTACCGCTGGCAACGTCTTCACTCCAGCGCATTGTTAATATTCATCTTAATCGTATTGCCGAACGTGCTAAGGCGAATTATGACCTTGAATTAAGCTTCAGCGAAGAACTGGTGCAGCACGTTGTGGAGCAGTGCCCGGTGGCGGAAACCGGGGCAAGGATGCTAATCCGCTTTATTGAGAAAAACATTTTGCCGAAAGTTGGCGTAGCTATCTTAAATTCGACTGGCGCAGCTGCTACACAAAATAAAAATGTGGCCATGCGTGTGGCTTATTCACATGAGAAAGGCATTGAACTTATCCATCAAACGGAGGAATTGCCGACGACGTAATTTAAGAAAGTTGCACCAGGAATTATGTATCTACTGTTTATAAAGTTTTTACTTACTGAAATATAGGGAATTATATCATGCGCAATTTTAAAATGACGCTGTGCGCCATGGCTTTGGCTGCGGTATCAACTTCTGCCCTGGCGGCGGATGAAACGCAGGGCACCGTCACCTTCAACGGTCAACTGATTGCCGAAACTTGCACCATCGCCAGCGATTCTGTCGATCGCCAGGTTCAGCTGCCAAAGGTGTCTATCCAGACCCTGAATGCCTCCGGCACAACCGCGGGTTCTAAAGGTTTTGATCTGAACGTTGAAAACTGCCCTACCGGCATCACTCAGGTGGCTGCGCACTTCGAAGCCGTCGGCAGCAGCGGCGTAAACAGCCAGACCGGTAACCTGACCAACAGCGCGACCACCGGTGCCGCAACCAAAGTTGAAGTTCGTCTGTACAACTCCGACGAGCAGCAGCTGAAACTGGGCGAAACCGGTGCTCCGGCCCCTGTAACTGGCGGTAAAGCGACTATGCGTTACTACGGTGGTTACTATGCGACCGATGCCACTACCGCAGGTTTGGTTCAGGCGAAAGCTAGCTACACCCTGGCATACCCATAACAGGTTTGCTTCTAAATGAAGTGCGGGGCGAGCAATCGCCCCATTCTTAAAACCTGCTTTCATTATCAGGTAGATGTTATACGCGCAGGGCCGTGCTATGAAATATCAATATGCAATATTCTCAAAACTGACAGCTTTATTTATTCTCCTGCTGGCCGTCTCCCAGTCGGCGTTTTCTGGGATGACGATATCCGGTACCCGGATTATATTTCCCGGCGGTGAAAGAGAGCAGACGGTGCGTACGACAAATAAAGGCCCGTCGCCTTTGCTGGTACAGGTTTGGGTCGATGATGGTGGTAAAAATGACGACATTAATAAGATAAAAGTTCCTTTTACCACTACGCCGCCCGTGTATCGTGTTGATCCGGGCAAAGGGCAAAGTATCCGTCTGATATACAATGGCATGAATCTGCCTCAGGATCGAGAATCTGTATTTTGGTTCAATATGTTAGAGATCCCACCAATGAAAGAGGGGGCCAAAGAAACGGATCATCTGGAGCTGGCCTTCCGCACCCGAATTAAAATATTTTACCGTCCGTCGGTCTTGAAGAGCAGCAGCTCTCAGGAGATTGGTAAACTGACCTGGGAAAATCTGGGGGCAGGAAAAGGCATAAAAGTGAACAATCCTACGCCTTACCATTTCTCTTTTGATAGCGCATCGCTGATGTCCGGGACGGTAAAGCAGCCATTGGCAGTGGATATGATCGCGCCCTTTAGCAGCAAAGTGTTTTTACCAGAAAATAAAGGTTCTGTATCGGGTGCTATTAGCGGTGCAGTCGTTCGTGTCATTAATGATTATGGCAGCGTAATTGAATATCGCTTAATTCCCGCCTCGGGAAATACCTTAACAATAGAAAGAAAGTTGCAATAAATTTCATCGGTTTTTCAACTGAGCCAGAAATGCTTTTTATTTAAGGCCGGATAGCCACGCTTTGTGGTCAGGGAGTCAGGGACGTGAGACTAAAAGAAAGCAAGAAATATGCACGACGAGTCACGCGCGAATCGAAAGTCGCGTTTGCTGTTCGCCATATCCTTATGGCTTCTTTAGGAGCTAGCTTTTCCGTACTGGCTCAGGGAAATACCGCCAGCCTGCCGACCAGAAATGAACAGAGTTCTCGCCCGGAAAGCGTGAAATTTAACAGCGCCTTTATCCATGGGCAGAGCGTTGATGTCTCTCGGTATTTTGAAGGAAACCCTGCTCCAGCCGGAGAATACAGCGTACAGGTTGCGGTCAATGGAGAAGGGCGGGGCCAGTACAAGGTTCTGTTCAAGGACGTAAACGGCAGCGTCGGGGCTGTGCCCTGTTTTAGCCAGGAGCAGCTGGGTCGAATGGGCATTAAAGTGTCACATAACCCGCTCGACGGCGCGGCGCATACCGCCGGAGATGACGGAGACAAACAGTGCGCCACGCTTGACCGCTGGGTTGACGGAGCCAGCGCCAGCTATCAGCCCGGCGACTTCTATCTCGATTTGACGGTTCCTCAGGCCTCCACGGTTCAGTACCCAAGGGGCTATACCGACCCCAATACGTGGGATTCTGGCGTACCCATTGGATTGTTGGATTACAACTCCAACGTCTATGTGCAGCAGACTAACAATCGGTTTGACAGCAAAGACGGGCATTCCGTAAGCGGTAATCTTGGCATGCTGGCGGGACTTAACTTTTTCGACTGGCGGCTGCGTAAACGGTTCAATACCAGCTGGAGCAACGATCAATCGTCCCACAGCCAGTCCCTGTTTACGTATCTTCAGCGCGATATCCCGGTGTTAAAAAGCCAGCTCACGCTGGGCGACAGCACAACCAGCGGCGATCTGTTTGACAGCATGACGGTGAGAGGCGTCCAGCTCCAGTCCGACGATCGTATGCTGCCGGATGGGCTTCGCTATTACACCCCGCTGGTGCGTGGCTTTGCGGAGACCAACGCCAAAGTTCAGGTCAGGCAGCGAGGGCAGGTCCTGTATGAAACGACCGTGCCACCTGGCGCGTTTGAACTGAGCGATATCGGGGCTATGGGCTATGGCGGCGATCTGCAGGTTACCGTGACCGAGGCTGACGGGCGCCAGAGAACCCAGCTCGTACCGTTTTCCTCACCGCCGATGCTGCTTCACGATGGCGTATCACGCTTCGACGTCACCGTGGGCAAATTGAAGGATGACTCGCTGAAAGAAGAGCCGGGGCTGGCGCAGGGATTTTACCAGTACGGCATCGGCAACATGTACACGTTATACGGCGGCGGGCAGTTGGCCGATAACTACAGCGCACTGGGGATTGGTCATGCCTTCAACACGCCGCTGGGCGGGGTTTCAATGGATATTACCCGCGCACGCAGTGAGCTTGGTAATGGCAGAGTCTCCACCGGGAATAGCTATAACGTTGGCTTCAGTAAATATCTGGATACGACGTCTACCGACGTTACGCTTGCGGCTTACCGCTACTCTTCGAAAGGGTTCTATAGCCTGAGGGACGCGGCGTTAGATCGCTATGGGGCCAAAAGCGATAATTTTATCGTCGATTACCGGACCAAAGAGCGCTTTACCGTGAACGTCGGGCAGCCGCTGTGGAATGGCGCCAGGCTGAATTTGTCCGGCAACTTCTATAGCTACTGGGACGACAGGTCTTCCACCAGCCAGTACATGCTGTCGTACAACAAATCCGAGCGCTATTTCTCCTGGGCGGTGTCTGCGTCCCGGGCCTATAACAGCGACGGGGAGAATATCGATAGCGTGATGCTGTCCGTCAGCGTGCCGCTGGGCCGAGCGAGCATGACCAGCAAACCGCTGTTTAACTCACTTTATTCCTCGGTCAGCCACGATAACCAGGGCGGCAGTGCGGTACAGATGAACGCCATTGGCAGCCAGGGCGAGCAAAACGAACTGAGCTACGGCGTCGGGACTTCCGTTAACAAAGCGAGAAACGCGGGGACGCGCAGCGCGTTCAACGGCAACGTGAACTACAACTCGCCGTTTGGCCAGTTCGGATCAACGGCCTCCGTCGGGAATAAATCGAACCAGCTCTCGTTCTCGGCCAACGGCAGCCTGGTGGCGCACCAGGGCGGGATCACTGCCGGGCCTCGCCTGGGCGACTATCCGTTTGCCCTCGTTGAGGCGGAAGGCGCCAAAGGCGCGAGAATGCTGAATGGCTATGGGTCGCAAATTGATGGCAATGGGTTCGCCATTGTGCCTTCGCTGACGCCTTACCGGGAAAATATTGTGGCGGTGAATACCCGCGGCCTGCCGGACACGGTAGACGTCCTGGAAAGCGAGAGCACGGTCATCCCGCGCATGGGTGCAGCGGTAAAAGTGAATGTGAAAACGCTCGTCGGTGAGCCGGTTGTATTGATTGTGAAAGATAGCAAGGGTGAGCCGCTGCCAATCGGGATGGATGTTTACGATGAGCGTGACGCCAGCCTCGGTATTATTGGTCAGGGAGGCATGGCCTTTATTCGTGGCTGGCAGGCTGAGAAAAATAATCTGTATTTAAAAAGTGCTTCCGGTCAGCGACTTTGCACTATTTATTCCGATAGCAATATTGCAAATAAAATGAAGGGCGCGCGTGGCTCTATTACTCAGGTAGAGGTCTTATGTCATTGATGAATACTCTTGCCGGCGGGCGAGGCACTTTCCGTGGCCTGTGCTATGCGGCCCTGGTGGGCGCTCAGTTTTTCGCCGCGGCGAACGCCTGCTCAACGAATTGTTCGATAGATGTTTTCTTTACCGGTAATTACACCGATGAAACCTGCAGTGTGGCGATCAATAACGCCAGCAGCAATGAAATTGTGACGCTCCCACGTGTCGCCGTGGCCTCGCTTAGCCGCGACGGCAATGAGGCCGGCAGCGTTCCGTTCGATATTACGCTCAAGGATTGCCCGGCCAGCAGAACGATAACGGTATTTTTTAATAGCACCATTTCTGCAGCTGATACCGAAACGGGAAACTTAGTGAATAGCAGCGGAACGGACTTAAGCCGCGGCGTTCAAATTAGATTGCGTAAAGAAAATAGTTCGCAGGTCATTATTGATAGTGCTGATTCAGGGCAGGATTACGTTATTTCCGCCACGGCCGAACCATTGAGCCACAGATTTACAGCGAGCTATTACGCAAAAGGGAACTCGACCGTCACCGCGGGCCAGGTTCACGCCGTGGCGGGGGTCGAGCTTGTTTATAAATAACAGGGAGGCTTGCTGATTATTTGAACGTTGACCATCCGACAAGCGACGGTTTATCCATAAACGGTTATTAAAGAGTATTGACTACTATGAGCAAAAGCAACTCGCAAAAATTCATCGCACGAAACCGTGCTCCGCGCGTACAGATTGAGTACGACGTGGAAATTTATGGCAGTGAAAAGAAGATTGAACTGCCGTTTGTTATGGGCGTTCTGGCGGACTTGTCCGGCAAGCCACTTGAGCCGCTTCCCCCGGTCGCCGACAGAAAGTTCCTCAGCATCGACATCGATAACTTTGACGAGCGTATGAAGGCTATGCGCCCTCGCGTGGCGTTTGCAGTCCCGAATACCCTGACGGGCGAAGGGCAGCTGATGGTTGATATGACCTTTGACAGCATGGACGATTTTGCCCCCGACGCCATTGCACGCAAAGTCGATTCGTTATCCCAGCTGCTTGAAGCCAGAACCCAGCTTGCCAACCTGCAAACCTATATGGACGGTAAAGCCGGGGCGGAAAGCCTGGTCATGAAAGTGTTGAACGATAAGTCGCTGCTGAACACGCTGGCTTCGTCGCCAAAGCCAAAACAGGCTGATGAAGCCGCGTCCCAAAAGTGATGAAGAGAGATAATAATGGCTACTCAAGCAGAAACAAATAAACAGGCAGCCCCGCAGGCCGCCACCCAAAGCGACTTTAACGCTTTGCTGACCCGTGAATTTAAGCCAAAGTCCGATCAGGCGAAAACCGCGGTCGAAATTGCCGTAAAAACCCTGGCAGAGCAGGCGCTAAGCACCTCGATCACCATGGCCGATGACGCCTATAAAAACATTGCCGCGATCATCGCCGAGATCGACATGAAACTCTCCGAGCAGATCAACCTGATCCTGCATCACGAAGAGTTTCAGCGCCTCGAAAGCGCATGGCGCGGTTTGCATTATCTCGTCTACAACACGGAGACGGATGAAAAGCTGAAGCTGCGCTTTATGGACATCTCTAAAAACGATCTGCGCCGCAACATGAAGCGTTACAAAGGGATTGCCTGGGATCAGAGCCCGCTGTTCAAGCAAATTTACGAAGAAGAGTATGGCCAGCTTGGCGGCGAGCCCTACGGCTGCCTGGTGGCGGATTACCATTTCGACCACAGCGCGCCGGACGTAGATCTGCTCTCGTCCATCGGTAAAGTGGCGGCTTCCGCCCATATGCCATTTATTACCGGCGCGGCGCCGTCCGTTATGCAGATGGATTCCTGGCAGGAACTGGCTAACCCGCGCGATCTGACGAAAATCTTCACCCAAAACCTGGAATATGCGGCCTGGAACTCGCTGCGCCAGTCGGAAGATTCTCGTTACATTGGCCTGGCGATGCCGCGCTTCCTGGCGCGTTTGCCTTACGGCATCAATACCAATCCGGTGGATGATTTTAACTTCGAAGAAACCACCGACGGGGCCGATCACGGCAAATATGTGTGGTCTAACGCCGCTTATGCGATGGCGGTGAACATCAACCGTTCATTCAAACATTACGGCTGGTGCACCATGATCCGCGGCGTAGAAAGCGGCGGCGTGGTGGAGGATCTTCCGTGCCACACCTTCCCGACCGATGATGGCGGCGTGGACATGAAGTGCCCAACCGAAATTGCTATCTCTGACCGCCGTGAGGCCGAGCTGGCCAAAAACGGTTTTATTCCGCTGGTGCATCGTAAAAATACTGACTATGCGGCCTTTATTGGCGCCCAGTCGCTGCAGAAACCTTCCGAATATTACGATCCGGACGCAACGGCGAACGCCAATTTGTCCGCACGTCTGCCTTACCTGTTCGCCTGCTCGCGTTTTGCGCATTACCTGAAGTGTATCGTGCGCGACAAGATCGGCTCCTTCAAAGAGCGTGAAGATATGCAGCGCTGGTTGAACAACTGGGTAATGAACTATGTGGACGGTGACCCGGCAAACTCTTCTCAGGAAACGAAAGCTCGCCGCCCTCTGGCCGCGGCCGAAGTGGTGGTTGAGGATGTTGAAGGCAACCCGGGTTATTACCAGGCGAAGTTCTTCCTCCGTCCACACTTCCAGCTGGAAGGTTTGACGGTGTCACTGCGTATGGTAGCCAAATTACCTTCGCTGAAAGACGTTGCCTGATAAGGCAATTCAAAAATGGTTGTCTGATTCAGGCAATTTAAATAAAGAATAATCACTTCATTATTCTTTAAAGGTGCGGCCGCGCCGGGGATTCTTGCGCGCCGAAAATGTTGTAGAGAATTTTCATCATAATGAAATTGCTTCTACGACTTAATTTTAACGTTGCACACTGTGTGACACTCTTAAATGAGAGCTGAAAAGGAAATATTATGGCTCAGGATATGTTTATTAAAATTGATGGCATCGAAGGCGAGTCTCTGGATGCTACCCATAAAAATGAAATTGAAGTGCTCGCATGGCGTTGGGCCAGCTCACAGCACTCAAATATGCACAGCGGCTCCGGCGGCGGTTCCGGTAAAGCTACGGTGGACGATTTCTGCTTCGAGCACTATGTCGACAAGGCCAGCACCAACCTGCTGAGCTACTGCCTGTCCGGTAAGCACATCAAAGACATTCAGTTTGTTATTCGTAAAGCCGGTGGCGATCCGCTGGAATACCTGACGCTGAAATTCACCGATGTGATTATTACTCACGTTGAAACTGCGGGCTCCAGCGAAGACGAAACGCGTCCACGTGAGAAGGTGACCTTCGCCTTCACCAAACTCACTCAGGACTACGTGATGCAGAATGCAGAAGGCGCTAAATCCGGCGTTATTTCTACCAGCTACGACGTTAAAGCTAACCTGCGCAGCTAATACTGCGGGGTTATCAAAGGTTTTGCCGCTTCGGCGGCAAAACTTTCTCCAGGCGGGGGAGCGGGATATTTCGCTCCCTGCGCGGGTCGCGCGTTAATTCGATACACATCGTTCAGGAAATAAAGTGCGTGGATAGGGATATGTTTTGCAAAACAGAAAGAAAGAATTGCCGGGTAGCGCTTGTGAAGTGTCTGCTGATTATTGGGCTGGGGACTTTGTTATTTTCCTGCAGCAGCAGTAACGATAAGCAGCCTGCTGGCAGTGAAATAAAAATTAATCTGATTGCAGACAAAGATATTAATCCTAACGATGGCGGCCATCCGGCACCGCTCAATATATTTATTTATAACGTCAAAGAGCGGGATGTTTTCACCAATGCCGATTTTTTTGAAATTGTAGAAGGAAATAATAAAACCCTGCAAACCGCTATATCAAAAGAGTACGAGGCCATCCTTCAGCCGGGTGAGTCGCGTAGCGTCACAATTAAGCCTGATGGTGACGGCAGAACCCTGGGGTTTATTGGTGCTTATCGTGACCTAAATAATGCTATCTGGCTGGCGACATGGACGCGACCGGAAAAGGAAACATCGTGGTGGCGGAACATGTTCAGCGACGACTCGCTGACCCTGCAGGCACATTTCCAAAAAACAGCAATTACAATTAAAAAAATGGATTAAACCATGAGAACAAATAAAGTCGTCTGGAGTGAAGGGCTGTTTTTGCGCCCGCAGCTTTTTCAACAGCAAGAACGCTACTTTGAATATTTTGCCCACAAAAGAGCGTCGACGCTCAGCCCTTTCTTTTGGGGGTTCTCGCAGTACGAAATCGATCGTGAGGCATTGTCATACGGCAAACTGGTGCTGCGCGCCGCGCGCGGCGTCCTGCCCGACGGCACGCCGTTCGATGTCCCCGATCATGCCGATTTGCCTGAGCCGCTGACGATCCTGCCTGAACATCTGGGCAAAATGATCTATCTGGCGGTGCCGCTGCGTCTGGATAACAGCGATGAAACGATCTTCAGCCAGCATGACGCCAGCTCGCTGGCGCGTTTCCGCGCTCAGGAAGCCGAGCTCTGCGATACCAACGCCATTCGCCAGGGGCCAAAACCCGTACAGATTGCCCAACTGAGGCTCAAGCTGGTCTCTGAAACTGAAATGACCGAATCCTGGATTGGTCTTCCGCTGACGCGGGTGAAAGCGATTCAGCCAGACGGGAGCGTGCTGCTTCACACGGATGACTACATCCCGCCGGTGACCGGCTATGCGGCGAATCCTTTGCTGGGTGAATGGCTGACGCACCTTAATGGTCTGGTAAAAATGCGTGCCGGCATGCTGGCTAATCGCCTCTCCTCCTCTGACGGCAAAGCCAGCGCCAGCGCCGAAATTGTTGATTACCTGCTGCTGCAGATCTTCAACAAGTACGAGCCGATTCTCGACCATTTACGCCACATACCCGAGCTACCGCCCATTGTGCTTTACGAAGAGCTGGCCAAGCTGGCAGGGGAGCTTTCGACCTTTGTTCGAACCAAAAAGCGTCGGCCAAAACCTGCGCCGGGATACGATCATGCGCGGCTTTATCCTTCGATCCGTCCTCTGGTCGATGATGTACACGATTTGCTGAACCAGATTCTGGTTCGTGCGGGCCAGCTCATTGACCTGCAGGCGAAAGGCAACGGCGTGTGGGCGGCTTCCGTGCTGCCGAACGAGCTGCGTTCCTTCTCTAACCTGGTGCTGGCCGTTCACGCGCAGCTGCCGATGGATGTGCTGCATCAGCAGTTCCAGGCCCAGGCCAAAATCAGCGCGCCACAGCAGCTGCACGAGCTGGTGCGCTCCCACCTGCCGGGGCTGGTTCTGCAGGGGCTGCCGGTACCGCCGCGGCAGATTCCCTACAGCACCGGGTACGTGTATTTCGAGTTGCTTAAAAACGGACCTTTCTGGGAAAAAATCTCGGCAACCGGCGCGCTGGCGCTGCACGTTGCCGGTGAGTTCCCTGGCCTGAAAATGGAACTTTGGGGAATCCGGACCTGATGAAAGACGAGATTAATCAGCACGCTACGCCAACGCCGGGGGGCATGCAGGATGACGATACCTCTCCTCAGGCGCTGGGCCGTTTTCTTCTTGATGAGCAGGGGGACTGGATCCAGGAGCCGGAAGCCACGCCGACGGCTCAGGGCCGCGCCGGGGAAAATAGCGAGACCAGGACAGGCGATGACCGGGCGTTAAGAAGCGAAAGCGTTCAGCAGCGCATGATCAAGGTCAGCGCCGCTGAGAATCCGCTGCTTGAAGCCGCTCAGCCGCTGCTGCGTGCGCTGAGCGATATGCCGGAGCAGATTGGCGATTTAACGCACGTTGAGATCCTGAAAAATACGCTTAAGAGCCAGATTAATCTCTTCGGCATCGTCTGCGATGAAGTGAACATCCCGTGGAAAAAAATGGCGATAGTTCGCTATTGCCTGTGCACCGCGCTGGATGAAGCGGCACACACCGCGCCGTGGGGGCTCGAGGCGGGCTGGTCTCAGAGCAACCTGCTCAACCACTTTGAAGGGGATAACGATGGCGGGAACAAGTTCTTCCTGCTCATCGGTCGCCTGTCGATGAACCCGACCGAGTTTGCTGACGTCCTTGAGGTCCTGCTGCGCATCCTTGGCCTCGGCTTCGAGGGCCGATACAGCATCATTGAGGACGGGGATCGCCAGCTCACCAAGATCCGCCAGCGCCTGTTGACCCTGGTACAAAGCACGCGCAACACCACGCCGCCTGCATTGTCACCGCACGGACTTCAGCCTCATGGCCCGGCCCGGCGGGAAAGGCTGATTGTACCTGTCCGGCTGACCGCGCTTTGCGCGGGCATTCTGGTGGCCTCGGCCTTTATCTGGTGTAAGTACTCGTTGCTGGTGAATAGCACGAGAATCATCAGTGATATCAATGCGATGAAGAATATTAAGGTCAGCGCGCCGCCGGTGAAAATGCGGCTCAGGCTGAGCGTTTTGCTCCGCAATGAAATTCAACGGCAGCTGCTTAGCGTCGATGAAACGCAAAAGCAAAGCAAAGTCGTGTTGAAGGGCGATTCCCTGTTCTTATCCGGCTCAACCAAAGTCCAGCCTGAGATGATCAACGTGATTGAACGCGTGGCCCGTGAAGTCCGTCGCGTTAACGGCGATCTGGTGATTGTCGGCCACACCGACGCCACGCCGATCAGCCGGCCGGGCTTACCCAACAACGTAGTACTTTCAGAAAAACGAGCCGCCGAAGTGGCCCGCTACTTTATTGAGGCGGGCGTGCCGGAGAGCAAAGTGAAAGTCGAAGGGGTGGGCAGCAGCCAGCCGGTGGCCTCTGATGCTACCGCTCAGGGACGGGCGAAGAATCGCCGCGTAGAGTTTTTTGTCACGTATTAACGAGAGCGACAATGTCTTATTTGAATAGAGTCTTCGCGGCGCGGTTTTTGAAGACGCTGCTGATTATGTGCTGTATCGGGCTATTGGTTGCCGCTATCTGGTTCCTGGGGCCGTTCTTTGGGTTTGGCGAGTCGCGCCCGCTGCTTAGCGTTGAGTCACGCATTATTTTTATCCTGCTGGCGGCATTTTGCCTCGCCGGGATCTGGCTACGCTGGCCGGTCTTCATCATGGTGATTGCGGCACTTTGCGTGGTGGTCTGGGTGCTGGGGCCGTTCCTCCTGGTGGGCGAAAAACATCCGCTGGAGCCGGTGAGCATCAGGCTGATGGTCATTGCAGTTATGCTGTTTTTGGCGCTGCTTTACGGCCTGTGGTTGCTGCTGCTGGCGCTGAAAGACAACCCAAAACTGCTGGATAAACTCACCCGCGGCAAGACGTCTACGGTTGAAAATGATACGTCAGAAGCGGCTGCCGCCATTGGCAACGCCGTCGACTATGTGAACAAAAATCGCAGTACGCTCTCTTTTTTCCAGCGTGTGATTTTAGCGCGTAAGCCGCTCGATCTGCTGCCGTGGTACATGGTGCTCGGCACTGATGATGCCGGGAAAACTTCGGCGATTCTGGCTTCCGGACAGAACTTCCCGGTGCCGGAGCAGCTTAATCAAGTGGGCAAATCCGCCGTGCAGACGCGTAACTGCAAATGCTGGTTCGCCAATGACGCCATCTATGTGGATACCGCAGGCAAGTACGTCAGTGACCCTGAGCAAAGCCTTAGTGAGTGGCGGGCCATACTCAAAGCGTTAAAAAAACACAGGCCGGTCAAAGCGCTGAATGGCGCCGTCGTCACTTTTTCCGCCGCCGATCTCCTGGGGCGAAGCACCGCCGAACTTTTTGAGCTGGCGGCGAGCCTGCGTGCCCGAATTGAGGATCTGCGCCAGACGCTGGGCGTGCGTTTCCCGGTTTATGTCCTCGTCACCAAACTCGATCAGCTTCCCGGTTTTGCCGAGTATTTCAGGATCCTGACCGAGCAGGAGCGTGAGCAGGTCTGGGGCGTGACTTTCCCTTACGGCGAGGCGCGCACCGAGCCTGTATCCGAGCTGAGCGGGCAAATCAGAGACGAACTGGCCCTGCTGGAAGAGAGGATCGAGCGTGACATGATCGTTCGTCAGCAGGAAGAGTACGACAACCGCGATCGCAAAAAAATGTATGCCCTGCCGCAGGACTTCCATCTGCTCTCCGGCCTGGTGGCGGATGTGGTGCATAACATCTTCTTTGCCTCCCGCTATAACGAGTCGCAGAGCTATACCCTGCTGCGCGGGATCTATTTCTGTAGCAGCCATCAGCCGGTCGACTTTAGCCTGGTGAATAACCAAAGCATCATGCGCAAGTGGTTCAACTACGTGGAGCATAAAACGCCGCCGGTGATGGCCACCCTGATTGCGCAGCCAAAAGACAGGGACTTCCTGATAAGCGACGTTTCATACGGGCGTCAGTACTTCCTTAAGCAGTTGTTCAGTGACGTGATCGTCAAAGACAAAGACCTGGCGCGCCATAACCTGGCGAATGAATCGAAGTTCCGTTTACAGCGTTTGCTGGGCCACACGCTTAGCGTTGTTATCGCCTTTATTCTGCTGAATGGCTTCTACAACAGCTACGGGAACAACAGCGAATATCTCGCCGAGGTGAAGACCCGGGTTGCCGTTTTGGGCGGCGAGGTCAATCGATTCGTCAGTTCGGCAAACGATAATTTGCTGCCGCGTACCTTAATGCTGGCGCAGTCTTTGCCGGAGTATGGCTCTCTCGACGTCTTTAACCCGACCCTCGACTGGCGCTATGGCTTGTACACCGGCACGGATGTGGTTGAGGCCTCGGGTTCGCTGTACCAGTATTTCCTGCAGCGTCTGCTGCTGCCGCAGATTGAACAGCAGGCCACGCTGGCGTTACAGGAAGCGGTTGATGGCGGAAAACCTGAACGTATCTATGACCAGCTGAAGCTGTATCTGCAGGTTTTTGGACAGGGCAAATTCGATCGTCAGTCTCTGACGGAGAGCATCACTAACCTGTGGGAGGCTCGCGGCAAGCTTCAGCCTTACGAGGAGCGCCAGATCTTTGTTTCCCATCTGAGAAATCTGCTTTCTTCTCCAGAGTGGCGCCGCTATGGCCAGCCCGCTGACGACGGGCTGGTGAAATATGCGCGCGCCATACTGCAGCGTCAGGACCTGGCCAGTCGGCTGTATGAGCGTCTCAAAGACGCCGCCGCTCAGGATGCGCCTGCTGATTTAACGCTCAGTGACATGGCGAAGTCACGCAGCGGTGAGCTTTTCTCCGTGATTGATGAACACGCTGAAATCGCCATTCCCGGTCTATTTACCCGTTCGGGTTACTACGACGTGTTTAAAAAAAAAATGGATCCAGGCCTGATGTGGCTGGAGCGTGAGGATGCCTGGGTGTCCGGGAATGGGGAAGATCAGGGCAGCCAGGAGGCAAAGCCGCAGGTAAAAATGGCCGGCAACGGCGTGCTGGTTAATCCCATACAGCAGCAGGTTCTGGCGCTCTATCTCGATGAGTACACGCGGCACTGGCAGGATTTTCTCAGCAATATTCGTATCAAAACGGACGTACTGCCGCTGGGCTACGGCAGCGCGGGAGTGGCGGCAGATATTTATATGCTGCGGGCGCTGAGCGCCTCTGATTCTCCGCTGGCAAGCCTGGTGACCCGGGCGGTGCGGGAAACGACGCTGGTCGGGAAAGAGGATAAATCGCTGCTCGATAACGTCCCGAATAAAGGACGGATCCTGAATGCCGCCGCTAAGGTCAGCCTGGCCTATGCCGCGATGGAAAAAAAGCTGCTGCGGGAGCGGGTGGATGACCACTTTTCTCCACTACGCGAGTTTGTGACCGGCAGCCGTGAACCGGCTGAAGGAGAGCGTAACGCGGGGCCGGGGGCGGAGCTGAGCAAGCTGCTTGGCGCGTTAAGCGAGCAGTACACGCTGTTCGTTATTTACGATGATGCGCTTAAGAACGGTAATGCCGTGGCGTTATCCGGCACGGCCAGAAAAATTGGCGCAGAGTCGCAAACCTGGCCCGATCCGTTACCGAATGTGATTGCCCCTCTGCTGGACGGGGCATGGACGCGGGCCAACCAGGAAGCCATCGCCAAAAGCAGCGAAGGGATAGATGAAAACCTGGGGCGCGTTTGCCGCGCAACTTTGCAGGGGCGTTACCCGTTTGCCTGGAGCCAGCGTGACGTAAAACCGTCTGATTTCGAACGCTTCTTTGCCGCGGGTGGCCTGGTGGATGAGTACTTCAAAAAGAACCTGGCGGACAAGGTGGATACCTCTTCGCATCCGTGGCGCTTTAAGGGTGACGTCGAGGGTAACGAAGACACTCTGGAGGTGTTTGAGCAGGCCGCTGAGATTCGCGACGCGTTCTTCCAGTCTGAAGGCGGGCGCAAACTTTCCCTCACCTTCGACATTGCGGTGCCTTATTTGGATCCGGCCATTACGCAGCTGAACATGAATTTTGACGGCAAACAGGTGAGCTATGCCCACTGGCCGGTTGCCCCTGTTTCTCTCGTCTGGCCTGCCTCGCGCATGACGTCAAGGGTCAGCATCAATGCGACTCCGCGCGTGACGGCGGGCACCTCGTCCCTGAGCTTCAGCGGGCCGTGGGCATTGTTCCGCTGGATGGACAGCGCCGACGATATGGTGGCCAGCGAAGGTGATGACACGGTGCTGGTTTATAAGCTGGATTCGCGACGGGCAAATATTCAGGTTTCAGGCCTGACCTATAAAGACATCCCCGTCCGGGATCTCTTAAAAGCGTTTCGCTGCCCCGGAGACGCATAGCCGTCTCCACCATTCGCCAGAGGAAAATATGTTGCTACGCCTGTATTTACTTGTTGATGAGTCGCGGGCTGGCCTGTTTCGCAGAAGAGGGAAAAAGCAGCGAGAGGTGCGCTCCATTATTACCCAACAGATTCTGCCGGGCATTGGCTCCTCATTACCGGACGACTATTTACCTGAGCACTATCCGTGGTCGTTTGTTATTTCGTCACCTTCGTCGCGAGGGCACGACGCTTATTGCGGTGCTTTTATGCTGCGGCCTGGAAAAGGAGGCGTTCCCTCGCTGGTCATTATTTATGGCGAAGCGCCCTGGCCGTGGCTGAAGAAAAATTTGCAGGATGAATGTCCACTGCCCTTTTGGGCATCAAGGATTTTAAACAATGTGCCCGATAGCGACGTGGCCGGGCAAAACTGGCGCCCGCTGTGGCAGTGGGTTAAAGCGCTGAGGCGAGCGTATTCGCCGCTCTGGGAGAAGCTGGTGCTGACGCCAGCCTGGCAGTTCAAAAATCATTCTCAGGTGTTACTCAGGGAGGGGTCACAGGAAGATTATCGCATTCATAACCGTGATGGTGTTGAGGCTATGCCGTGGAAGAACTGGCCCGACTGTATTGAGCAGGAGGCGGGTATCTGGATTTGGCGGCAAAGCCGGCACAGAAAAATAGTGGATTCTCAGAGGATCCCTTTACGACGCGCTGAGGCTAAACCGCCCGACGCATCCTTCTAAGTTATTGACAACGCATCGGGTGATTACATGTCACGCACTATTAGATTAAGCAGCCCGGCGATGCCTGTGCTGCTTGGGGAACCCGCGCTGGTTATCTCGAAGCTGGAAGGGGAAGAGTCACTTTCCTCCCTCTACAGCTACGCGATTACCGCTAAAACGCCAGCCAATCCCCAAATACCCTGGCAGTCAGCTTCTAATGTCGACCTGAAGTCGCTGATTGGTAAAGAGATGACGGTTCATATTGAACTCGACGGGAATGGGTTGGGAGACGTTCACGGTGTCGGTCAGGAGATTCGTGAAATTTCCGGCATGGTTCAGCGTGCCCGCTATGTTGGCCGCGACGGCTATCAGGCGTTGTATGAAGTTATTATTCGCCCCTGGCTGCACCTCGCTGAGCTGACGGCTGACTTTAAAATTTTCCAGCAAAAATCGGTGGTGACCATTATCGATGAGGTGCTGGGCGACTATAACTTCCCGTTTGAGAAGCGCCTTGCAGGGAATTATCCGCTTCTCGATTTCCAGGTTCAGTATGGCGAGACGGATTTCAATTTTATTGAACGCCTGATGGAAGAGTGGGGGATCTATTGGTTCTTCGAGCATAGCGAGGGCAGTCATAAGCTGATCCTCGTGGATAACGTGGGCGCGCATAAGCGATTCTCCAGCGAGGCTTATCACGTTATTCAGTACGCTTCAGACCGTCCAAAAATGGATCAGGAATACGTCAGCCAGTTCCATTTCCAGGAGACCATTACTTCCGGGAAATGGGTAACGAATGACTACGACTTCACCAAATCACGCGCCGATATCATGGCGCTGGACAGCAAACCTCGGAAGACCAGCTTCAACCAGATGGAGATCTTCCACTGGCCGGGAGATTACGAACAGCCGAGCATCGGGGAGCAGCTTGCGCGCGTCCGCATGGAAGAGCGTGGCGCCTTAGGCTCCCGCTGTGAAGGTTCCGGTGAACTTCGTGGGATTGTCTGCGGCTGCGACTTTGAGCTTGTTAACTATCCCGTTGAAAAGGCCAACCGTGAGTACATGGTGCTGCGTAGCCATTTGCTGGTTGAGGAAATCGATCAGCTCTCGTCGCACGATGAATTCCTTTATAGCTGTAACTTTACCGTTCAGCCGACGACCAAGATTTATCGTCACCCGATGACGGTGGCGAGGCCAAAAACCAGCGGTCCACAAACGGCTATCGTCGTTGGCCCTCCGGGGGAAGAGATCTGGACCGATGAATATGGCCGGGTAAAAGTCCGTTTTCTTTGGGATCGCTACGGCAAAAACCGTGAATCGGACTCCTGCTGGCTGCGAGTGAGCCAGGCCTGGGCCGGCAACAATTTCGGTGGGATTTACATTCCCCGCATTGGTCACGAAGTGATTGTTGATTTTATCAATGGCGATCCTGACAGGCCGCTTATCACCGGCAGCCTCTACAACAACGTCACCATGCCGCCCTGGGATCTCCCGGTTAACGCCACTCAGAGCGGGCTGGTTAGCCGCACCGTAGGCGGCGGTCGCAGCAACTTTAACGGGATCCGTTTTGAGGATAAGCCGGGGCTGGAGCAGTACTGGGAGCAGGCTGAACGCAACATGAGTCGCCTGACGAAACAGAACGAAGACCAGACCATAGGCATGAACTCTAACGTGAATGTTGGCCTGTCGCGCAACCTCTTTGTCGGGGCCAACTACATGTCTGACGTTATCGGGAACAGCAGCGCCATTATCGGTGCGGCGCTGGCAATCCAGGTAGGCGGCAGCCAAAGCGACAATGTTTTAGGGGCAAAAGGCATCAACGTCGGCGGCGCATTTATGACTGCCGTTGGGGGCTACCATTCGCTTTCCGTTGGGGGCGCACATCAGGTCAACGTAGGCGGTTACCATTCCCTGGCCGTTGGGGGCGCGAGCACCATGGTGGCCGGCGGGGCGATGACGCTTTCCGCGGGGGGCGAGCTGGTTATTTCCGCGAAGAAAATCAAAATCGTCGGCTCAGACCAGGTGATTATCCAGGGCGGCGAAGTGGATATTAACCCTGGCGACTGCGGTGACAACTGCGGAGGCGGCGGTGGCGGTGGCGGCGGTGGCGGTATGATTGGTTTGCCGGGGCTGCCGGCTATTACGGCTCTGTTTGGTGTGGTTATTCCTTTACCACCGCTGCCAACGCCAGAGCCTCCGCCGCCAACGATAACGCCAACTCAACCGCCGACGGAAACACCGACGGAAACGCCAACGGAAACGCCGACGGAAACCCCAACGGAAACACCGACGGAAACACCGACGGAAACACCGACGGAAACGCCAACGGAGACGCCGACGGAGACGCCGACGGAAACCCCAACGGAAACACCGACGGAAACACCGACGGAAACACCGACGGAGACACCGACGGAGACACCGACGGAAACGCCGACGGAAACGCCGACGGAAACGCCGACGGAAACGCCGACGGAAACGCCAACGGAGACGCCGACGGAGACACCGACGGAAACGCCGACGGAGACACCGACGGAAACGCCGACGGAAACGCCAACGGAGACACCGACGGAGACACCGACGGAAACGCCAACGGAAACACCGACGGAAACGCCAACGGAAACACCGACGGAAACGCCGACGGAGACACCGACGGAGACACCAACGGAGACGCCGACCGGAAGTGAAACAATAGAGCCTTAACATTCAAATGATTACGGCGGTGGTTCGTTTGCCTCCGCCCTGACTGTTTTATTAAGGAGTGCGAACGATGCAAAACGCAGGACGAGTAGGAGATGCGACCGCGCATGGCGGAGCATTATGCAGTGGATCGGGTGATGTTTATATCAACGGATTGCCGGCGGCAATGGCTGGTATGAGCGTCGCGCCTTGTGCTTTGGGGCACGGGGCAGCCCCCGTAGCGACAGGCTCCGGGTCGGTCTTTATCAACGGTTTACCGGCAGCGCGCCTGGGGGACGTGACCGGCTGCGGCGCGGTTGTCGCCACCGGTTCCGGCGATGTCTACATAGGCTAAGCCGTGAATATTCACTTTGAATGGCCTGCTTCACGCCCGCCTGTCGCGCTGCCCAGAAACCTGACGGCCGAGACGGCTGCCGTGTTTGATGTAGCCAGTGGCTGTTTCGGCATCCATAACGCCCATTCCGGGCAGGATGCCGTCATCTTCTACTGGCATCTGGCAAGACCGGTGATGTTAAGCCTTTGCTTGCACCATGTGTGCCTGCTTGATGGCTGCGAAGTGGCCTATGGGTGCAGCCAGCCGCTGAACGATAAAAGCCAGCTGCAGCTAGGCCACTTCAAACTGGGCTTTGTCAGCCAGGACAGCACTGACGTCGATGAGCAAACTTTCTATCGGCTGATTTATCCCGGCGGTGCATGGCAGTCTGCGGATAAGGTGCCTGAGGTTGAAGATATCCTGCCCAACGGCGGGCATTACATCAACGACTTACGCTATTTCAATGACGTTATCCTCGCGCAGGCCAGGGGCAATGATGTGCTGAAAACGCTTGAGGTTGAATACAAGCGTTTTCTCATCTGGCGCGAGCAGGATGGCGGCTATTCAGGTGGAATGGCTCAGCATGCCGATTACATCATCAAAACGGATCTGCGGTTTGATGATGTCAACGCGCAAATCAAAGGCAAGACGCTGACCGAATGTATTGTTGCTAAAGATTTTCTCATGGAGAAGGTGTGGCCAGAGCTGGAACGTGGCGAAGCGGCGGATGACATTTTTAGCGAGGAGGAAAAAACCGACTTGCTGCTTGCCCTGTCGCCCGAGCACATTGCGGCCAAAGGAAAAAATACGGTGCCTGAGCTGGTATTTCAGGACTTCAATAAAGTGGGTCTGGACTCTTATTACTAATTAAAGGAATTGTCATGATGCAGGATTTTACTTCACTTACCCAGGCGCTTAAAAACGCGTCATTGAATGCGCTGCTAGAGCAGGTGCTGGCGCAGGTTAAAACGAATCCACAGGATCTTAAAGCTCGTGAAGTGCTGTTTAAGCTCTACTGCGTCGAGGGGAGCTGGGACAAGGCGCTGTTGCAGCTGCAAACCCTGGCGCTGCTGGACGATGCCCTGCACAAGCAGACAGAGCTGTATAAAAATCTGGTCTTCAGCGAAATGCAGCGTTTGCAGGTTTTAACCGGTGAACGGCAGGCTGCGACGCTGCAGGGAGAAATGCCGTTATGGATGGAAAAGCTCCATCAGGCGAACGTCGAGCATTATCAGGGGCAGACCCGACTGGCGGCGCTTTCTCGCGATGAGGCTTTTGAGCTTGCGCCTGAAAGCGCAGGGCAAAGCGACACGCTGGCGGCATTCAAGTGGATAGCCGACAGCGATGGCCGCCTGGGGCCGGTCTGCGAATTTATTTGTGCAGGAGGCTATCGTTGGCTGCCGTTTGCCTCAATACAAACGCTCAGCGTTTCCACCCCTGGCGATTTGCTTGATCTGATTTGGCTGCCTGCAACCATCAAGGTTGCCGATGAGGTATACCACGGGTATATCCCTGCCCGTTACCCCGTAGAACCTCAGGACGATCAGCAAAAAAAATTGGGACTGAAAACAGAGTGGATAACGCTGTCTGAAGATCTTTCGGCGGGTACCGGGCGTAAAGTGCTGGTGACCGATATTAGCGATCGTTCAATAATGGAAGTTGGCGACATTGTTTTCGAATAATCCCTCAGAACGAAAGCAGCAATATCTTCCCACGCTGCTACAGCGCCTGCAGGACGATGAACCCAAAAGTCCTCACGATCGCGCGAGATTAATTGACATAAAGGGGATGCGGAGTCTGGTTCAAAAGGAGATTGTTGATCTTATTAATCATACCAATATAGAAGATAGACTAAATGAGCAGCAACATAAGCTAATTATGGCTTCTGTTCTCAATTATGGGGTGCCGGCCTTGATAGGCACCCAGGAAAATCACAAGAATTGGAGTGTTATAGAAAAAACGATTCGTAACACTATTTTACGCTTTGAGCCAAGAATTATTCCTGAGACGCTTATCGTCCGCTCACTGCAGGATAAGGAGGGTGTAGCCCGGCATGCCGTTATACCGTTCGAAATCCGCGGGCTCATATACTGGCAGCCCAGGCCGGTTGATTTATGCATGAGCGGGCGTTATGACTTTGAGTCTGAAAAAGTCGATTTGAAGTTGCTATAAGTGCATCACAGATTTACTCTTTGGGGTATGCCCATTTCTGGGTGTTCTTATCTTTAAGAAATGTGGTCGGGCTTTTTTCCTGGCTACTTATCTCAAAATATCCTCATTAGCTAAATCCCCATGCTTCCTGTGTAATAAATTGCTGCGCATTATATTAATGTGCGCGGCTGTTTTTATTGTTTGCAGTTTAAAATACTATATTTTAGCCTATTATCTAGACGATAATTTTGAAAAAACGCATGTTAATGATATATTTGATCGTTTTATGGGTTGAGGGTAAACTTAAGTCCGACTTCCAACAAAGTCTTAATCTAAGAATAGGAGGGGCGTTTATCCTCCTGCACCAATTTTTGTGTCTCATTAAAATTAGTCTCTATCTCTGGTTGGTTTAATCACATAGGCTGTTTTTCTATCTTTAACAGTATGTTAGCTTAATCTTTCTCATCTTCGTATGGAGGAAAATATTTAAGGAAGGCATTACGTCAGGGGCCGGATAGGTTATGTCTGAATGGCTTAACTTACCATAAGTTGTTTCTATTCGCTCACTTTGTCTTTTCTGACAAGCATTTCGTATGCCCTGGAGTAGCTGCAACTTGGATGGGAATCGCAACACATGGGTGTGAAGTATGTTGAACATATTATTATTGGATTCTAACTATTACCAGACATCGGGACTGAGCCTCTTAATTACTAACCAACTTGCTGATGAAAGCCTCGGTGAGGTCTGTTTTTTATTACCGTCCGAAGAAATGAGTTATGACATCGCTAACATTATCTTTCAGGATGACAGAGTAACGATTCAAATTAATAACCAACGGAATAATGAAGTTTCGTTTGATGGCGGATACAAGGAGAATGAAAAAATAATTGTCCATGTTCCATTTTTAACCAGAAACCAAACGCTTAACGACATATCCATGAAGATCGGCAAGATACTTGCGATTGCGCGTTCGGATTATAACCTGCTCATCAACAAGGAAGAGGCCTACTGGAGCCTGGGGCTAAAGAAATATGCACAGCTCTCTGATACTGAAAATAATGTAATGATTCTGATTGGTCGGGGGTACAACAGCACCGATATTTCAAGGATCCTTAATCGCTCAAGAAAAACCATTAGCACGCATTATCGTAACGCCAGCCGAAAAATGGGGGCGGCAAATAGAGCCGAATTTTATCGGTTCGCATCATTTATTGCCCGCTGCGGACGCGATGAAAGAAACACCCTTTGCCTGTGAGGCAATGATCAACTTAAAAGGAATTGAAAATGAAGTATAAAATATACATCAAATGGAGATTAAACCCCTTACTGCCCCAACGGCTGTGTATTTTAAGCGTACTTGCGGCTGGCTGTTCGCCCGCGTGGGCGGCCAATAATGACACGATTATTATCAACGGCGGTAATAGCACCCTAAGCAACACGACGTTGAATAATGAGGTTACAGGCAATTTTATTGTCCAGGCGCGAAATAATGCGACCGTCTCCGCCTCTCAATTGGTTCTTAATAGTTCCGGAAAGAATGGGGGAGGCGCATGGATAGATAATAGCGAATTCAACGTGCAGGATTTGCAGGTCAACGTGACCGGCAAGGGCGGCAGCGGGGTTTACTTTGCCAATGACAGCCTTGGAACATTAGATAAATTTAACATTACCGGGCAGGACAACGCGCTGGGTCTGGTACTGGACGGTTACTGGACGGCAAACCAGGGAACGTCGGTGGTGCAGGCATCCAATGGGGCGATCGCCACACGGGGCGGCGATGCTATCAGGGTGATGGCCGGGGAGCTGACGCTGAATAACGTCTCTGCCAGTACTGAGGGCGATCACAGCTATGCGGTTAACGCGAATTTAGCCGCAAAAATTGCGATTGAAGGCGGCACTTTCACTACCGAAGGCGCATACAGCGATGCCGTCTGGGTGGCATCCAGGGACTCCTCCGTCGTAGTGAACAACGCGAAAATCACCACAAAAGGGGATAACGCTATTGCCGTTAATGCCCAGCGGGGTGAGGCCCGGATGACCCGCAGTACCATTGAAACGTTGGGGGATAATGCCCACGGTTTGTACAGCGAATACCTGATTACCGGCGATAACCTGTCTGTCACCACTTCGGGCAAAGGCAGCGTGGGCATGTTTACCGCACGCGGTGGGCAAGGCAGCTTAACAAATAGCCATATCTCGACGTCGGGCGAGCTTGCCCCGGGCCTGCTGGCCTACCCCAATGCGCAAATCAAAGCGGAGCATGTGCAGATCGAAACCACGGGAAAAACAAGTTTTGGCCTCTGGAGCCAGGGGGGAGAGCTTGACGTCAGGCACAGCACGATTTCTACCACAGGAGAGGACGCGAGCGGCCTCTATGTGAATGGCAGCTCATCGTCAACGGCAATCAGTAACAGCGTGACGCTGGAAAATGTGGGGCTGAATGCTGCCCAGGCTCGGGCCATTGACGTTACGGCGACCGAACTGCTGCTGAACGTCAAGGATTCCGACATCAGCGGTGGCAACGGCCAACTGATGTCGGTGCAGCACTATGATGACGGGGCCAGCGGCGTCAACAACGTCTACAGCAAGGTGACATTTAATGCCGCCAGCAGCGCGCTGAAAGGTGACATTGTGGTGGACGATCCGGCCAATAGCGTGGCGGTAAATCTGACATCCGGCTCCGTGCTGACGGGAGCCGTGACCCATGCATCCTCGCTGATGCTCGACGAGAGCAGCCGCTGGAATATTAATAACCGCTCTGTCGTTGGGCAACTGACCAATAATGGCACGCTCGTTTTTACCGACGAGAACAATTTTGACTCGCTTACCGTAGCAGGCGATTACGCCGGTAATGGCGGGCAGATGGTGATGAACAGCGTGCTTGGCGACGATAATTCTCCGGCGAATAAGCTGATAGTTCAGGGCGACGTCTTGCCCGGCACAACGCACGTTAGCGTGAATAATTTGGGGGGACACGGGGCCAGTACCGTGGAAGGCATCGAACTGGTTGATGTGCAGGGAACGTCCCAAGGCAGCTTCGTTAAGGCGGGCCGTATTGTTGCGGGAGCCTACGACTACGATCTGGTTAGGAAAAACGACAGCTGGTATCTCACCAGCCAGCTTACCCCGGTGGATCCCGAACCTACACCCGAGCCAGATCCTGAACCTACACCCGGGCCAGATCCTGCACCTACACCCGAACCGAAAGTCGATCCTATCGTTCGACCTGAGGGCGGGAGCTATACGGCTAACCTCGCGGCAGCGAATAACCTGTTTATCATGACCCTGCATGACCGACTCGGAGAGACGCAATTTATTGATGCGTTAACCGGCCAGCGGGAGGTGACCAGTCTTTGGCTACGCCAGGTTGGCGGCCACAATGTCTGGCGCGATGGCAGCGGGCAGCTAAAAACACAAAGTAACCGTTACCTGACGCAGATAGGCGGCGACGTGGCTCGCTGGAGCACGGACGGCACCGACCGCTGGCATGTTGGGGTTATGGCGGGTTACGGAAAAAACAGCAGCACGACGGAGAATAGATCCAGCGGCTATCGTTCGAAAGGCACGGTGGACGGCTACAGTATTGGCGGCTACGGCACCTGGTACGCTAACGAAGAGGATCGCACCGGCGCATGGCTGGACAGCTGGCTTCAGTACGGCTGGTTTAATAACGAAGTGAAGGGCGATAGCCTTGCGACGGAAGCCTATAAGTCGCATGGGATAACCGCCTCGCTGGAAGCAGGTTATGCCTGGAAACTGGGCCAGTTTTGGGGCAGCCAGGGTACCGTCAACGAATGGTTTGTGCAGCCACACGCCCAGGCGGTCTGGATGGGCGTTCGCGCAGACAATCATCAGGAAGAGAACGGCACCCGCGTCCGTCAGGAGGGAGACGGCAATGTGCTGACCCGCTTAGGGGTTAAAACCTGGCTCAAAAGCCACCACGCACGCGATGGCCATAAGCAGCGTGAGTTCCAGCCCTTTGTTGAGCTGAACTGGCTGCACAACACGCGCAGTTTTGCAACAACCCTCGATGAGGTTCGCATCGGCCAGAATGGCGCGACCAATATTGCAGAAGCCAAAGTTGGGCTCGAGGGGCAGATCAGCGCCCGGGTGAATCTGTGGGGTAATGTCGGCGTGCAGATAGGGGATGCGGGCTACAGCGACGCTGCGGCGATGTTTGGTATGAAATACAATTTCTAAGCCCTTAAATTCGGGCAGGTTAGCGCCTGCCCGAATGCTTTTTATGGGTTGAGGTGATGACGGATATGAGAATCGTTGCAAAGGAATGTTTTTATCTGGACGGATTGTTAACGCTGTTAGAAAGAATGCATCTCGACTACACCGAATGGGGTATCTGGATCACCGGACAGCGTTTTATCCCGTTTTTTATTTTTACAGAAAATAACGCCTACGCGCTTTATAACAGCGCGTTTCGACACCGAATACCTTCGCCGTCGATCATATTTTGTTCCGACCGGGCGAAGACTTTCCTTCAGGATATTTGGTACAGGGAAGAAATCTATTTTATTTCGTTGAGCGATGATTGTTATACGATCGGCGGAAAAATCAACTCAGCCATTGCGAAAATACTGTACCCTAAAAGGCAGCGTATCGTGCCTTCCTGCCCGTACTGCCGTTTAGACTGCGATGAAATAAATGTTATTCGCTTTTTGTTAAAAGGCTATAGGCCCGCCATGATTGCAGACTCTCTCAACATAACGATTCGGCAGATCAGCCTCCATAAGCGTTCAGCAATGAGTAAGCTCCAGGTGAAAAGCTTCGCTGAGCTCTACTTTAAGGTTAAGTTATTAGACGCTATCGCTTAAATTCAAATTTTGATGGCAAAAATCTTCTTTGTTGGGGGAAAGGCATGAGTATGAAAATACGTAAAGCAAGGCTGGAAGATGTGCCGCTCTTAGCTGCGTTGGGGAGCGAAAGTTATCGCCATCACTTTGAGCGACACTGGGTTTCTGCTGAGGAGCTTCAGGCTTTTATTGAAGAGGAATACGCTCCGCAGACGCTGGCCGAGAGCCTGGCCTGCCCTGGGGTCAGCTGGTTTATTGCTGAGGTAGAAAAGCCGGTGGGATTTGCCAAAATCAGCTGGAACCTGCCGGTGCCGGAGCATTCGTTTTCCGGCGCCCTGCTTAATAAGCTCTACCTTGCCCCAGGTGAGACGGGGAAAAACTACGGCAAGCTGATTTTCGAAGAAATGCTTCGGCTGGCGCAGCGGCGAGAACAGCATTATCTGTGGCTACAGGTTCTGGAAGGGAACGAAGGCGCCCGGCGCTTTTATGAGGCCCAGGGCATGCGCCACTTAACAAATGAAACGTTTTCCAGCGCCACGCAGACCAGCCTCTTGCATATTCTCGGCAAAAGTATTTAGCCTGGGGGAATCAGGTTTTAAATCTATGGCCCAACGTCTGGATGATAGAGGCTGAGTTTCTAACCTGCTGTCTTCTATTTTTGCCCTTCATTCCTATAAGCCTGTACGTGAGCCTGTATAAAGTTCGGGGGATCGTTATTTTTATCTCTGCCCCACGCGTATCACATCAGGACACACTCAGTTCATTATTTTTAATCCAGATGCGGGCGATGGCTGGCGGTGCTCACATGTACCGCTAACGCGGGGCATTAAAGTTAAATCTCCTCCTGCGCGGCTCCCTCTCCGGGCATAAAGACCCGCGCCCACTGCAGTTCAGTCTTTATGTCGTCATCATCATCTGGAATCTGTATCTGATGGCGGGCCGGTCACGGTAAGGATATGTGGGCAACGGAGGGGTATTGTGCCCGGTTGTTCACATACTGATACGCTTTCTTTTTTTCTAAAGATATAAAAATCAATCGCCTGTAAAGTTAATTACATTTGTTTACATAAATTCATTTTTATAACCGTATTCGCCATGACATAAAAAAACAGCACGTATCGTTAAAACGTAAGCACGTGTCGTTAAAACGTAAGCACGTGTCGTTAAACCGTAATTAAGAGGGATTTTATGTCTGATATCAGAGAATTAAACATCAGTGAGCTGGCTCTCATTGGGGTCGGAAACGCCAACGGCAACTACGAACGCGGCGATTCCAGAAGTCGGGGTGGCAGTACAAACTACGGTGGCTAGGCGAATGGTTTTCAGCCAAATCTGGCGGCAGGGGCGGCCGGAGCCAATATGTACAATGATTTGAGCAGTAATTGTGGCCTTGCAATGGTTGGTGGAGCTGCGGGTCTGGCTAGTGCCGTTGCGTCGAGAAGTCCAGGTTCTGCAGTTGCAGCAGTGACTGGTATGATAGCTGGTTGCCGCAATGATTCTCAGTCGTCTTCAAAAAATGGCCCTCCGTTCCACTAAATATTTCGGGATGGCTATATGAATTTAGTAAACGTTACCGTTGCATTGTGTTCTGTGGTTTTATCCATCTGTGTTACCTACATTGCAGTACAGATGTTAAACACGATAAATGCATCAAATACTGCAGAGATGATAGTAAAATCTTTTACCATTTTCAGTGTTATATATACGAGTTCAAAAATATTCCCTTTGGCTATCCAAAAAATATTATCATGGAGTAGAGGAATTGCTTCTGCTTTAGAAAGAAGCAAAGCAGGGCAAAAACCCTTCAACTAGTTAACTAAGAGCCTGTCGATGTTTACAGGCTCTTTCTAACAATTATTAAATAAGATATTTTTACTGAGAAAAAGGACAGCATTCATGTCTGGGACTGATAATATACCTGTGTACTCAAAGGGATTAAATATTTTCACGCATAGTCATGTTACGGCGTTTTATTTATTTATTTATTACGTTTTCACTGTCAATAGTTTTCACATCAATTCCTGTCCTTATCATTAATCACACAGATACAGGTTTGGATAGCGCATTATTTATCATGTGCATAGCAGAGTTTCTTTTGGCCTTGATTTCTTATCTTGTATATCTGCATCGCTTATCAGAATTTCGCCTTTCAAGCTTTTCTGCACGACAGTTCATTTGTCTTGCCACTCTTATTATTGCGCTGCAAATATCAGTGGTTTTATTATCAACTTCAGGGTTTCACAAAAAAACAACGGTACTCTTCGATGTAATCCCTTTCATTACCCTGACGTTTGTTATACCCGTATACGAGGAGATTTTTTACAGGGGATGCCTGTTCGGATTTATTTGTTCACTTTATAAAAAAGGCATTATTTTACCATCCGTTTTGTGCTCAGTTGTATTCTCTTTAATGCACACGCAGTACATGTCTTTTATCGAATATGCTCTTATATTTTCGGTCGGCTTAATCCTGACCCACGCAAGAGTTATCTCAAGAGGTCTGCTTCTCCCGATAGTATTGCATTCAACAATGAATGCCTTTGTTCTTATCTTCAACTCCTTCCTCTCAAAATAGAATGACCTTATTTAGAAAGGAAGCGGTAGAGCACCAGAATGACACTGCGCTGGGTGAAATTATTATCCCCACGTCTGCCGGATTCACCCTCAGTGCCCTGCTGACGCTCGGTTTACTGGCGCTGATTTTTATTTTCCTCAGCAGCAGCCAGTACACCCGTAAAGCCCATCTGTCTGGCATAGTCATGCCGTCTTCAGGTTTGATTAAGGTGATCCCGCAGTATGCCGGATATGTCACTGCGCTAAAAATTGCTGAGGGGCAGCATGTGACTGCCGGTAGCCCGCTCTATCACATCAGCGGGGAACATTATGACGGCCAGGGCGGCGGCACAATGGCTGCCATGCGTCTCTCGCTGAATACGCAGTACCAGATGCTCGAGTCCCAACAGCGTCTCGAGTCCCGCGATAACAGTCAGCAGCAGCAGGGAATACGTCAACGTCTGCTCTCTCTTGAACCCCAGCTTCAGAGCGCCCAGCAGCGGCTGACACAGGCTGAGCAGCAGGCGCAGCTTGCCGTCTCCGTGATGAGCCGTTATCGCGACCTGCTCTCCCGCCATTACGTTTCCGAAATCGAATACCAGCAGCGGCAGATGGCGGTGTCCGCCGCGAATGAAAATGTGGAGGAGCAGCGTTTGGTCCTGCTGCAGCTCAGGGCGGCGAAAGAAACGGCTGAGGATGAGCTGGTTCACCTTATCACCCTCGGGGAAAGTCGAAGTCAGGAGCTCGACCGGCAGCTTCAGGGCATCAAACAGCAACAGCTTGAACTGGCAGGCCAGGAGAGTTTCGTGCTGACGGCTCCGGTCTCCGGCACTGTGGCAGCCATTCTGGTGAAAGAAGGCCAGCCCGTACGGGCCACTGAGCCGGTGATGACCCTGATGCCGGACAATGCTCGTCTGCAGGTCGAACTTTACGCGACCAGTCAGAATGCCGGATTTATCCAGCCTGGGCAGCGGGTGGCGCTGCGCTTCAGCGCCTTTCCTTACCAGAAATTTGGTGTGCAGTACGGCACTATTCGCGATATCAGCCGCACCACGCTTACCCCCTCCGATCTGCTCTCCGTCTCTCCGGTGACCTGGAAAGAAAATGAGGGACATTACCGGGTGATTGTCGAGCCGGAGAAAACATTTATTCAGGCCTATGGCAGACCGGAGCCGCTGCGCCCGGGCATGACCCTGGAAGGGGACGTCAGTCTCGATACCCGCTATCTGTGGGAGTGGCTGACCGAGCCACTCTGGAGTGTGAAAGGAAAACTGTGATGGGATCACTGAACTGGAGTGGCAGGAAAAGCCTGCCCGTGATACGGCAGGCGGAGTCTGCCGAATGCGGACTCGCCTGCCTGGCGATGATCGCCTGCTGGCACGGGCTCAACACCGATTTACCGACCCTGCGGGAGCGATTCCCTGTCAGCACCCAGGGGATGACCCTGCAGAAACTGACGCAGTGTGCCGCCGATCTGCGCCTGTCCTCCCGGGCCGTCCGGCTCGAACTGGAAGATCTGAGGGCGCTGGCCCTGCCGTGCATTCTTCACTGGAACATGAATCATTTTGTCGTGCTGCATAAAATTCGCGGCAACCGGGTCACCTTGCACGATCCGGACCGTGGAAAGGTTATCCTGTCTCTGTCGGAAGCCGGGAAACATTTTACCGGCATCGCGCTGGAGCTGACGCCCACTGCCGGTTTCGCGCCTCGGGATGAACGACAAAAAATAAAGCTGCGCCAGCTGACCGGCAAAACGTCCGGGCTGTTGCCGGCGATGGTACGCATTCTGATTTTCGCTCTGGCGCTGGAGATTCTGGCGCTGGGGACACCGCTGCTTAACCAGCTGGTCATTGATGAGGTACTGGTTGCCGCCGACAGAAATCTCCTGACGCTGGTAATTGCCGCGCTGTTGCTACTTTCCCTTACGCAGATGCTGCTCTCCCTGGCCAGGCAGTGGGCAACCATCACCCTGTCGGTAAACTTCAATATGCAGTGGACGGCCCGGGTTTTTCATCACCTGGTACGGCTTCCCTTGAACTGGTTTGACGCCCGCAGCCGCGGCAGTATCAGCGCCCGTTTCAGCGCAGTGGACAGTATCCAGCACGCGCTGACCACGCAGGTCCTTGAGGGTATTCTGGATGTACTGCTGGTTGTTACCTCACTGACAATGATGCTGCTGTACAGCCCGGGCATGACGCTGATTGCGGTACTGGCCGCCGTTATCTACGGGCTCCTGAGGGCGCTCTGGTACCCGTCCCTGAAACAGGCTGCAGAAGATGCCTGGGATGCCGAAGCGCGTGAGTCCGGGCATTTTCTCGAAACGCTGGGCGGGATCCTGAGCCTGAGGATCAACGGCGTCATGCCTTACCGGGAGGCCGCCTGGCTCAACCTCAACGTGATCCGCAGAAATACGCAGCTGCGTCAGAGTCGCCTGATGATGGGGTACGACATTGCCCACACTCTGACGGGCAGCGTGGTCACCGCCGTGATCCTCTGGAAAGGGGCTGGAGAGGTACTGGACGGGACCTTTACCGTGGGCATGCTGGTCGCCTATCTCGCCTACCAGGGGCGGTTCTCAGGCAGCATCAGTAGCCTGACGGATAAGTTTTTTTCCTGGCGGATGTTGGATGTCTATAACACCCGCCTCGCCGATATTGTGCTGAGTCCGACGGAAGCGCAGCTGCGTCGGCCCGCGGCGGCGGAGGACGTACACCGTGACGATACCCAGGTAACCCCGGATCTTCCATCGGACGAGGCCGGTGCCCCGCTGAGACTTGTCGGGGTGTCATTCCGTCATAAAGGTGCAGCAGAGCCAGTCCTCAGCGATATCTCTCTGACGGTAAACCCCGGGGAAGTGGTGGCCATTACCGGGAAATCAGGCTGCGGGAAATCCACCCTGGTGAAGCTGATACTGGGGATCCACACGCCTGAAACCGGAGATATTCGCACTTTTGGGGTACCGCATACGCACCCCCACTATGTTCAGGTCCGTCAGCGGATCGGGACTGTCCTGCAGGACGATCAGCTCTTTCGTGGTTCGATTGCCGACAATATTATTTTCTTTAGCGAGGAGCGGGATCAGACCCGCATGGCCTGGTGCGCGAGGATGGCGCTGATTGATGCGGACATCATGGCAATGCCAATGGGGTATCAGACCCTGGTCGGTGAAACGGGAGGGACGCTTTCCGGAGGGCAGAAGCAACGGATCCTGCTGGCGCGAGCATTGTACAAACGACCCGGTTTTTTACTGCTCGATGAGGCAACGAGTCATTTGGATATGGAGAGTGAAATTATCATCAGCCAGACGCTCAAGGATTCAGGTCTTGCCGTTCTGTTGATAGCTCACCGTCAGGAGACGCTGGCCTCGGCCGATCGTGTCCTGTACATAGACAGAGGCGTCATCACCCATCAGTCTACAGAGACCGTCGATAAGCAGATGCCTATACCAGCGGTTTCATAATCAACGCGCGAACCATGATCGCACGAACGCCAATGCTCTCTGTGACCCGATAACAGCGCAGCACGTCATCGTGCAGTAAATCAGCGCCAGGCCCTTGTCCAGTGAATATGATGTCGACGGCCAGACGCGCAACTATGATGGTGGGGATCGGATCAGGCATATTGCGTCGAAGGTCCCCGTGGATTCCACATTGCCAACGCTGCCGCTGGTCAGAGAGTAAAAACTAACAACTCGCTTCGTCTCTGCTTTACAGGCAGCGCCCGTGCGGGCAGCCCCGAAGGCCTGATTTTTCAAGACGTTCCCGCTGTCGTCCTGAGTAGCCTCCCCGCGCCGCTGTCTCAGGACACACTCAGTTCATTATTTTTAATCCAGATGCGGGCGAGGTCGACCCAGCCATAGCCTGCCAGCCCGGTGCCGTGCAGGCGATGGTTTGCCGTGTAGCCTACTCGCTCATGGGACAAAGGCAGCAAGATGCCTTCGGCAATCAGCCAGTCCGCCAGCGCTTTGCACTTTTCCTGCCTGGATTGCTCGTGGGGATCGGTTCTTATCTGCGCGAGCCTGTCATGCAGGCGTTTGTGCTCCGTCTTAGTCATGCCCGCACTCAATAGTTTTGAGCTGTGGAGCCACTCGTAAATGTCGTAGGCACTGCGGTGGTAGAGGATTTCACTCCCCATGATCAGGTCGGCCTCGCTGAGCCACTCTTCCGGGCGAAGAAAAGCCTCGCTTCCAAGGATGATATGTTCAGCTCTTATGCCTGCGGCGGTAAGAACCTGCTGCAGGCGGGCAAACAGCATAGTGAAGCACGGCAGATCGTAAGAGTAGATTTTTAGCGTGCCGGTTATGTCTGGCGGCGAATTTTGCCTCAAAGAACGTGGGCTTTCCCAGCCGGGGATAATGCTGAGGGCTGGCGTTCGTTCCGCGTTGTTTGCCGGTGGAAGCGCGTTGCTCAGTAACCCCAGTATCGCCTGGCGTTCTCCCACTGGGATGAGCTGACTGCGGGTGCTCACTATCAGATAGGTGCACCCGTTCTGAACATCGGTTTGCTGAGTTGCAGCCCCCGGATCAAAGGTAATGTCTGTTACGGGATCGGGGGATTCCGGCAGGGACCAAAGCTCAACTTTTTCAATTAAAGCGCGTGTGCCGTAGTAGCGATCGAAGGCCCGCAGCACAATGCGCTGCTTGCTCTGTTGCTCCATTTGGAATGGACCGCTGCCGATGGGCCGTCCGTGCCGGGACGAAGGAAGTGTGATAGAGGCGGTCGCCGTCGCCAGTTTGTGGGGCCACAGCCAGTCGGTGTGCGTGAGATGGCAAGTCAGTACCTCGCTGCTCAGAACTTCAACACGATCTAACGACTGAAAAAGGCCGGCATAGTGTCCCGGCGGCTCTTTCAGCCGCAGCAGGCTTTGCGCGACGATACTTGCGTCCAGGCGTTCTCCGGTGTGAAACGTGACGCCGGGCCTCAGCCAAAATGTCCAGGCCGTGGCCTGAGCATTTGTTTCGAAGTGGTGGGCAAGGGCGCCGGTGATTCGCTGGTTTATTTCATCGTAATCCACGAGCCTGTCGTAAATTTGCCGGACCAGATATGACTCAATCCTGTTTTTGATGCGCCGGGGATCCAGGGTAGCTGGCAGGGTTGGAATGGCGATTCTGACCTCTTTGCCCACCACGCCAAGATGGCTGCTCAGATCGGCAAGTAGCCGGTTTCTCTGCGGCGACGTCAGGTGCGCGAAGGCGGCCTCCAGCTGCCCTTTGGCGACCAGATCCCTGAGCCGTAACCATTCAATTTGCTCCGGGCTGGTCACCAGCCGTAGCGTCGAGCGTTTTCCTCGCCCGATACCGGGCTGCCAGTCAATCCAGCCCAGCTCGCGCATTTTAGTCAGCTGAATACGGGCATAGCGTTCGCTGCAATGCAGTAAGTCTGCCAGTTGCTCTAATCCCGGCTGGGCCGGTGCATCCCCGAAGCGTCGGTATAACACGTTGAATTTATCGATCAGCGCCATGACTTTTCTCTAAAAAGAGGAATGAATTTCACCTTTATTCATCCATTTTTGTGTTCCTCTTTTTTATCTATAGTGAATTCCTCTTTAGCCGTCAACGGAATTGAAAAATGTCAGGTCGGGTTTTAACCGTTTATTTTCTTCTGGCGTCCTCATTTTTATCCTCTATTTCCCGGGCGATGATTGCCCCTGTTTTAGTCCTTACGCTCGGTAAGAATTTACATATTTCATTCGAGTCTGCGGGACTTCTGCTCGGCGGCGCGCTGCTGGTTTCTTCCGGGCTGGGCGTGTATGGCGGATACTGGCTGGACAGGCTGTCACGCTCGCTTATTTTAAGGCTTTGTGGTTTGGTGATGGCCGTTGGCTGGCTGCTGCTTGGCTGGATGGAAAGTCTGGCTGGCGTGCTGTTCGTATTGACCCTGAGCGAGGTCGCGAATACGTTTTATGCCATTGGCGTAAAGGCTTCCCTGAGCGATTTGGTTCCTCAGGGCGAAAGAACCAAAGTATTTTCTCTTCGCTATACCTTAATTAATGTCGCCTGGGCGACAGGCCCGTTATTGACCACGTTTGTATTATCCCCGAATGTTGAAAGTGTCTATTTGGCCGCGGGAGTCTGCTCGTTGCTGGGGGTGTTATTCCAGCCTCGTTTTAAGAATGCATTCACAGGCAACCGGCCTGAATCATTTTTAAAGACGCTGTCCGTGCTGGCAAGAGATCGTGTCTTAATCTGGTTTACCCTGAGTACCGTATTTGCGTGGGTGGTGATGGGGCGTTTTTCTGACTACCTGCCGCTCTGGTTCTTAACCAGCATGGGCAAGCCCGAAGCAATGCGCTTTGTTTCGGTACTCATTAGCTGTAATTCTCTGACGGTGATACTGCTTCAATATCCTGTCAGCCTCTGGCTGCTGCATCGCAGGCCGTTAATTAAACTGATTGTGGTGGGCTTTGCCCTGCTGGCGGCCGCTATAACTGCGATGGGCGGGCTGGATACGCTGCCGGGGCTGTGTGCGGCGATGTTTGTTTTCAGCCTGGGCGAAATCATTCTGATCCCCAGTGAATATATCTACATTGACGACATCGCGCCTGAGGCGCTGAAGGCCAGCTATTATGGGGCGCAAAATCTTTCCTCACTGGGCAGTAGCCTGGGGCCAATGGTGTTCTCTTTAGGGCTGATGGCCGGGCTGGACAGAGGGATATTTTTGCTGATGGGCGCGCTTTGCCTGGCCGGTATGCTGTTGGCGCTTTACAGCGAAAGAGTGCGTCTTCGGCAGGCGCCGGGCACGCTCACCGCAGGCTGGAGTTGATTTCGTGATTTGTTATGTTATAACGTTTTCCTTTTCGTGTAAGGAATACACAGGGGAACAGTATGATCATGAAAAAATCGGCGTTTATTCTGGGCATGGGCGTGTTACTGGCGAGCCATCAGGCGCTGGCGCACGGCCACCATCACGGCAAACCGCTCACGGAAGTGGAACAAAAGGCGAGCGAAGGGATCTTTGACGACGTTAACGTGAAAGATCGCGCGCTGTCCGACTGGGACGGGATCTGGCAGTCGGTCAATCCCCTGCTGCTCAGCGGCGACCTCGATCCGGTGCTGGAGAAAAAAGCCAAAAAGAGCGGCAAAACCGTGGCGGAGTATCGGGCGTATTATCAAAAGGGCTATGCGACTGACGTGGAGATGATAGGGATTGAAAATAATGTCATCGAGTTTCACGTCGGCAAAGCGGTGCAAAGCTGTCATTACGACTACGCCGGGCATAAAATCCTGACCTATGCCTCGGGAAAGAAGGGCGTTCGCTACCTGTTTGAGTGCAAAGATGCGCAGTCCAAAGCGCCAAAGTTCGTGCAGTTTAGCGACCACATCATCGCCCCGCGCCAGTCGCAGCATTTCCATATCTTTATGGGGAGCGAATCACAAGATGCTTTGCTGAAAGAGATGGACAACTGGCCGACGTATTACCCGTACAACATGACCAAAGCGCAGGTTGTGGACGAGATGCTGCATCACTAACAATGTAAAAGGGCGGCCCGGTGGCCGCCTTATTGTTAGAACAGGTAGCGAGCACCCAGAGTGAACTCGCTGGAGGCCAGGCGAGCTTTCATCTGCTCATCCTTCAGGCCACGCACGTTCCCGAAGGTGTTATAGCCGCTTTCCACTTTCCCCATATCCACGTAGCGATAGCCCACGTCGAAACTCAGGCGAGCGATCGGTGAGTAGCTGATGCCCGCGCCCAACGAATAAGCGAGATTGTTTTGCGTGCTGTCGGCGTATTCACGGGCGGCGTTGCCCTGCCAGCCGCCGGCCTTCACTTTCGCAATACCTAAGCCAGCGGTGCCAAACAGCGACACGCCATAGCCAATGTCGTAATCGCGATAGACGTTCAGCATCAGCCGCTCGGTGTTCAGCTTCAGGTGGTTCAGGCTGGTCGGGAAGGCGGTTGAGCCGCTGGTAAATTCAGTTTTCTGGCGGAAAGTGTATTCTCCTTCGGTGCGCCAGCCGTTGCCGTACTGGTAGCCAGCCGCCAGTGACGCGCCGCCGAGCCTGTCTTTCTCTTTACCGCCAACAAACTGGCCGACGCCGGGACGGCTGCTGGTGTCCTGGTCACTGGCGCGCTGCTCGCTGTGTACATATTTCGCCGAAGCGTAGTAGCCTTCATCGCTGGTGGCTGCGGCGGCATGGCCTGCGCTCAGCAGAAGCGCCAGCGTTAGTAAGCTTTTCTTGTCATGCATGTCCTGCTCCTTGTGGTGTTATCCCGCGTTCAGTTCTTTCTCAATATTGTTTAAGCCTGCCAGGGCACAGGCCTGATCCAGATGGCCGCCCGGTGCGCCGCCGACGCCGACCGCGCCAATAACCTGTTCACCCGACTTCACCGGCACGCCGCCCGCCAGCAGCAGGAAGCCTGGAATATCACGCAGGTTGGCCGCGCCCGCATTGGACTGGGAACCCTTCATCACGTTGTCGGTTGGGTTTTTGGTGGTCAGCGAGGTGAAGGCCTTCATGCGGCTGGCTTCCACGGTATGCGGCCCGGCGTTGTCCATGCGCTTCATCACCAGCGGCGTGCCTGAACGATCGACCACGGTGACCGCCACGTTGTAGTTGTCTTTGGCACAGGCCTGAAGGACGTTTTGCGCCAGCTTATCGGCGAGGTCGAGGGAGATGTTTTTCTGGCTCAGTACGCCGGTGGCGGCGCTGGCCGTGGAGACAAGACCGCCCAGCAGCAGGGCGCTTAACAGAAGACGTTTCATGATGTTGCTCCAGAGTTGTTGGCTATGGGGCAATACTATGCAACGCGGAGATAGCGGGAAATTGGCGCGAACACCTAACTTTCCAGGTAGTTTTACTTAGCCTCTCTGGCGATGTCGCCGTAGGTTTTCAGCAGTTTGGGCAGAGAGTTGACTTCCAGTTTGGAGAAAATATTGGCGCGGTGCGCTTCCACGGTGCGCGGCGACAGCGAACACAGCTGCGCGATCTCCTTACTGGAATAGCCCTGAATAAGCTGCTTCAGCATCTCTTTTTCCCGCGCGGTAAGCGTGGCTAGCTTTTCCTGTAGCGGCTGCCATTGCTGCCGGGCTTCAACTTTCGCTTTCTGTTGTTCCATTGCGGTACCCACGACCTCGAACAGCAGATCGGCATCAACCGGCTTGGTCAGGAACTCAAAGGCACCGTTCTTAAAGGCGCGGCGGCATAAATCGATGTTGCCGTGTCCGGTCATGATAATCACCGGCAGCGCCAGGCCCTGCTGCGTCCACTCCTCCAGCAGCGTCAGCCCGGTTTTCCCTGGCATGCGGATATCGAGCAGCATACAGCCGTCGAGCTGGCTTAAGTCACCGGCGTTTTGCTGAAACGCCTGGGCGCTGTCAAAAGCCTGGGTTTGCCAACCGACGGTGGCAAGCAGCAGACTCAGCGAGTCACGAATGGCGGCGTCATCGTCAATCAGCCAGATATATGGTGCCATTATTTCTCCTCATCCTTAAGCGGGAACCACAGGCGGAAGCAGGCTCCGCCCGCAGATGTGTTGCCGGCCTCAATGGTGCCGTTCAGGCGCTGTACCAGCGTGTCGGCGAGCGCCATCCCCAGCCCGACGCCTTGCGCTCGGGTGGTGAAGAACGGAATAAAGACCTGTTCCAGCGCCTCAGGAGAAAGCCCCGGCCCGCCGTCGGTTACCGTCAGCGCGATACCGTTATTATCCGAGCTTGCCTCCAGGTGTACCCAGCCTGCGCCGTTGGTTTGTGCCTGAATCGCGTTGCTGGCGATGTTATGCAGGATTTGCTCAACCCACAGCGGCGGGGCGATGAGCGGCGGCAGGTCGTCGGCAAAATGGCTGGTGACGCGGATTTTGCTGTGGCTCAGTTCGTTATCCAACAGTTTGCACACGCGCTGCCAGAGCGACGGGAGATCGACCCGCTGGTGCTCGGCGCGTTCGCTGGTGAGCTTCTGGCGAAATTGGCTAAGCAGGCCGTCGATGCGCTTTATCTGCAGCACGGCGGCGTCCAGCAGTTCTGGTACCTGAGCCGGATTATCCTGTTTAATCAGCCGTACTGCTGCCTGGTTATAGCTCATGATGGCGCTCAGCGGCTGGTTCAGCTCGTGCACCATGCCGGCCGCCAATTCTCCCATGGTATTGAGACGCGTCAGTTCGGCGTAGCGGGCGCGCAGGTCGGCAATGTCCCGGCGGCGTTTGTTGGCCTGATATTGCGTCAGCAAGTAGATCGCCAGCGCCCAAAACAGCGCCGGGGATGCTATCAGCCACCAGGGCAGTTTCGCCCATGGCGGGCTGTCGCTGGCCGAAACTAAAAACGGCTGCGTCGGGCTGGCGACGGTTTTATCCCACTGCCAGTAACCCTTGTTGGCGGTGCCCTGTTCGCAAAGAAGAGTGTTATTCCAGCTGATGCTGAGGTGTTGAAACGTCTTTTTCTCGCCCAGCGTGTCGAGCAGCGTCGGGAGATCGATCAGCAGCGAGAGGTTAGGGCGGTTCAGCCAGTAGCGGCCATTGGCTTCTGGCACAATCGCCAGGCGAGGCTCCGGGTTCTCATGCCGTCGCCACTCGACGATCTGCGGCAGAATGTGCTGCACCTCAACGGCGTTTTGGCTGACGGGCAGCAGAGGAATGATGGCATCGTGCTGGGACAGCTTAACCGTGATTTCGCGGTAAAGAATGCGGAAGTCGGCGGATTTATCTTCGTACTGCTGCTGTAAAAACCAGGCGCCAAGTCCCGCACAGCTAAGCAGCGTGAGCAGTAGCCAGCTGATTATCCTTAACATGTGAAGTCCTTGCGTTGGCGTTGGCTGAAATGTGGCCTCAGTATGGGGTAACTTTGGGGCAAAAAAAAGCGGGCACCGTAGCGCCCGCCTTATTATCCGTATTCACTGAAATCAGTGCTTGTTACAGCCTGCGCACTGTTTGTTCTGGATCTGCTGGAAGAAGTCGTTGCCTTTGTCATCCACCAGGATAAACGCCGGGAAGTCTTCCACTTCGATTTTCCAGATAGCTTCCATACCCAGCTCAGGGTATTCCACCAGTTCAAGGCTCTTGATGCTGTTTTGCGCCAGCACCGCCGCCGGGCCACCGATGCTGCCGAGGTAGAAGCCGCCGTGTTTGTGGCAGGCGTCGGTCACTGGCTTGCTGCGGTTGCCTTTGGCCAGCATGATCATGCTGCCGCCGTTGGCCTGCAGCTGGTCCACGTAGGAGTCCATGCGGCCTGCCGTGGTTGGGCCCAGGGAACCGGAAGCGTAACCTTCCGGCGTTTTAGCCGGGCCAGCGTAGTAGATCGGGTGATCTTTCACGTACTGCGGCAGCGCTTCGCCGTTATCGAGGCGTTCTTTCAGCTTCGCGTGGGCGATGTCGCGTGCCACGATGATGGTGCCGCTAAGCGACAGGCGAGTGGACACCGGGAAGTCGGACAGCTGCGCGAGGATCTCTTTCATCGGGCGGTTCAGGTTCACTTTCACCGCTTCGCCTTCTCCGGCCTGGCGCAGCTCTTCCGGGATGTATTTGCCCGGATTGCTTTCCAGCTTCTCAATCCAGATGCCGTCTTTGTTGATTTTCGCCTTGATGTTGCGGTCGGCGGAGCAGGAGACGCCCATGCCGATTGGGCAGGATGCGCCGTGGCGTGGCAGACGAACGACGCGGATATCGTGGGCGAAGTATTTGCCGCCGAACTGCGCGCCCAGGCCAAGCTCCTGCGCTTCTTTCAGCAGCTCTTGCTCAAGCTGCACGTCGCGGAACGCCTGGCCGTGCTCGTTACCTTCGGTTGGCAGGCCGTCGTAGTAGTGGGTCGACGCCAGCTTCACGGTTTTCAGCGTGGATTCTGCGGAGGTGCCGCCAATCACAAACGCGACGTGATACGGCGGACAGGCTGCGGTGCCCAGCGTGCGCATTTTCTCCACCAGGTAATTTTTCAGCTTCGCCGGGGTGATCAGTGCTTTAGTTTCCTGATACAGATAGGTTTTGTTGGCGGAACCGCCGCCTTTGGCGACGCACAGGAATTTGTATTCATCGCCGTCCACGCTGTAGAGGTCAATTTGTGCAGGCAGGTTGGTGCCGGTGTTCACCTCTTTGTACATATCCAGCGCGGCGTTCTGGGAGTAGCGCAGGTTATCTTCGATGTAGGTGTTGTACACGCCCTGAGACAGCGCCGCTTCATCGCCACCGCCGGTCCAGACGCGCTGGCCTTTTTTGCCCATGATGATGGCGGTGCCGGTATCCTGGCAGGTCGGCAGAATGCCCTTGGCCGAGATGTCTGAGTTACGCAGGAACTGCAGCGCGACGTACTTATCGTTTTCGCTGGCTTCCGGGTCGCTCAGGATATCCGCCACCTGCTGCTGGTGTGCCGGACGCAGCATAAACGCCGCATCGTGAAACGCCTGCTGAGCGAGCAGGGTCAGCGCCTGTGGCTCAACTTTAAGAATGGACTGGCCTTCAAATTCGCTGACGGAAACGTGGTCGCGGGTTAACAGGTAATATTCGGTGTCGTCATGCGCCAGCGGGAAGGGATTTTGGTAAACAAAAGGTTTGTTCGACATAGCTCGTTACTCCATAAAAATAAACCGCCGGAGGTTGCCCTCCAGCGGCTTTAAATCAGAACATCAGGGACATCCACGGATAACCAATCACCAGCAGCGCGGCCAGGAACAGGCCACCAAAGATGGTGCCCAGGCGCCAGTAATCTTTAGTTGGCAGGTAGCCGCTACCGTAGTAGATAGGGCTTGGGCCGGTGCCGTATGGAGTGATGATGCCCATGATACCCAGCGAGGTCACCATCAGCAGACAGAACACTTCCATATTCATGCCCGGAATGGTGGAGGCGATGGTCAGCATCGCTGGCAGCAGCGCGGTGGTGTGCGCGGTGGTGCTCGCAAACAGGTAGTGCAGCAGGTAGAACGCCAGCAGCAGGACAATGGTCGCGGTGCCTGGGGCGATACCGGTCATCAGCGCGCCGCCTTCTTTACCCAGCCAGGAGATGAAGCCGGTAGAAGACAGGCCATCGGCCAGGGCAACCAGGGTGGCGAACCAGACGAAGGTGTTCCACGCCGCTTTGTTATTGGTGATGTCGTTCCAGTTCAGAACGCCGGTCCACAGCATCAGCACGATAACCAGCAGGGCCGCAAGCGCAGGTTCAATCCAGCTTGCCGCGAAGATCCACATCACCAGCGCGGAGCAGACGAACACCAGCAGCAGGATTTCGTTGCGGGACAGTTTGCCCAGTTTTTCCAGTTCACGGCTCGCCCATTTTGGCACTTCGTCGTTCACTTTCACTTCAGGCGGGTAGAGCCAGTAAGCCAGCAGCGGCATGGTCAGCAGTAACAGCAGGCCCAGCGGCAGGAAGGCGAGGAACCACATGCCCCAGGAGATGTTGATGCCAACGATGCTTTTCACCAAAGCCAGTGCCAGCAGGTTAGGGGCCAGCGCAGAGAGGAACATTGAGCTGGTGATACAGGCTGCGGTGATAGCCACCCACATCAGGTAAGAACCGATTTTACGCGCGCTTGGGTCGTTAGGTTTTGAGCCATACAGCGGCGGCAGGTTAGCGATAATCGGGTAGATGGTCCCGCCGCTGCGTGCGGTGTTGGACGGGGTAAACGGTGCCAGCAGCAGGTCGGCGAAAGCAATGGCGTAGCCCAGCGTCAGGCTGCGGCGGCCAAGGTATTTCACCAGAATCAGCGCCAGTCGGCGGCCAAACTGGGTCTTATCGTAACCGGCAGCAAACATAAATGCGCCGAAGATAAGCCAGACGGTGGAGTTCCCGAAGCCGCTGACCGCCCATTTAAAGGAGGCTCCCGCCAGCTTGAATTTCGGGTCGGCCATTTGCTCCGGGCTGAACAGCAGCCACTGACTGCCGAGCGAAATGACGACGATCCCGGTCAGGCCGATAACGGCGCCCGGCAGCGGTTCGAAGATAAGCCCGACGATAACGCCGACGAAGACAGCGAAGAAGTGCCAGGCGTACGGCGGCAGGCCGTCCGGGACCGGAACCAGCATCAGCAACAGCGCCACAATGATGGGCAGGGCCATCATCAGCCAACGTTTGTTGTTGCCTGCTTTTTTATTGCTCTCTTTGAGCGGCGGTAGATTGGTGGTTATTACACTCATAATGACACCGTTATAAGGAGTTAAGGATTCGTTTTATATTTCCGCTTACTTTAGTTTTTAAACTTACTTTATTAATTAAACGCTCTTGGTTAGCGGTTGCGGAAATAGGTATTCATCGCTTTTTATCGGCGGTGAATTAAATTTTATGGATAGTTATATATTGCGCTTTCGGGGTATATGACAATTGATCGAGATCAAAAAAACAGATTCTGGTTATTCTTTTCGTAAAAAATAATAGTTCGTGTTTTAGCAGGGTTATTTACGGCGAAAAGTTATCAGTTTGATCATTAAAAAAGCGGCGCTCAGGTCATTTTTGATGTTTTTTGCTGACTCGATTCCGCTTGCCGCATGGTCTGGCGCATGTTCACGGCGTGCATCTGGTAGGTAACTAAAATGTTATATTAATTTAATAAGCTGTTATCTTTTATATTTTAATTAATAACACGTTGTGGGTAATTGTGTTATTACGGTTCTTTAATAGTTTTTAAACTAACGTAAATAGTTTGGTAACTAAAAATAGTCTTATATTGTTGACATGCGAAATGGCCAATAACCAGAACGAAAATAGTGCCAGCAACCGAATTCTCAGTTTTAAATTTTAAAGTTTGGAGTCGACATTATGAGCACCGACAAAAACATGTTAAGCCCATTTACTTTACCTAACGGTACGGCGTTAAAAAATCGTCTGCTAATGGCACCGATGACTACCTGTACCGGGTATTTTGATGGCACCGTGACCGAAGAGCTGGTGGAGTACTACCGCGTCCGCGCCGGGAGCATCGGTACCATCGTGGTGGAATGCTGCTTTATTGACGATTTAGGCCTGGCCTTCCCTGGCGCTATCGGGATAGACACCGACGAAAAAATTGCTGGCCTGGCGAAAATCGCCGCCGCGATTAAAGCTGAAGGCTCCAGAGCCCTGCTGCAGATTTACCACGGCGGCCGCATGGTCGACCCTAAACTCATCGGTGGCCGCACGCCGGTTGGCCCAAGCGCGCTGGCCGCACCACGCGACGGTGCTGCAACACCGCGTGCCCTGACCACAGAAGAAGTGGCGGGCATGGTGACTAAATTTGGTGAGGCCGTTCGCCGCGCCATTCAGGCTGGTTTCGACGGTGTGGAAATCCACGGCGCGAACACCTATCTGATTCAACAGTTCTACTCCCCGAACTCAAACCAGCGTGATGACGAATGGGGCGGCAGCCGCGACAACCGCGCTAAGTTCCCGCTTGCCGTGCTGGATATCACCCATCAGATGGTGCGTCAGTTTGCTGACGATGCATTCATCATCGGCTACCGTTTCTCCCCGGAAGAGCTTGAAGTGCCTGGGATTCGTTTCGACGACACCATGTACCTGCTGGAAAAACTGGCCGAGCGAGGCCTGGACTACCTGCACTTCTCTCTGGGTTACTCGCTGCGTCCGTCCATTAACGACACCGCCGACCCGACGCCGCTGATCAACAAATACTGTGCAATGCGCTCCGACGCGCTGGCGCAGATCCCGGTGATGGGCGTGGGCGGCATCGTGAATGCTTCCGACGTGGAAACCGCGCTGGAGCACGGGTATGACCTGGTGGCCGTAGGCCGCGCCTGCATTGCCTACCCGGACTGGACTGCCCGCATCGCCAACGGCGAAGTGCTGGATCTGTTTATCGACAGCACCAAACGCGAAGAATTGACCATCCCTGAGCCGCTGTGGCGCTTCTCGCTGGTCGAGGCGATGATCCGTGACATGAGCATGGGCGGAGCCTCTAAATTTAAACCGGGGATCTTCGAAGAAACCGTCAGCGATGACGTCAACCAACTGGTGATTAACGTCAGCCTCGACAGCGATCGCATCGCCGATATCGCGCTGGCCGCTGGCCCGCAGGACGACGTGGAGTTCACCACTAACTTCGAAGAAATTCGTACCCGTATCCTGACCGCCAACTCGCCGTTTGTGGATGCCATTTCCGGCGCGACTTCCCAGAGCGAAGCGGTGAAAAAAGCCGTTTCTAAAGCGATGGTGAAATCCAGCAAGCAGCAGGCGTTTGAAGAAAGCGGCGGCGTTAGCGCCCCGCAGAGCTACGACGTGGTTGTGGTCGGCAGCGGCGGTGCCGGTCTGGCGGCGGCGATTCAGGCCCACGACGAAGGTGCCAGCGTGCTGATCGTTGAGAAAATGCCGTCCATCGGCGGGAACACCGTTAAGGCATCTGCCGGGATGAACGCGGCGGAAACCCGCTTCCAGCGCGTCAAAGGTATCTTCGACAGCAAAGAGCTGTTCTATGCCGAAACCCTGAAAGGCGGCTACAACAAAAATAACCCAGAGCTGCTGCACCGCTTTGTGGAAAACGCCCCGCAGGCCATTGAGTGGCTGGCGGATCGCGGCATCATGCTGAACGACATCACCACCACCGGCGGGATGAGCATTGACCGCACCCACCGCCCACGTGACGGATCGGCGGTCGGCGGCTACCTGATCAGCGGCCTGCTGCGTAACATCAACAAACGCAGCATCGACGTGCTGATGGAAACGGCGGTAACGGAAATCCTGTTTGACCAGGGCGCAGTCAGCGGCGTGGCGCTGCTGACGGACGAAAACGAAGCGCTGACCATCCACGCGAAAAGCGTGATCGTGGCGACCGGCGGCTTCAGCGCCAACAGCTCGATGGTGGTGAAATATCGCCCGGATCTGGAAGGCTTTGTCACCACTAACCACAAAGGCGCCACGGGCGGCGGTATCGCGCTGCTGGAAAAACTGGGCGCAGGCACCGTGGATATGGGCGAAATACAGATTCACCCAACCGTGGAGCAAACCACCTCGTACCTGATTTCCGAGTCCATTCGCGGCGGCGGTGCCATCCTTGTGAACCAAAAAGGCAGCCGCTTCTTCAACGAAATGGAAACCCGCGATAAAGTGTCGGCGCAGATTATCGCGCTGCCGGAGAAATACGCTTACATCGTGTTCGACGAGAACGTTCGCACTAAAAACAAAGCGGCAGATGAGTACATCGCCAAAGGCTTTGTGGTCAGCGCCGAAGGGCCTCGCGAACTGGCGGAGAAACTGGGAATGGATTACCACACCTTCCTCGCCACGCTTGAGCGTTACAACGGCTTCGTGGAAAATCAGTACGACGAAGATTTTGGCCGTCAAACCGCGCTGCGCAACCCGATTAAAGATGGCCCGTTCCACGCCATCCGCATCGCCCCTGGGGTGCACCACACCATGGGCGGCGTGACCATCAACGCCGAAACCGAAGTGCTGGATAAACTGCATCAGGTTATCCCTGGCGCGTTCGCGGCGGGTGAAGTGGCCGGTGGTATTCACGGCGGCAACCGCATCGGCGGTAACGCGGTGGCAGATATTATTGTCTTTGGTACCCTGGCGGGCCATCAGGCGGCAAGCTGGGCAAAACGCTAAGCCCAACTGCGCTCCGGCCCTCGCCGGGGCGCAACCTTTTCAGCAAAAGGAGCCCGCTATGTCGCAACCCGAAGGTGTTTATGGCTACTCCGCCGTTTTAATGGGCTCGCCCATTCTCCTCAAGCTGTTCGAACCCAACGAAACTCTCGCCTCTCAGGTGTTCCGCCTGATTAAACAATACGAAGATCTGCTCACCGTGAACCGGGCCGAATCCCAGGTGATGAGCATTAATCACGCGGCGGGCAAACATCCGGTTGCCGTCAGCCGTCCGGTGTTCGAGCTTATCAAATGCGCCAAAGCCGCCAGCCTGTTCCCCGACAGTATTTTTAATCTCGCCATTGGCCCGCTGGTGAAGCGGTGGAAGATTGGTTTCAAGGGCGATAGCGTTCCGCCGGCAGAAGACATCGCCGCGCTGCTGCCGCGCACGCAGCCGCATCAGGTGGTGCTGGACGAAGCCGAAGGCAGCGTTTACCTGGCACATAGCGGGATGGAAATAGACCTGGGCGCGATAGCCAAGGGCTACATTGCCGACCGGGTACGCGACTTCCTGCAGCGGCAGGGCGTGGCGCAGGGGCTGATTAACCTCGGCGGCAACGTGCAGACGCTGGGCTCGCCGGAAGGCGGCTGGACCATCGGGCTGAAAAAGCCGTTTAGCGGCCCGGAAGAGATGCTGGGCGTGATTGAGGTGGCGAACAAATCGGTGGTGACATCCGGCGTTTACGAGCGCTATTTCGAGCTGGACGGCAAACGCTATCACCATATTCTCGACCCGCGCACGGGCTACCCGCTGGATAACGACCTGGATAGCGTGACGATCGTCTCGACTGACTCGCTGGATGGGGACATCTGGACGACGTTGATTTACGGCATGGGATTAGAAAAGGGCGGCGCAGTGCTGGCGAATCGCCCCGATATCGAGGCGATTTTTGTCACCAAACAGCGAGAGATTATTCTCTCTTCCGCCAGCCAGTTCCGCTTTACGTTACTGGATGACAGCTACCGGCTGATTACTGGCAGTACTGCTTGAGCAGGCCAAGCTGTTCGGCCTGCAGGCGATAGCGGTACACCGGGCGGCCGGTCATGCCGTAATGAATGCTGGTGAACAGGATATTGATCTGCGCTAGCCAGATCAGATACTTACGGCATGACACGCGAGAGATATTTACCGCCGCTGCCAGTTCGTCGGTGGAGAACTCTTCCGTCGGATGGGTGTCGATCCACTGGCAAATGGTGCGCAGCGTTTGCGGCGTCAGCCCTTTCGGCAGGCGCTTGGCGTCCGCCACCACCGGGGAGCCACCGTGCAGCAGTCGGTCAACGTCCGCCTGCTCGTAATATTTGTGGGTGCCCATCAGGTTTTTCTTTTCGCGCCAGTTGGTTAACGCTTCTTCAAAGCGCGGGAACTGGAACGGTTTGATCAGGTAATCCACCACGCCGTAGTGCATCGACTTCTGGATAGTCGCCGCGTCCGCCGCCGAGGAGATAACGATCACATCGATGGTTTTTCCCGCTTCACGCAGCGTCGGCAGCAGATCCAGGCCGTTATCCTGCTGCATATACACATCCAGCAGGATCAGATCTATTTTTAGCTCCGGGTTGCTGACCATCTCCCGCGCCTGTTTCAGCGTGGAGGCGGAACCGCAGCAGCTAAAGCCCGGGATTTGGCTGACGTAGGCGCGGTTAAGCTCCGCAACCATCGCATCATCATCAACAATTAAGACATTAATCACGCATTGTTCCTTTCACTATCCCAGGGTAACTGCACAAAGAATTGGGTGAAGACGCCGGGTTCTGACTCCACCTGAATACTGCCACCAAGGCGCTCAAGCTGCTGCCTGGCAAGGAACAGCCCCACGCCACGCTGCTCGCCTTTGGTGGAGTAGCCTTTGTCAAAAATAGACTGAATATGGTCCGGCTCTATACCCGGTCCGTCGTCGCTGACTTCCACGCTTAGCACGCCGTTCTGGTAGTGCAGCAGCACGCCTACTTCGCCATCAGGCTGGTCGCCCATCGCGTCCAGCGCGTTTTCAATCAGGTTGCCCAGCGCGGTAATCAGCGCCATCACCTGAAGTTCGTTCGGGTTGTCCGGCAGCTGGCATTCGTCGGCAAGCGCCAGATGGTGGCCCGCTTCCCGCGCGCGGTTAATCTTGCCAATCAGGAACCCGGCAATCACCGGCGACTTAATTTTGCTCTGCAGCGTGCCAATTTCCGTCTGGTAATTGCTGGCGGTTTGCAGAATGTACTCTTCAAGCTTGTCGTAATGCTTAAGCTGCAGCAGGCCAAGAATGACGTGCAGCTTATTCATAAATTCGTGCGAGCGCTCGCGCAGCGCGTCGACATAATTCACCATGCCGTCTACACGCTGGGTCAACAAATTGATTTCAGTCTTATCGCGGAAGGTACTGATGGCGCCGATCACCTGATTATTTATACGAATTGGCACCGCATTACACAAGACCAGGCGGCCATAGCTGATGATTTGCCGATCCTGAATCGGCGTGCCGGTGTGCAGCACTTCGCACAGCGTGGCCACCAGCGGCCCCGGCGGCACGGTTTTACCGAGGCGGAAATCGTCCGGGGAGAGCAGCATTTTGCGCGCCGCGTGGTTGATAAGCGTCACGCGGCCTTCGCGGTCAACGGCGATAATGCCCTCTTTAACGGACTGCAGCATAGCCTGGCGCTGCTCGAACAGCGCGGAGATTTCATACGGCTCAAAGCCGAACAGAATGCGTTTCAGCACCCGCACCAGCACCCAGGTGCCGAGCGAGCCGAACAGGGCGCTGAACAACACCGTCCAGAGCACGCTCCAGCGGCTCTTGCTGATCTGCTCGTCCACTTTGCTCAGCGAGATGCCGATGGCGACCACGCCTATCTGCTTATGCTGTTCGTTATAGACCGGCGTAAAGACGCGCAGGGCTTCCGCCAGCACGCCGTGGTTGATCGACACATTCTCTTTGCCCTCCAGCGCCGGGAAAATGTCGTCGCCAATAAAATGCGAGCCAATATTGCCGGGTTGGGGATGTGAATAGCGAATGCCGTTCATGTCGGTCACCACCACGAACAGCAGGTCGTTACGCTCCTGCACGCGGGTGGCTACCGGCGGAATAATGTCTTTGCTGTGGGGCTGCGTCAGGCCGTATTTGATCGTCGGATCGTCGGCCAGGGTTCTCGCCACCGCCAGCGCGGTGTCTTTCAGACCGCTGCGGGTGGCGTTGCTGATCTGGATAAAGTACAGGGCGTAAACCACAAGCAGCACCGAGCCGATAACGGCGCACAGCATCAGCGTCACCGAGGTGCTGAGTTTCATCGGGCGCTTGGCCGTCGTTTGCGGGGGCTTCGTGTCGCTCATGGTTGTTCCGGTCCGGGGCGCAAACGGTGATTATCGCCGATGGAACCGGATTGTAAAAGCCGTGTCAGAGATAGCGGCCAATATACCTCTGCGGGGAAACGCCCAGCTTTTTCCTGAACATAGCGATAAACGCGCTGCTGCTGGCGTAGCCGAGCGTGCTGGAAAGATTGCTGATGGTGGTGCCGCGCGCAAGGTGGCAGACGGCTTCCACCAGGTGCATTTGCTGCCGCCATTCGGTAAAGCTGAGCTGCGTCTCTTCCCGGAACAGCCTCGCCAGGGTTCTTTCGCTTGCGCCGACCCGTTTTCCCCACCAGGCCAGGGTTTCCCGCTGGGAAAGGTCGCTGCACAGCGCATCGCAAAGCTGGCGAATACGCCTGTCGTGGGGGAGGGTGATATGGCACAGGGCAATATCCTGCAGGCGCAGCAGCTCGTTGTGCAGCAGGTCGTGCAATAGCTGGCTTCGCTGCGGGTCGGCGGGTTTTTCCAGGCCAGCGACGGTCAGGGACTGAAACAGCGGCGTGACGGCCAGGCTGCGGCTGTGGCGGCTGAACGCGGCAGAAGCCGCTGGCGTCATGTAGAGATTGTGGGTGACCACGTTGCCGATGGCTTCCAGGCCGTGAGGCAGTCGCCCCGGCAGCCAAAGCGCGTGGCCAGGGGCGACGACCCAGACGTTTTGCTCGCTGCGGATTTTTGCCACGCCGCTGACCGGGTAAATCAGCTGGCCCTGCTCGTGGGCGTGAAACGGCTCCTGGCTTCCTGCGCTATAATGGAGTTCTCGTACTTCCAGAAACGCTTCCTGCGGACTCTGCTGTGTGAATTGCTTTATCATTTGTTGCCTGCCGTTCGTCCGATTCTCGCCATTTCATGATGCAGTAGCGCGTTAAGACAATCTCTGTCCGCTTTGCGATATCCCGTCAACCGATCGCGCTATTCTGCCACGGGTGCTCTTCTCTTTTAAAGGTGAATAATTATCATTTCGATCCTCTTCTTATAACATGATACGGTCGATATGAAACAGGGCGGATGGGTAAACGGGAACATGCCTTTAAAGGCGTTAAGTTGTGCGGTCTTTGCGGCGTGCGCGGGCTTTGCCCATGCAGCAGACAAACCGGCGGCACAGGACAGCACGATGGTTGTTACGGCCACGGCACCTTCTTCTTCCGGGCAGGAAGATGAAACCAATGTGGTGGCACATGAGGCGGTGGCTGGCACCAAATCCAGCTCGCTGATTAGCCGCACGCCGCAGAGTATTTCGGTGGTGACACAGGCGCAAATCGCGGCCATGGCGGCAAAAAACATTCCCCAGACGCTGCGCTACGTCGCGGGCGTCTCCTCGGAAGATGCCGGCCCGGATACCCGCTTTGACACCATCATGGTGCGTGGCTTTGAAGCCGACGAATATCTGGACGGCCTGCGCCTGCCGCGCGAAGCCTGGTGGAGCCGCCCGGCGTGGGATCCGTTCCTGCTCTCCCGCATTGAAGTGGTCAAAGGTCCGGCTTCGGTGCTCTACGGCCAGGCTAACCCCGGCGGCGTAGTGAATCTTGTCAGCAAAACGCCGCAGGCCCAGCCGGGCGGCCAGGTTTACGTCAGCGCCGGGAATAACAGCCAGTTTGGCACCGGCTTTGACGTCACCGGCCCGCTAACCGACAGCCAAGAGTGGCTTGGCCGCGTGGCGGGCACCTTCTTCGACACCAAAACGCAGGTCGATCATACCCGCTACCAGCACTACGACATTGCGCCGTCCGTGACCTGGCAGCCAAACGATCGCACCAGCCTGACGCTGCTGGCCCAGCTGCGCCAGGATCCTGACACCGGTTTCTACAACATGCTGCCGGTCAAAGGCACGCTGGTGAACAACCCGAACGGTAATATTGGCACCCACTTCTACGGCGGCCAGCCGGGCTTTGATACCTACACCCGCAGGCAGGGCAGCATCGGCTATCAGTTCCGTACCGAATTGAACGATAACATTACGCTGCGCCAGAACGTGCGTTACATCAGCAGCAGCGCCGATTACCGCATGGTGTACCCGTTCGGGACGTACCCAACCCAGCCGCTGGTTGACCGCTACTCCATGAACCTTACCGAAACGATGAGTAACTTTGCGGCGGATAACCAGGGCGAGTTCCGCTTTGATACCGGGCCAGTGTCGCACACCGCGCTGCTCGGCGTGGATGTGATGCACTCCTCGGTGCGCAGCCAGGCGGGCTACGGCGACGCTGTGCCGCTGAATTACCTCAACCCGGACTACAGCACGCCGGTCGAGATCCCGGCGTTTACCAGCAACAGCCATTCGACGATGGATCAAACGGGGCTTTACCTGCAGGATCAGCTGACGCTGGACAACTGGGTGATGAGCCTCGCCGGGCGGTATGACAGCGCGCAAACCAAAGCGACCAACCTGCTGGACGGTTCTCACCAGACGCGCAATGACTACGCCACCACCGGCCGCGCGGGGCTGTTGTACCACTTTGATAACGGCATTGCGCCGTACATCAGCTATTCCACCTCGTTTGTGCCAAGCGCGGGTACCGGGTTTAACGGCAATGCGTTTAAGCCAACCAAAGGCAAGCAGACCGAAGTTGGGCTGAAGTACGATCCGGTCGGAATGGACGCGCTGTTTACTCTGGCGCTGTTCGATCTGCGTCAAACCAACGTCGCCACGCCGGATCCCGATCATGTGAATTACAGCGTGCAGACCGGAGAGATCCGCTCCCGTGGGATCGAACTGGAAGGTAAAGTGAACGTCACGCCAGCCTGGCAGATCCTCGCATCCTACTCGCTGACCGACCCGGAAGTGCTGCAGGCGAACGACGGCAGCGAAGGCAAACACCCGATGGGCATTTCCCGCAACCTGGCCAAGCTCTGGAGCCAGTACGCGTTCAGCGGCCCGCTGGATGGTTTCTCCCTCGGCGGCGGCGTGCGCTATGTCGGCCCAAGCTATGCGACAACGGATAACTCGCTGCAGGTGCCGGGCGCCACGGTGTATGACGCCCGCATCGGCTGGCAGTACCGCCAGTGGCAGGTTGCCCTTAACGCCGCTAACCTGACGAACAAAACCTACCTTGCAGCCTGCCAAAACAACGGCTGTGAGTACGCGGTTAAGCGTCAGTACGTGGCAACGTTAAGCTACCAGTGGTAAGCGAATGCTCTCCCGCAGACGTTTACTGACCTTTGCGCTGGCCGCCCCGTTTATCGGGGCGGCTGGTGCCGTTTCCGGGCCTCCGCAGCGCCTGGCGGTGCTGGACTGGGGGCTGACTGAGCTGATTCTGGCGCTTGGCGTGACGCCGCAGTCGGTATCGGCCCCCGACTGGTATCGCAAGCTGATAGGCACGCCGGAACTGCCCGCCAGCGTGGTGGATATCGGCCTGCTGTTTCAGCCAAACCTCGAAACCCTGTATGCGTTGAAGCCCGGTCTGATCGTTATCACGCCGGGTCACGCGCTTCTTAAGCCTCAGCTGGATCGTATTGCGCCCACGCTGACGCTGCCAACCGGCAGTCTCGCCGAATGGCAAATTTCCCTCGATAAGCTGGCTGTTGTACTCCAGCGCCAGGCGCAGGCTCGTGCGGTCACGGCGGCTTTTGAGCAGGCTGCGATTCGTGCCAGAGAATCCGCTTCTGCTTATCAACGTCCGCTGTTTATCGCCACGCCGGTAGACGCGCTGCATATGCGGCTTTACGGCACGGGCAGCCTCGCCGGAGATGTGCTGTCGCGCTGCGGTTTCAGCAATGCCTGGCGCGGCGGCGTTAACGCGCAGGGCGAGGCTATGGTCGAGCTGATGCGCATTGGGGCAGATAATGCCGGGCTGATTCTTTTGCCGGAGGACGGGCAATGGCCGCAGATCCAACGCTGGCAGCGTTCACTGCTCTGGCAGCGCCTGCCGCTCACCTCTCAGACTCAGCTGGCGTTCCCGGCGCAAAAATTCAATTCCGGTGGTGCGCTTGTGACGGCCACGCGCATTGCTGAAGCATTGGGGCAAATCGTGGCGGGGTGGCAGCATGGCTGAGACGGGAAAAACGACGGCTTCCTGGCTGCTGATCGCCGGGCTTTGGCTGGCAAGCATCGTCATGGCGCTGCAAAACGTCGCGCAGTACGACGGGCTTCTTCACGGCCTGAACGTGCTGTTTAGCTCGAAAATGGCCGACGCGCAGGCGGTGATCCTGCACTCCATGTGGTTCCCACGCCAGGTGATGGCTTTACTCGGCGGCGCCGTACTGGCCCTTTGCGGCTGGCTGATGCAGCGGGCGCTGCGCAATCCGCTGGCGGAACCGATTACGCTCGGCATGACTTCCGGCGCAACGCTGGCTTTGGGTGTGGCGTCGATGTGGTTCCCGGCGACGCTGCTCTCTGCACGAACCGGCATAGTGATTACCGGGGAAGTTGTCGCTTTGCTGCTGGTGTTGCTGCTTTCCTGGCGGCAGCGTCTGTCGCCGCTGGTGATGATTCAGGCGGGGATGTTGGTCAACCTGTGGTGCGGCTCGCTGACGATGATCATGGCGGTGATCAACGACCGTTTTCTGCTGTCGGTGCTGATGTGGGGCGGCGGTTCGCTGGCGCAGCAGGACTGGAGCGTCGTGACGGCGATTCTGCCCTGGCTCGGGCTGTGCGGCCTGGCTTTGCTGTTGTTGCTGCGCCCGCTGGCGCTGCTCAGGCTGCCGGAGGCGATGGTGAGCAGCCTGGGGGCTTCTCCGCTGCTGATCCGTTCGGTAGCGATGGCGCTGGCGCTGGTGATGAGCGCCTTAATCATTAACAGCGTCGGGGTGATTGGTTTTATCGGCCTGGCCGCCCCGCACCTGGCGCGTTTAGGTGGGGCGCGTACCACCCGGCAAATGCTCAGCCACTCGCTGCTTATTGGGGCCGGTTTGCTGTGGTTCACCGACCTGTGCGTCAGCCGTATCACGCTGCTGGACGGGCAACTGCTGCCGGTGGGGATGTTAACTGCCCTGACCGGCGGCCCGCTGCTGATCCTGCTGGCGGGCAAGGCCCGGCACCAGGTACTGGATACCACGCCTTCAGCTTACGAAGGCGAAGCGGGCGGCGTGCGCTTCCCGGCGGGCATGGCTTCTGCGCTGCTGCTGGTGGCTGTTGTGCTGTCGCTGTTTGTCGGCCAGGGGCTGCACGGCTGGCACTGGACGACCCTTGCGGAGCAACCCGCTTTGCTGCCGATGCGCCTGCCGCGCCTGCTGGCGGCATTGAGCGCCGGGGCTTTGCTGGCGGCGGCGGGCGTGTTGATGCAGCGCGTCAGCGGTAACCCGCTGGCAAGCCCGGAGATCCTCGGCATTGGCGGCGGGGCGGCGATGGGCGTGACGGCATTTCTGCTGCTGTTCCCCACGGGCGGAACGGGGCTGATGATTCTCAGCAGCGCCGCCGGGGCGCTGATCAGCCTGCTGGTAACGCTGTGGAGCAGCCGCCAGAGCGCCTTTAACCCGCAGCGGGTGCTGCTGAACGGTCTGGCGCTGAACGCGCTGTTCCAGGCCATCGCCAGCATTGTGATGCTGAATAACCGCCAGGCCAGTTCGATGCTGCTGCAACTGATGACCGGCAGCACCTACTACGTCAATAACGGCATCGCCATCGGCGTGTTCTTCGCCATGTTGCTGCTGTTGGCGGTTTCTCCGCTGTGCAAACGCTGGCTACTGCTGCTGCCGCTCGGGCAGGTGAGCGGTTCGCTGGGCGTGAATGTCGCCAGGGCGAGGATTAGCGTGCTGGCGCTGGCCGCATTGATGACCGGGCTGGCCACGCTGATCGTCGGGCCGGTGTCGTTTGTCGGGCTGCTGGGGCCGCATCTGGCGAGAAAAGCCGGTGCGAAACGCCCGATGGCGCAGCTGTTCACCGCCGCGCTGCTGTCCGCGCTGATTATGGTGCTGGCGGACTGGATGGGCCGCAATTTTCTCTATCCGCGTCAGCTGCCCGTGGGGCTGGTGGCGTCGCTGGTCGGCGTACCGCTGCTGGTATGGCCGCTGATCCGTAGCCGGGCGCATACACATCAACAATAGCGCCGGCAGAGTAATGTCGAAAAGGAAGTAACAATGTCTCTGTTAATGATGCTGTTCCGCCTGGTGGGCGGCTGGCTGGTGCTGGCGGCGTTTGCCAGCGTGGTCAGCGGGTTAAGCAACGCCTCGCTGCTGGCGGTGATCAACCATAGCCTGACGCTGCCGCCCGGCGGGCTGGCCGACGTGGCGCTGCAGTTTGTGTTGCTGGCCGCGTTAATGCTGGGCACCCGCGTGCTGGCCGAAACGCTGTTTATGTGGCTCGGGCAAAAAGTGAAGGCCACGCTGCGCAAAGACGTGGTGGATCACGTCAGCGAAACCGCCTGGGCGCAGCTGGAGAAAACCGGCATGGCAAAAGCGGTGTCCATTCTGACTCAGGATCTCGACACCCTGGTGGTCTTTTTCGTCAGCCTGCCGGGGCTGCTTATCTATGGGGCGGCGATTATCGGCTGCCTGATTTACCTCGGCACGCTGTCGTGGCAGGTCCTGCTGCTGGCGCTGCTGGTGCTTGGCCTGGGGGCGATGGGCTACCGCGCCGCCCACGGTAAAGCGTTGGGGCTGTTGCGTAGCTCGCGGCAGCGGGAAGATACGCTGATTGCCCAGTGTAAAAAACTGTTCGATGGCGGGCGCGAGTTTCGCCTGAACCCGTCGCGCAGGCGGCATTTTGTCGACGGACCACTGAGCGAGAATATCGAGGCGGTGCGCATCGAACGCACTCGTGGGTATGTGTTTTACGGCCTGGCGAAGAGCTGGGGTAGCGTGCTGTTCTTCGCGTTTATCGGCGTGGTGCTTTACTGGCTGCGGGAGTCGCTGGCGCTGAGTTCGGCGGTGATGACCGGCTACACGATGATTTTTCTGTACATGATTGTGCCGGTGGAAGGCGTTTTGTCGGCGCTGCCGACGGTGACCAGCGCCCGCATCGCGCTCCAGCGAATCGCCCAGCTTAAAACCGATCTGCCGCAGGAAAAGCTGCTGCCGCTGAAAAGCCCGCCGCGTTTTGACGGCCTTGAGCTGGCCGATATTCGCTACGAATATCAGGGCGAAGAGGGGGAACGTTTTACTCTCGGGCCGCTTAATCTTCGTTTCACTCAGGGCGAGCTGGTCTTTCTGGTGGGCGGCAACGGCAGCGGGAAAACCACGCTGGCCAATCTGCTGGTGGGCCTTTACCCGCCGGACAGCGGCGACCTCCGACTAAACGGCAGGCTGATAACGCCCGAGCAGCGTGAGATCTACCGCCAGCATTTTGCCGTGGTATTCAATGATTTCTTCCTGTTCGATGACGTGGATAACGTCCACGAGCGCACGGCGGACCAGGTGAATAAGCTGCTGCACCTGCTGAAGCTCGACCACAAAGTGGCCTTCCGGGGCGGGCGTTTCTCGACCACCGCGCTTTCTCAGGGGCAGCGTAAACGTCTCGCGCTGCTGCAGGCATGGCTGGAGAATCGGCCTTTTTATCTGTTTGACGAATGGGCGGCAGATCAGGATCCCGGTTTTAAAGAGGTGTTCTACAAAGTGCTGCTGCCGATGCTGAAAGCGGAAGGCAAAACGGTGCTCGCCATTACCCACGACGACCGCTATTTCCCGCTGGCGGACAGGCTGATCAAGCTGGAGTCAGGGCAGGTGGTGGCAGACAGCGTACTCAGGCCGCTGTCTGCCTGAATCACAGAGTTACACCAAATGACACGCGACGCGATGAGCATCGCCCACTTCCCGCAGCGCCGGGACCTCCTGGCGGCAGCGGTCGGTGACCAGCGGGCAGCGCGAGGAGAAGCGGCAGCCGGAAGGCGGGCGAGAAGGATCGGGGATTTCGCCCTGAATGGCGGCCACCGGCTCGCTGTCCGGGTCCAGCGTCGGAACCGCGGCTAACAGCGCCTGCGTATACGGGTGCAGTGGTCGGCTGAACAGCGTGTCGCGGCTGGCAGTTTCCACCAGTTGGCCGAGATACATCACCGCGACGTCGTCGCAGAGGTGCTCCACCACGCCGAGATCGTGCGAGATAAACAGAAACGTCACGCCGCGTTCGTCGCGCAGATCGGAAAACAGGTTGATGATCTGCGCCTGAATGGAGACGTCGAGCGCCGAGATCGGTTCGTCCGCAATAATAAAATCGGGGTTAAGGATCAGCGCGCGGGCAATACCGATGCGCTGGCGCTGGCCGCCGGAAAATTCATGCGGGAAACGGGTGTAATGCTGCGGTGCCAGCCCGCAAATCTTCATCACTTCCAGCACCTTGTCCCGCAGTTCGGCGCGGGTGCACAGCTTGTGCTCCAGCATCGCTTCCCCGATGGCATCGCCCACGCGGATGCGCGGGTTTAAAGAGCTGTAAGGATCCTGAAATACCAGCTGGATTTTGGGGCGCAGCGCCCGCGATTCTTTGGCGCTCAACTCACTCAATTCTTTGCCGCGATACTTCACGCTACCGGCGGTTTTGTCATACAGGCCAAGCAGGGTGCGGCCAACGGTGGTTTTTCCGCTGCCGGACTCGCCCACGAGGCCGAAAATCGTGCCCTGGCGAATGTTGAAGCTGACGCCGTCGACCGCGCGCAGCTCGCCAGTTTGTTGGCCAAAAAGCCCGTCGCGCAGCGGGAAGTGTTTTTTGAGCCCTTCGACTTCAATAACGTACTGAGTGTTCACGATGCGGACTCCGCTAACTCACTGTAAAAACAGGCGGCCTGGCGCTGCTGGCCGAGCAGCGACGGAATGCCCTGGCGGCAGCGATCGGTGGCGCGTTCACAGCGATCGGTAAAGGCGCAGTAGGGCGGCAGGGCGGCTAAATCGGGCACCTGGCCGGGGATCGAATAGAGCCTGCGGCGGCGTTCGCCGGGAACAGGCCGGGAAGAAATCAGCCCTTTGGTATAAGGGTGCAGCGGATTGCGGAGCACCTCCGCCGTTGGCCCCTGCTCAACGATGCGCCCGGCATACATCACCACGACGTGTTCGGCCATCTGGGCGATAACGCCGAGATCGTGGGTGATCAGCATCAGCGCCATACGGTGCTGGCGAGCCTGATCCCGCAATAGACGTAGGATCTGCGCCTGAACGGTGACGTCCAGCGCCGTCGTCGGCTCATCGGCGATCAGCAGCTTTGGCCTGCAGCTCAGCGCCATGGCGATCATCACGCGCTGTAACATCCCGCCGGAAAGCTGGTGTGGGTAGCTGGCCATCAGGCTTTCCGCTCGCGCCAGCCCGACGTCGGTCAGCATTTGTGTCGCCAGCTGCCAGGCGGCCTTGGGCGTTTCGCCCCGGTGGCGGATCAGCGGCTCGCAAAGCTGGTCGCCGATAGTCAGCACCGGGTTCAGGGCGGTCATCGGCTCCTGGAAAATCATCGCCAGTTCGTTGCCGCGCAAATCTGCCATCTGCGCGGGCTTCAGGCCCAGCAGATTTTTACCCTGAAACAGGATTTCGCCGCCGTCGATACGTGCCGCCTGCGGAGGCAGCAGCCCCATCAGCGACATGGCGGTCACGCTTTTGCCGCAGCCTGACTCGCCGACGACGCCGACGGTTTGCCCGGCGCGAACGGTAAACGACACGTCCTGCACGGCACGCACGCGCCCATGCTCTCCGGCGAAGGAGAGGGAAAGGTTATTGAACTCAATCAGCGCTTCGTTCATTTCGCGCCTCGCTTCATTTTCGGATCCAGCGCATCGCGCAGGCCGTCGCCCAGCACGTTAATGGCGATCACGGTGATAAAAATGGCGATACCCGGCGGCATCCACAGCCACGGGCGGCGCTGGAAGTCGATCAGGCTGTTGGCGCTGTCCATCATGTTGCCCCACGAAGGCGTGGGCGGCACGACGCCGAGGCCGAGGTAGCTCAGCGCGGACTCCATCAGAATGGCGTTGGCCACCGCCATCGTCGCCATCACCACCAGAATTGGAATGGTGTTCGGCAGCAAGTGCCCGAACAGGCGGCGGCGGGCGGAAAGGCCTAATACGCGGGTCGCCAGCATAAAGTCGCGCTCACGCAGGGAGAGAATTTGCCCGCGCACCAGGCGCGCCAGCTTCGGCCACTCCAGCAGGCTCAGCATGATAACCACCATGTAAATGCGCGAGTCCGGCGAGAAGTCGAGCTCCGACAGCATCGCGCCCGCGACGATCAGCAGCGGCAGGCTGGGAATGGTCATCACAAGGTCTGCCAGGCGCATAATCAGTTTGTCGGTCCAGCCGCCGAGATAGCCGGAAACCGCGCCGAGCAGGTAGCCGAGGGTAACCGAGAGCAGCATGGTCAGCAGGCCGATAATTAATGAAATGCGCCCGGCCAGCAGCAGGCGGGTGTAGACATCGCGCCCGAGGAAGTCGGTGCCCAGCCAGTGGATTTCGCCCGGCGGCTTGTTGATCATCAGGGCGTCGGTGGCGTCGTCCTTCCACGGCGACCAGAGCGGCCCCAGGGCGCACCAGATTGCCATCACTATCAGCAGAATCAGGCAGAACATCGCCAGGCGGTTGCGCCTCAGCGCCTGCCAGGCCTGATGCCACGGGGAAGGCGTCACCTGTGCCAGCGCCGGAATTTCGGCTTTGCGCAGGCGGCGGTTGGTAGAAAACAGAGAGCTGAGCATCACGACCTCACCCGAATGCGCGGGTCGGCCCACGCGTAAAGCACGTCGGCAATCAGGTTGCCGAGGATGGTTAGTACCGCCAGAAACAGCGTGAAGCCCATCAGAACCGGGTAGTCACGGGCGGCGAGGGAATCAATATGAATGTGGCCGGCGCCCGGCCAGTTAAAGACCTTTTCGGTAATGATTGCCCCGGAGAACAGCCCCGGCAGCTCAAAGCCCAGCAGGGTGATGATCGGCAGCAGCGCATTGCGCAGGGCGTGTTTAAGAATAACGGTACGCTCGCGCAGCCCTTTGGCGCGGGCGGTGCGGATAAAGTCCATTTTCACCACGTCGAGCATACTGGCGCGGAAGTAGCGCGTCAGGCTGCCCGCCTGCAGCATCACCAGCGCGAGTACGGGCAGCACAAGGTGGGCGGCAACCTGCACGACGTAGGCCCAGCCGGTGGCGTCGCTGCCGGTGTTGGTCATGCCGCCGACGGGCAGCCAGTGCAGGTCTACCGCGAACCACTTGATCAGCAGCAGGCAGAGGAAAAAGGTCGGGAAAGACATGGCGGCGAACACCAGCACGCTGACCAGATGATCAAACAGCGAATTGGGTCTCATGGCCGAAACAATCCCCACCGCCAGACCAATCCCCCAGTAAAACACCAGCGCAATGGCGGCCAGCAGGAAAGAGTTCCAGATGTACTGGTTCAGCAATTGGCTAACGGGGATTTGATATTGCAGAGAGAAGCCCAGGTCTCCCGTCAGCAGTTGCCCAAGCCAGTGAAGGTAGCGGGTGAACAGCGGCTGGTCGAGGCCGTAAATTGCTTTGAGCTCGGCAGCGCGGGCGGCGGTCAGCGTAATATTGCCGTCGATAAAATCCCCGGGCGTTTTTGCAAACAGCATAAAGATAATAAACGAGGCGAGCAGCAGCATCGGCAGGGTTTGCAGCAGGCGGCGCAGAATAAAATTTTTCATCACGTTCTCACTGCCGCCGCCCCGGTGAAAGGGTGGCGGCAAGGGTTACTGCGTTACTTAACGATTTTCACATCCGGCAGGCTGCCGGTCAGGCCGTTGTAGATGTCTGGCTTAAAGCCGGTGACGCGGGCGCTGCTGGCGGACAGGATTTTGCGGTTGCCGAGCAGAATCGCCGGGGGATCTGCCGCCAGTACTTTATACAGCTCGTGGTAGATTGCCTTGCGCTTTTCTTCGTCGAGGGTGGCGTTGCCTTCGTTAATCAGCTTGTCCACCTGCGGATTGTTATAGCCGGATTCTTTGGCTTCGGTGCTGTAGTAATCCCACACGCCGTCGTGCGGATCGTTCAGCGTGCTGGTGCTAAAGGAGGCCAGATCGTAGTTGCCCGCTTTACGCTGCGCCATCAGGGCATTGAAGTCGACAACCTGCGGCTTCAGCAGCACGCCGATCTGCTGCCAGTTCTCTTTGGCGATAGGGATCAGCGCGTCGTTCAGCACTTTTTTGCTGACCAGCAGCGTCAGCTCCAGGCGCTTGCCGTCCTTCACGCGGATGCCGTCCGGGCCAGGCTTCCAGCCTGCTTCATCCAGTAGTTTTTTCGCCTGCGCCTGATCGAATTTATACGGGTTCACGCCCTCCGGGTTATAAGCCCAGGAAATCGGCGAGATCGGCTCGTTGGCGACCGTGCCGTAGCCCTGGTAGACCACGTCGATCAGTTTTTGGCGATCCAGACCGTAGATCAGCGCCTGGCGAACTTTTACGTCCTGCAGCGCCGGGCGGCGAACGTTGAATTCGACCTTGCTGTAGTCGCTGGAGCCGTAAAGGTTGATATTGGCGAAGCCCAGTAGTTTTAGCTGCTCAATATCATCCGGGCGGGAAGTAAAGGCGTCGTAATCCGTCTCGCCGGTCTGGAACAGCTGGAAGTTGGTGGACGGGTTAGTCACGCGGTAAATAAAGCGCGGCGTTGGCGGGGTGCCGCGATAGAAATGGGTGTTGGCGTGGAAGCGAATTTCCTGCCCTGGGATGTATTTCTCATACACATACGGGCCGTTGCCCAGCGGTTTGCCGTGCAGGGTACGCAGGTAATCCAGGTTGCCGCGCTGGTAGCCTTTGCCGTAGTACGCCTTCGATAGCACGGGGCCGCCGATTTTGCCTGGCGTGGTTGCACCCGGCTGGGTGGTGGTGACCTGCAGCGTGAGCGGGTCAATCACCTTCAGGCCGCTGACGCTGTCGGCTTTCCCGGCTTTGTATTCGGCACCGCCCGCGATGTTGGCGAGCGTGATGTCGGTATCGCCATCATATTTCGGGTCATACAGCACGGTGAGCGTGAACGCGACGTCTTCGGCGGTCAGCGGGGAACCGTCGCTAAAGGTCAGGCCAGGGCGCAGTTTGATGGTATAGACTTTGCCATCCGGGCTGACCGTCCAGCTTTCGGCGAGGCCAGGGACCAGATTGCCATGGCTGTCCCAGTCGATCAGGCGTGAGAAAATGACGTTGGTGACGTTTTCATCCCAGCCGTTAACGAAGAAGTAAGGGTTGAAGATCCCCTGAGGTTCGGAAATCCCGGCGACCACGGTGTCTTTGCGCAGCTTGGCCGTGGCCGGGATTTGACTGGCGTCGGTGGCGGGCGTGATGCCCTCTTTTAAGAGGTCATCGGCCGCCGCCGCGCCGGAGAAAGCCACCACGCTGCTAATCAGGGCTGCCTGTAAGGCCAGGCGAAAGCGCGTGGGTTTTGTTTGTAATGCGTCAAGTAACCTGGCCAATAGCATTCCCTCAAGATTTTTTGCTGTAAAATTTACAAATCATGACGAAAGATAAAAGCCCGGATCTTGCCTGTCTAACAACGAAACGCTATGCCTTATAGCGATTTGTTCCTTTGCCCCCACAAAGCGTATTAGTTGTGCTGGAGCAAGTCCCAGCGGTTGCCGTAGAGATCCTCAAAGACCGCAACCGTGCCGTATTCTTCCTCTCGTGGAACTTCGCAGAAATGCACGCCGTTGGCCGTCATCATGGCGTGATCGCGCCAAAAATCATCGGTGTGAAGGAAAAGGAAAACCCTGCCGCCGCACTGATCGCCAATAGAAGCCTGCTGGCGTTCGTTGGTGGCTTTGGCTAACAGCAGGTGGCAATCACTTTCCGGGTTTGGCGTGACCACAACCCAGCGTTTTCCCTCTTGAGGCGTGTCCTCCACAAGCGTGAAGCCCAGTTTTTGGGTGTAGTATTCAATCGCCTTGTCGTAATCATCCACGACGATAGCCACGCAGCCCAGCGCCCGTTTTTGCGTTTTCAATGCCTGCTCCTTTCCTCCGGTGATAAACGGGCGTGAGCATAACATTCACCAAGGATTATTTCCGAAGTGTAACCATTCCTTGCCACTCTTAGCTTCAGGTGTTAAAAGGTGCCCCTTTGACAAATCACAAAGGAGCAGGGCGTGAAAAACACGTCAGTCGCCTCTGAGCCACAGGGCCAGGGTGCGGGGCCGGAGGATGGCCATCAATTACAGCGCGGCTTGCAGAATCGCCATATTCAGCTGATTGCGCTGGGCGGCGCGATCGGCACCGGACTCTTTCTCGGCATTGGCCCGGCGATCCAAATGGCGGGGCCTGCGGTCCTGCTGGGCTACGGCGTGGCGGGGATCATTGCATTTCTGATCATGCGCCAGCTCGGTGAGATGGTGGTTGAAGAGCCGGTTTCTGGTTCATTTTCGCATTTTGCCTATAAATATTGGGGGCCGTTTGCTGGCTTCCTGTCCGGCTGGAACTACTGGGTGATGTTCGTGCTGGTCGGCATGGCAGAGCTGACCGCCGGCGGCATTTATATGCAGTACTGGTTCCCGGACGTGCCGACCTGGACCTGGGTGGCGCTGTTCTTCGTGGTGATTAACGCCGCGAACCTCGTGAACGTGCGCCTTTATGGCGAGATGGAGTTCTGGTTTGCGCTGATTAAGGTGCTGGCGATTGTTGGCATGATTGGCTTCGGCATCTGGCTGCTGGCTTCCGGCCACGGCGGCGAGCGCGCGGGCGTGAGCAACCTCTGGCAGCACGGCGGCTTCCTCGCCACGGGCTGGCACGGGCTGATTTTGTCCCTCGCGGTGATTATGTTCTCGTTCGGCGGGCTGGAGCTTATCGGTATTACGGCGGCCGAGGCGCGTTCGCCACAAACCACCATCCCGAAAGCGGTGAACCAGGTGGTGTATCGCATTCTGCTGTTTTATATCGGCTCGCTGGTGGTGCTGCTTTCGCTCTACCCGTGGCTGGAGATCAAGTCCAACAGCAGCCCGTTTGTGATGATTTTCCACGAGCTGAACAGCAATGTGGTCGCCTCGGCGCTCAACTTCGTGATTCTGGTGGCTTCGCTGTCGGTTTATAACAGCGGCGTGTATTCCAACAGCCGCATGCTGTTCGGCCTCTCCGTGCAGCGCAATGCGCCAAAATTCCTGGCGAAAGTCAGCCGCGGTGGCGTGCCGGTGAATTCACTGCTGCTGTCTGGCGCGATCACTTCGCTGGTTGTCGTCCTCAACTATGTGCTGCCGCATGACGCCTTTGGCCTGCTGATGGCGCTGGTGGTGGCAACGCTGCTGCTGAACTGGATCATGATTTCGCTGGCGCACATCAAGTTCCGTCGCGCGATGCGCCGTCAGGGGCATGAAACCCGCTTCAAGGCGCTGCTTTACCCGTTCGGCAACTACCTGTGCATCGCCTTTATGATGATGGTGCTGGGGCTGATGTGTACCATCGATGGGATGCGCGTGTCTGCCATGCTGCTGCCGGCCTGGATAGTGTTCCTCTTTATTGCCTTTAAGCTGCTGCGCCGTAAAACCCACTAAAGTCCCCCCCAATAACGCCAGCTGCTTTTAATCAGGTTGGCGTTATTTATAATTAAATATTAATTAAGTTTTTATTTTATATTCTCTAGTGGCAATTTATCTCCTGGTTTGAGAGATTATATATAATCGAGAGGGGTTTGTTTTATGAGTTATTATATTTAATGATGTGATGTCTGGGTAATATAATTATGATGAATGAAACAGGTGACTGCATAAATTAAATCTCATCTATTGAACAAGGAGTGTAAAGCGAAGAGCAAGCGGAGTGATATAATTGGTGGAGAGGTTGCTGTTGATATCTCCCATGGTCTTATTTATACAGAAGTACTGGGATGGGTCGATTTGGGCCACGCTCAGGGGACCGATATACGAAATTTGTTGCGGGACATTGACTCGGGGGAAAGGCAGGAAAAGGAGTATTACGATGTAGCTTATTCACAGGCTATGACCAGCCCGGGCCGACTGATTAAAATGGGCAAATTTATTAAATGGCGGATTAAACGTGGCCGCACCCCACTTGAGCGCAGAAGTATTGCGCTGGCAATGATGATGTCGTTGGCGCGCAAGTTCGAAGGGCTGCAGGCGTCATTCCCCGTTAGCCTGGTGACGGACAGCGGATTTAGCGGCGAGGATCTGGTGTCAAATTTGCTGGGGTTCTATCGGGTTGTTTCTATCCCAAAGCCATTTGGCATGTTACGTGTAGTCAGCCGAGAAAAAGCGCTTAAACGCTGGGATCATTACGGCAAAATTGGCGGCTGGAAAAACGAATCGTTCCGGCCTCTGTTGTTTCCCGACCCCGATATCTTCCCCAACGCCAGACCTTACAAGGGCAACTTGCCTAACTTTATGCAAACCGTCAGGCCGTGGAGCGACTTCCGCTCAGGTATTGTCAGGGTCGTCAGCGCCGATGGCTCATATATCGATAATGGAAGAAACGGGGTACTACCTTATGCGTAACTCTTTAAAAATTTTTACCGCGGTCGTTGTGGTGATTGCCGCCGGGCTGGTGTGGGCGTGGCCTTATATAACAATGGAGTTCGCGGGTAGCGCCCATTACACCGAGCAGGACAAACGGGAATATAAATTTTATACCCCCGATATTCTGCGAGAAATGCCGCGGATTTCCCCCCGGTACGACTTTGACTATGTGAACGTTACCGGGCCTGGGGCATTTATTCATGCGATCCGATTCTATGATGTTGCTGACTCCAGCAGAATAGATACCTATCTGGATGTAAAAGGGTATGTAAAACAAAATGATTGCTTTATAGAAGCTGCTTGCTGGCAGGGGAGCGATCCCGAGGAGACGATCACAGTAAGCCATTTGGCAGAAAAAAATATTATCCAGATCGCCGTCATTTATGACTACTGATTGCCGCTACTTTTGCTGTACCGGAAGTTGCCGATAGCAACGTCCGTCTCCTTCCCGGATTTAGGATAACTTTATGCAAACCGTCAGGCCGTGGAGCGATTTCCGCTCAGGTATTGTCAGGATTGCCAGCGCCGATGGCTCATATATCGATAAAGCAAAGGGAGGGACGTTACCTTATGCGTAACGCTTTAAAAGTGCTTATCGCGGTCGCTGCGGTGATTACCGCCGGGCTGGTCTGGGCTTGGCCATATATAGAGATGAGCTTTGAGGGTAGCGCCCATTACACCGAACAGGACAAGCGGGAATATAAATTTTACACCCCCGATATCCTGCGAGAAATGCCGCGGATTTCCCCCCGCTACGACTTTAATTATGTGAACATTACCGGGCCTGCCGCATTTATCCACGCAATCAGTTTCTATGATATTGATGACTCCGGTCGGGTTGATGCCTATCTGGAAGGAAAGGGATATATAAAACAAAAGGAGTGCCATATTAAAGCGATATGTTGGCAGGGGAACGACCCAGAGGAGACGATTACAGTAAGCCATTTGGCAGAAAAAAACATTATTCAGGTCACCGTTATTTATAATTTCCGATAGCCGCTGCTTTTGCTGTGCCGGACGTTGCCGATAGCAACGTCCGGCACCTTTCCGTATTTAGGATAACTTTATGCAAACCGTCAGGCCGTGGAGCGATTTCCGCTCAGGCATTGTCAGGATTGCCAGCGCCGATGGCTCATATATCGATAATGGAAGAAACGGGGTACTACCTTATGCGTAACTCTTTAAAAATTTTTACCGCGGTCGTTGTGGTTATTGCCGCCGGGCTGGTGTGGGCGTGGCCTTATATAACAATGGAGTTCGCGGGTAGCGCCCATTACACCGAGCAGGACAAGCGGGAATATGAATATTATACCCCCGATATCCTGCGAGAAATGCCGCGTATTTCCCCCCGGTACGACTTTGACTATGCGAATATTACTGGTCCTGCTGCACTTATTCATGCGATCCGATTCTATGATGTTGCTGACTCCAGCAGAATTGATACCTATCTGAATGCGAAAGGGTATATAAAACAAAATGATTGTTTTTTCGAAGCTGTTTGCTGGCAGGGGAACGACCCAGAGGAGACGATTACAGTAAGCCATTTGGCAGAAAAAAACATTATTCAGGTCACCGTTATTTATAATTTCCGATAGCCGCTGCTTTTGCTGTGCCGGACGTTGCCGGTAGCAACGTTCGGCAACTAATCCTCCCTGATTTACGCTATCATGCTGCTCTAAAGAAACGGGTGTTAAAAGGGCAGGGGAATGAGCGTTAGTCGGAAAGGGATGCTGTATGTGTTGTTTGCGGCGGTGCTGTGGGGAAGCTCCGGGGTTTGTGCGCAGTACATCATGGAGCAAAGCCATATTTCCTCGGCGTCACTGACCATGCTCCGACTGCTGTTCTCCGGCCTGATTCTGCTGATGCTGTCGTTTATGCACGGGGACAAAATCTTCGCCGTGTTTAAGCAGCGAAACGACCTGATTTCCCTGCTGATTTTTACCCTCTGCGGCGCGTTGACGGTGCAGCTGACCTTCCTTTTGACCATCGAACAGTCCAACGCCGCGACAGCGACGGTGCTGCAATTCCTTTCGCCGACCATTATCGTGGCCTGGTTTGCCTTTGTGCGGAAAAAGCGTTCCGGCAAACTGGTTTATGCCGCGATTGGCACCTCGTTAATCGGGACGTTTGTGCTGGTGACTCACGGCAACCCAGCGTCGATTACCATTTCCGGCAGCGCGTTGTTCTGGGGTATCGCCTCCGCGTTTGCCGCAGCGTTTTACACGACCTATCCCTCGAAGCTGATTGCTCGCTACGGCACACTGCCCGTTGTGGGCTGGAGTATGCTGCTGGGCGGCGCGGCGCTGCTGCCGTTTTACGCCAGCCAGATCGGCAGTTTCACCGCCACCGGCGGCACGCTGCTGGCCTTCTTCTACCTGGTGATAGTCGGCACGGCGATCACTTTCAGCCTCTACCTGACAGGGGCGCAAATGATTGGCGGGCCAAAGGCCAGCATTCTTAGCTGCGCGGAGCCGCTGAGCAGCGCATTGCTCTCGGTGCTGCTGCTGGGCATTAGCTTTACGCTGCCGGACTGGATGGGGTCGCTGCTGATTATCTCTTCGGTGGTGCTTATCTCTCTGGATTCCCGGGGCAAGCTGCATTCACACTAAGTCGCTACATTTTGCAAGGTTTAATTACCGGCAGAAATATCATATTTTGAGGGGTAGAAGTTGCCGTTGTGATACGGTAAAAAGTGCGCTTCCCGGCGCAAGTCTGCACCTCCGATAAAGGTATTTCAGTGTGATGATTGATAATCTGATTGAGCGAATCTCTTCCGCTTTAGACGCCGAATACACCCTGGAAGGTTTGGTCAGACAGCTGCTGGAAATGCTGGAGCTGGTGACTAACATGGAATCCACCTACCTGACCCGCATTGATGCGGAGGGTAGCCAGCAGCAAATTGTTTTCTCCCGCAATACAAAGGCGATGAATATTCCCGAAGGGCTTTCCGTGCCCTGGGAAGACACGCTATGTAAACGCGCTTTAGACGAAGGCCGCCGCTATACCTGCGATGTCGCAAGCGTATGGGGTGACTCTGAAGCGGCAAAGGCGCTAGGGATTGTGACCTACGTCAGCACGCCCGTGACCCTTGCCGATGGTTCGCTCTACGGCACGCTCTGCGCCGCCAGTTCTGAACAGCGCGAGCTGACCGATCATAGCGAACAGGTCTTGCAGCTGTTTTCTCAGCTGATTGCACAGCAGATTCAGAATGAGCAGCTATTGAAAAAGCTTCAGCAGGCCAACGTCGCGCTGACGACCGCCAGCTACACCGATGAATTAACCGGGTTGCCTAACCGCCGCGCGGTCTTCGATCAGCTGCCTCGTTTGTTCTCGCGCGCCAAAGATGACGCCCGCTACGTGCTGGTGGCCTTTGCCGATCTGGATGGATTTAAACAGATAAACGATTTGCACGGGCATGAAACCGGGGACGATTTCCTTTGCGCCATCGGCCAGCGGCTGAAAGAGGGCGTGAGGGGGGACGAAATATTAGGTCGCCTGGGCGGCGATGAGTTTATCGTTGCCGGTGCGGGGCCTACGGAATACAGCGAAGCTCTGCGAGCGACCATGGCTTTTCGTGCCAGACTGGCAGAGCTGCTGAGCGGCGAGTACCAGCTAAAATCCTGCGTGATTGATTATGCGGGGCCCAGCATCGGGGCTATCGCCGTGAATCCGGCTACTATCACGCCGGACGATGCGATACGCGAGGCGGACACGCTTATGTATGTGGATAAGAAGCGCCGTAAAAATGGCGCGGCGGTAAGCTAAACGCCGCGCGCGATCCTCAGGATGCCGGTGTTACTACAGCCTTATTACCGCTAAGTTCAGTCACCAGATCGTTCACGCCGTCGCTCATGTTAACGAAGCGAGTCAGCGGCGAGCGTGTGACCACCACAAAAACGCCCACGTTATTCTGCGGCACCATCGCCATATAGGTAATGAAGCCGCCGCCGCCGCCGGTTTTTTGAATAATGCCCGGGCGGCCCTCTTTCGGTGACATCCAGACCCAGCCCATGCCCAGCGCGTCGGCTTTTCCCGGCACATCCATGCCAATGACCTTATGCAGCTGGCTGCGCTGATAAATCAGGGTTTGCATTCTGTCTGCCTGGCTGCCGCGATGATGGAAGTCGGAAGAGAGGAATTGCTGCATCCAGCGCATCATATCGCCGGGGGTAGAATAGACGCCGCCGCTGCCCACCGCCGCCAGCGTGTTATCGCAAGGGCTGGCGCCTTTCTCGGCAATCATCAGGCGCTTGCACTGGTCTGGTGACGGGGTAAAGGTGGTGTCTTTCATCCCCAGCGGGCGAGCGATTTGCTCATCGAACAGGTCGGCATATGGCCTGCCGGTTGCGCGGGACAGGGCATCAGCCAGCAGGTCAAACGCCAGGTTTGAATAGGCGGCCACGGTGCCCGGGGCGGCTTTCAGCGTGGCCTGCGAGAGCCAGTTCCAGCGCTGATCCCGCGTCGGCCAGGTGAACACCGTGCGGTGCGCTGCGCCGCCGGGCTGTTCGCGCGGCAGGGAACTGGTATGAGTGGCCAGGTTAATCAGCGTAATCGGCTGGCCGTTAAAGGTCGGCACCCGGGCGCCGGGAGGCGCATATTTGCTGAGCGGATCGTTGAGCTGAACCTTCCCCTGATCGAGCATTTTTACCAGCATTTCGCTGGTCATCAGCTTTGTCAGTGAGGCGATGCGGATCACCGAATCCAGCTGCGGGCGAACGTTATTGCCTGGCCGGGTATCGCCGAAGCTGCGAAATACCCGCTGGTTACCGTCAATCACCACGATAGCCATGCCGGTGGCTCCGCTGCCGTAATAAATATGGTTGGCATAGCGATCGACAACATCGGCGGCAAATTCAGGTGCCGGAGACGGTTGCGCAAAACTGAGCGCTGGCAGCAGCGCAGCGGCCAGCAAAAGAAGACGAGGAAGACGAGTTTTCAACGCAAAAATCCAGTTTAAAAAATAAGGCGGTATAGCAGGTATTTATACTACTCCGCGCCCTTATGCAAAGCGTCAATTCAGCCTTTACGGCCTGAAAAGCGTAACCGTGCGTTACATCACCAGATGACGCACAAAAGTTTGTCAGTTGCGGTTTAATAAAGCATTTTTTGCCTGTTTTTACACTCAGGCTGGCGCTGTTGCCCGGCGACCATAAAGAAAGATCTTAAATAAGATTAAAGACCGATGATTTCGCTACGCTGCTTTAGCAAAAAGTGCGTATTATCCTGCTCGTTATTAACGGTCTGAGTGCAACTATTTCTGAACCCCGGAATCTTAGTAACGGCTTAAGGCGTACCGCGATTGATTCAATTCTTTATGCGATACATTATCCCCTCGCATTAAAGAAGTGAATATGTCTACTAAACCGCTGTTTTATAAGTGCCTCCTGCATCCTCGCTATTGGCTGACCTGGTTTGGGCTGGGTGTGCTTTGGCTGTGGGTTCAGCTTCCGTACCCGGCATTGATGAAAATGGGCGACCTGATTGGCCGTTTCTCGATGCATTTTCTCAAGCGCCGGGTCACCATTGCCCGCCAGAATCTTCACCTTTGCTTCCCGCACTACAGCGAAGCGCAGGTTGAGGCCACCGTGCTGCAAAACTTTGCCTCCCTCGGCATGGGACTGATTGAAACCGGTATGGCCTGGTTCTGGCCGGATGAGAGAGTGCAAAAATGGTTTGATGTTCGTGGCCTGGAGCACATCAATGCCGCCTGCGACAAAGGCAAAGGCGTGATGGTGATCGGCGTGCATTTTATGTCGCTGGAACTGGGCGGGCGCGTCATGGGGTTGTGTCGCCCGATGATGGCGATGTACCGGCCGCACAACAACAAAGTCATGGAATATGTGCAAACCCGTGGGCGCTCGCGCTCCAACAAAGCGATGCTCGACAGGCGTAACCTGAAGGGAATGGTGAAAGCGCTGAAATCCGGCGAGGCGGTGTGGTTCGCCCCGGATCAGGACTATGGTCCGAAAGGCAGTTCTTTTGCGCCTTTCTTCGCGGTTCAACAGGCCGCGACAACCAACGGTACCTTTACTATTGCCCGTCTGGCAAAACCCGCCATTCTGACCACGGTTTTGATCCGCAAGCCCTGTGGGACGGGCTACCAACTGGTCATCGAGCCGGAGTTCTGTGATTATCCCGGCGAAGATGAGCAGGCCGCCGCAGCCTATGTGAACCGTAAAATTGAGCACGAAATTATGCGCGCGCCGGAGCAGTATCTGTGGCTGCATCGCCGTTTTAAAACCCGGCCTTTTGGCCACGCCAGGCTTTACACGATTTAATTTTCAGGCAGGCGTGCCACGTTTTTGAAGTGCGTTGGCAGGCCTGAACCCGGCCTTGTGGTGGCGGAGAAGGGGCACAATGGTCTCCTGTCCCCCGCATAAGAACGGCCGAGGCCATTCTCAAAGGCTGGCGCTAGCTTATGTAAGCCTCTCTCACTCCTTGATACAACATTCTGCAAGCATTATCGTAGAACGTTCGCTATAACCAGCAGATATAACAACAAAAAGTCGTCCCAGGAGTGTTGTCATGTTCAAATCTTTCTTCCCGTCGCCGAAGCTGTTTTTTCTTTCGGCGGCAATATGGGGACTACTCGCAGTCATATTTTGGCAGGCCGGCGGCGGCCTGTGGTTGGAAAACCTTGCGGGTGCCAGCCAGCAAATACCGATCAGTGCGGCACGTTTTTGGACGTTAAAAGCATTTGTTTTTTATGCTTTTTATGCTGTCAGTGTGGGCCTTTTTGCCGGTGTATGGGCACTGGTGAGTCCGCATCCGTGGCAGCGCTGGTCGATTCTCGGCTCTTCGCTTATCGTCTTTGTGACCTGGTTTATGGTCGAACTGGGCGTGGCGATCAACGCCTGGTATGCACCGTTCTTTGACCTTATCCAAACCGCGTTAGCGTCCCCGAATAAAGTCCCGCTGCAGCGATTCTATAGCGAAACCGGCGTGTTTCTTGGTATCGCGCTGATTTATGTCACCGTCGGCGTGCTGAACAGCTTCTTTATCAGCCATTATGTGTTTCGCTGGCGCACGGCGATGAACGACTACTATATGGAGCACTGGCAGAAGCTGCGCCATATCGAAGGGGCTGCCCAGCGTGTGCAGGAAGACACCATGCGCTTTGCCTCAACGCTTGAGGATATGGGCGTGAGCCTGCTGCAGTCGGTGATGACGCTGATTGCTTTCCTGCCGATTCTTGTCGCGCTGTCTCCACACGTGAAAGAATTGCCGATTGTCGGGGCGGTGCCTTATGGCCTGGTGATTGCGGCGATTATCTGGTCGCTAATGGGCACCGGCCTGCTGGCCGCGGTCGGGATAAAGCTGCCGGGGCTGCAGTTTAATAACCAAAAAGTTGAGGCCGCCTACCGTAAAGAGCTGGTTTACGGGGAAGACGACGGCAGCCGTGCTACGCCGCCAACGGTTAAAGCGCTGTTTGGCGACGTGCGGCATAACTATTTCCGTCTCTACTTCCACTACACCTACTTTAATATTGTGCGGATTCTTTATCTGCAGATAGACAACGTGTTTGGTCTTTTCCTGCTGTTCCCTTCTATTGCCGCAGGCGCGATTACCCTGGGGCTGATGCAGCAGATCACCAACGCTTTTGGCCAGGTGCGCGGCTCGTTCCAGTACTTGATCAGTTCCTGGACTACGCTGGTTGAATTGATGTCTATCTACAAACGTCTGCGCAGCTTCGAGCGAACGCTGCAGGATGTGCCGGTGCCGGGCACCGAAGAAGCCGTCTGAGGCGAAAAGAAAAGGGATGGCGTAATGCCATCCCTTTCAGACTGGTGGTAAGCACTGTGGGCAGAAGAAATACCAGGCAGCTTTTTAAAAAATCAGGAAAATCAATTCATTGATTTTCGGCTGATAACCACGAAGAGGGAAAAACCACGCTTTTTCCCTCTTCGTCAGCAACCGTAAAGGGATGGCGTAATGCCATCCCTTTTTACTGGTTCTTTCTGATCAATGCCCTGCGGAAGGGGCACCCGGCGCTCCAGCCCTTATAAACGGCGGACGGGCAAACCAAATCACGACAATCAGCGCCATAAAGCCCCAGCCCAGCAGCCAGAAGTAGTCGATGGTCGACATCATATAGGCCTGCTGCTCAATGGTTTTATCCACCACGGCCAGGTGCTGCTGCGTGGCGCCGCCCATTTTGTGCAGGTAATCCACCGCCGACGGATTGTAGGCTGAGACGCTCTCCGTCAGGTTGGCATGATGATAAACTTCGCGGCGCGACCAAATCCAGGTGGTCAGGGACGAAGCAAACGACCCGCCAAGCACGCGGAAGAAGGTTGCCAGCCCGGAGCCTTCCGCGACCTCAACGCCGTGCAGGTTCGACAGCACAATGGTGGTGATCGGCATGAAGAAGAACGCCACGCCAATCCCCATAAACAGCTGCACTTCGGCGATGGTGCGGAAATCCACGTTGGTATTAAACTGCGCGCGTAGCAGGCACGAAGCGCCCATGGTCAGGAACGACAGCGTGGCCAGCAGGCGCATATCAACCTTATTGGCGTAGCGCCCGACAATCGGCGTCAGCAACAGCGGTAACACACCCATCGGCGCGGCGGCCAGCCCGGCCCAGATGGCGGTGTAGCCCATCTGGGTTTGCAGCCACTGCGGCAGAATAATGTTGATGGCGAAGAACGCCGCGTAGCCCAGCGTCAGCGACAGCGTGCCGATGGCGAAGTTGCGGTCGGCGAACAGCCTCAGGTTGACTATTGGGTGACGCTCGCCAAGCTCCCAAATGACAAACGACACCAGTGAAACCGCGGAGATAACCGACATGGTGATGATCTCCGGCGAGGCGAACCAGTCGAGATCGTTCCCCTTATCCAGCACCACCTGAAGCAGCCCCACGCCCAGCACCAGCAGCGCAATCCCGATGTAGTCGATAGGGGCTATAGTGGTCGTTTCTTCACGCTCGCGCAGCTGCGTCCAGACCACGATGGCGGCAAAGATCCCGATCGGCACGTTGATGTAGAAGATCCACGGCCAGGAATAGTTATCGGTGATCCAGCCGCCGGTGATCGGCCCGACAATCGGCGCGACAACCGTCACCATCGACAGCAGCGCCAGCGCCATACTTCGCTTGCTGGACGGGAAGATAATCAGCAACAGCGTCTGACACATCGGGAACATTGGCCCGGCGAAAAAGCCCTGCAGCGCGCGGAAGATAATCAGCTCGGTCATGCTGTGGGCAAAGCCGCACAGGAACGAGGTGAGGGTGAACAGCGCCACAGAACCCACAAACAGCTTGAGCTGCCCGAACCGGCGGGTAAACCAGCCGGTCAGCGGCAGGGCAATGGCGTTACACACCGCGAACGAGGTGATAACCCAGGTGCCCTGGTCGGCGCTGACGCCGAGGTTACCGGCGATCGTCGGCAGCGCCACGTTAGCGATGGTGGAGTCCAGCACCTGCATAAACGTCGCCAGCGACAGCGCGATCGTCGCCAGCAGCAGGCTGGGGGGCGTAAACGCCGCCTTATCTTGCATAACGTCTCTCTTAGCGGTTGGCTGACGCTACCGGCTGGCTGTTGTCATGAAGGATTTTGGTGACAAGTTGGTCGGCTTCGTCCAGCGCGTTCTGGTAAACGTCGGTGGTGAAGCGCGGCGCGGCGACGGTTTTTTGCGGCAGCAGGTGGCCGTCTGCATTGCGAATATCAACGCGAGCGAACATCGACAGGCCTACCCGCAGCGGGTGTTTCTGCATGTCGTGCGGATCAAGCGTGATGCGCACCGGCAGACGCTGAACGATTTTGATCCAGTTCCCGCTGGCGTTCTGGGCCGGTAACAGCGAGAAGGCGCTGCCGGTGCCGATGCCGAGGCTTTCAATGGTGCCGTGATACTCCACGTCGTCCCCATAGAGATCGGCGGTGAGCGTTACCTTCTGCCCCAGGCGCATGTCCTGCATCTGGCTCTCTTTGAAGTTGGCGTCAACCCAGACCTGGTCCAGCGGCACAATCGCCAGCAGGGTGGTGCCGGAATCAACGCGCATTCCCAGCTGAACGGCGCGTTTAGCGACAAAGCCGCTCACCGGCGCAACGATGGTGCTGCGGGCGTTATCGAGGAAGCGCTGGCGCAGCGTGGCTACGGCGCTTTTAATTTCCGGATGGCTGTCGATAACCGTGTCATCCACCATCGCTAAATTAGTACGCAATGCCTGCTGGGCAGCGGTGAGATCGCTTTGCGCGCTGGTCACGGCATCGCGGTAATGGGACAGGTCTTCAGCGGCGATAGCCCCGGTGGCAAAAATCTTCTGGCGGCGAGCGTAGTCGCTCTGTGCCGTTTGCAGTGCCACCTGCTTCGCGGCGACCTGAGCCCGGTAGTTATCCGCGGTGCTGTAAAGTCCACGTACCTGACGCACGGTATTCGCAAGGTTGGCTTCTGCCTGCTGGAGCGCGATTTCGGTGTCGCTTGGGTCGAGCTGTACCAGCGGCTGCCCTTTTTCGACGTAGTCTCCTTCATCGACGCTGACCTGCGTTACCGTGCCGCCGATTTGCGGCGTCAGCGTGACCTGGTTGCCGTTGACGTAGGCGTCGTCGGTGGTTTCGTAGTAGCGCGCGTAAAGCATGTACCACGCCACGCAGCCGGCGCCTATCAGCAGCAGGATAATGAGAAAAATGGCGAAGTTACGCTTGCGCTTGCTCGGCGCGCGTTCAACCTGCTCGGTAGAGGTTTGCATTTTTATGTGGCCTTAATCAGAAAGCTTAGAGGTGGCGCTCGGTGATCTCATCCGGCAGCATTTTGATCAGCAGTTCATTGAGCTGCTTTGCTTCTTCAGGCGTCAGGCGCTCGGTAAGGGTGCCGATGATCGACGCCAGCGCATCGTTATGGAAAGCTTCGCACAGCTCTTGCCCTTTCTCAGTCAGCGCCAGAATGACCTGGCGTTTATCTTCGGGATTCACGTTTCGCACGATCAGATCTCGCTTCACCATTCGTTCAAGCATGCGGCTCATGGCGCCGGTATCCATCACCAGGTTTTTGCTGACTTCTACCGGGCTGTTAAAGCCCTTAAAGATGCTTATCAAGACTTTAAATTGCGCACCGGTGATGCCCATCGGCGAAAAGTACTGGGTGATGAGCTGGTCTTTGAACTGGTTCGACAGGTGAATCAGCAGGCCAAGGTGCAGTTTGGAATAGGGATTACCCGTAGTATTACTCATGGTATTTGCCTGGTCAGTAGTTGCAAATGAAATTACTGACCAGGCATCTAGTTGTCAATCGGTGATTTCCAGTAGCGCACAAACTGAAAAACAGGCAGGGTGGTGCGGTTGATGATGAAAGGGAAAGGATATTAACATGGTGGGTTATCTCTCTCCGGCCCGGCGGCTTGCCGTGCCGGGGCTGCTGGCGCTGCTTGTGCTGGCCGGCTGTACAACTAAAACCACAACGCCGGGTACCACGACAACGGCGGCAAAACCGGTAGATATCGAAACCCTGGCCCAGCGCAAAATCCCTGACGGGGTGAAGGATCGCGCGGGGCTGGCAAAAGATCTGCTGACGACCCTGAAAAGCCAGAACCTCGAGCAGAGCGAAGAGAATATCTGTTCGGTGCTGGCGGTGGCGCTGCAGGAGTCTAATTTGCAGGCCGATCCGGCGGTGCCGGGGTTGAATAAAATTGCCTGGAAAGAGATCGACCGCCGCGCGGAAAAAATGCACATCCCGCCGCTGCTGGTGCACACCGCGCTGCGCATTAACTCCCCCAACGGCAAAAGCTATAGCGAGCGGCTGGATAACGTCAAAACCGAAGGGCAGCTCAGCGCTATTTTCGATGATTTCCTGACGATGGTGCCGATGGGGCAAAAGCTGTTCGGCAGCTTTAACCCGGTACGCACCGGCGGCACGATGCAGGTCAGCGTGGCGTTTGCCGAGAAACATACCGATGGCTACCCGTGGAAAATAGAGGGGACGGTGAGGCAGGAAGTTTTCACCCGCCGCGGTGGGCTTTGGTTCGGGACTTACCACTTGCTGAATTACCCGGCTAACTATACGAAACCGCTTTATCGCTTCGCCGACTACAACGCGGGCTGGTACGCCAGCCGCAATGCGGCTTTCCAGAGCGCAGTGAGTAAGGCGACGGGCGTGAAGCTGGCGCTGGACGGGGATCTGATCCTTTACACCAGCGATAAACCGAGCAGCACCGAAATGGCGGTACGTAAGCTGTCGAAACAGCTGGATATGAGCGACAGCGAAATCCGCCGGGCGCTACAAAAAGGCGACAGCATTGGGTTTGAAAAAACCAGTCTTTACAAGCAGGTCTTTGCGATAGCGGAGAAAAAAGCGGGGCAGCCGCTGGCCAGAGAAGTGCTGCCGGGGATCGTGCTTGAAAGCCCTAAAATCACCCGTAATTTGACCACGGCCTGGTTTGCAAAACGCGTGGACGACAGGCGGGCAAGCTGTATGCAGAGGTGACGATGGCGGGCGGAAGCGGCAAAGCTTCCGCCTTTTTGATCAGTAATACCAGGCGGAGTGACGGCGGTTTCTCAGGCGTATCGTCAGGGCGACAATGCCGATAGCGACAGCGCCAAGCAGGAAGGGAATCAGCCCGAACACGGTGCTGACTGCCAGGCCCATCTCAATGCGCGGGCGGCTGGCATCGTTGCCTTGCGCCAGGTATTCCAGCAGGCCGGGCGCCTGCACAATAAGATTCAGCATTTGGGTGGCCACCCAGAAGCAAAAGAGAACGAACAGCGCATAGGCGATATTGCCCGGCACCGATCTTTCTGATTTTGCTGTCATTATGACCCGAGTAGCCGGAATAACGGCTTTCGACAATGAAATATCAGGCATCACGACCTCCCGTAAAAACGCAATCTGAACCGAATGTGTGGCATCTCATGGCGTGAATTTTGGCAGGTGATAAGCGTTGTCAATATCAGATTGCTGGTAATTTGGAGGCCAGAATCCTCCTGGATTTGCATTTTTTGCTCAAGTTCACATTTTCGTAACCTAAGGTAAATCTCGTTAACATTATGCTAGCGGAGTGCGTGGCAACCGCGCGTTTCTCTGCCGCCGATGTGCGACAATGCCAGCAGGCTTATTTTTGAATGCGTGAGGCGGCTATGTTAACCCTGAAAATGCGTCGGGACTGGCACTACTATGCGGTGGCGATTGGGTTGATTTTTATTCTGAATGGCGTGGTCGGCCTGCTGGGCCTGGAAACGAAGGGCTGGCAGAGCTATGCGGTGGGGCTGGTGAGCTGGGCGATCGGTTTTTGGCTTGCGGGCTTTATTATCCGCCGTCCCCGGGAAGAGTCGGACACGGCGGAGCCTTAAGGATTACGAAGTGATCGAGCTTTTCAGCGCGCAATCCTGCTGGTGGCGCTCAAGGGCAAGCTCAATCAGGCGGGTTATCAACTCCTGGTAGCTGATACCGCTGGCCTGCCACAGCTTGGGATACATGCTGATGTTGGTAAAGCCCGGCAGCGTGTTGATCTCATTGATGATCACGTCGTTAGTTTCCGTCAGGAACACGTCGACGCGGGCCATGCCGCTGCACTCCAGCGCCTGATAGGCACGAACCGCAATTTTACGGATTTTGTCGTTAACGTCGGCGTCGAGCGCCGCCGGAACGACAACCTGTGCCGCCTGCTCATCAATGTACTTGGTGTCGTACGAATAGAACTCGCTGTTCACCACGATCTCGCCGCAGGTGCTGGCCTGCGGGTAATCATTCCCCAGCACGGCGCACTCGATTTCACGGCCTTTAATGCCCGTTTCAACCACCACTTTATGGTCAAACTCAAAGGCTAACGCCACCGCCGCGTGATATTGCTCTTCGGTGCTGGCTTTGCTGACGCCGACGGAGGAACCCTGGTTGGCTGGCTTGACAAACAGCGGCAGACCCAGCTGTTTTTCAACCTCGGCGAAGCTGATTTTGGCGCGGTTAGCGCGGGTTAGCGTGATGAACGGAGCCACGTTTAGGCCCGCATCGCGCAGCAGGCGTTTGGCGACGTCTTTATCCATGCTGACCGCTGAGCCCAGCACGCCGGAGCCGACGAACGGCAGATTGGCGACGCGGAGCATGCCCTGCAGGGAACCGTCTTCGCCCAGCGTGCCGTGCACAATCGGGAAAATCACGTCAATTTGGGAAAGCTGTTCTGCGGTGCTGGTTTCAATCAGCTGGTGTTCGGTCTGGCCGGGGACCAGCGCCACGTTTTTCTCTGACCGGTTCAGGGCGATAAGCGCCGGATTGTTGGCGTTCAGCAGGTAGCTGGACGCATCGTTGATATGCCACTGGCCCTGTTTATCAATCCCCAGCAGCACAACATCAAACTTCGACTTATCAATGGCGTCGACGATATTTTTTGCCGACTGCAGCGACACCTCGTGTTCTGCCGATTTTCCACCAAACACGATACCAACCCGCAGTTTTGCCATGCCTTTAATCCACCCATAAACTTTACGAAAGAGGACAACATAGCACGCTCATTCCGGGGATTCATGTGGTTCCTGCAACAACCTGTCCGGTCGGGCAGGATATGTGCTTTAGTAAGCAATCATGTCTGGATCGTAATGACAGCGCCGGGGCGCTGACGGCAATATTCATTAGTGTGATAAGCTTTCCAGAAATCGTTCTATTCTGGTTGCATCCCCTTTGAAAAAGCGCGCTATGGAGTCCTGGAAGGTCAATCTCATTTCGGTCTGGTTCGGCTGTTTTTTTACCGGCCTTGCGATCAGCCAAATTTTGCCTTTTCTTCCGCTCTACGTTGAGCAGCTTGGCGTCACTTCCCACGAAGCCCTTTCCCTTTGGTCCGGCCTGACGTTCAGCGTCACGTTTTTGGTTTCGGCTATCGTTTCGCCGATGTGGGGCAGCCTGGCCGACCGCAAAGGGCGCAAGCTGATGTTGCTTCGCGCCTCGTTTGGTATGGCGGTGGCGATTCTTCTCCAGGCCTTTGCCACCAACGTCTGGCAGCTGTTCCTGTTGCGCGCGGTAATGGGGTTAACGTCGGGTTATATTCCTAATGCAATGGCGCTGATTGCCTCTCAGGTGCCACGCGAGCGCAGTGGCTGGGCTATCAGTACGCTCTCAACCGGGCAAATCAGCGGTGTGATTGTGGGCCCGCTGCTCGGCGGTTTTATGGCGGATCATCTTGGGCTAAGGCCGGTATTCTTTGCCACCGCGGGGCTGCTGATGGTCAGTTTCCTGGTGACGCTGCTGCTGATAAAAGAGGGCGCTCGCCCGAAAATCAGCAAAGATGAGCGCCTGACCGGGAAAGAAGTTTTCGCCACGCTGCCTTACCCCTGGCTGATCCTCAGTCTGTTTATCACCACGCTGGTGATCCAGCTCTGTAACGGCTCGATTGGCCCGATTCTGGCGCTGTTTATTAAACAGCTGGCCCCGGACAGCAACAATATTGCGTTTATGAGCGGGTTTATCGCCGCCTTGCCGGGCATATCCGCGCTCTTTGCCGCACCTAAATTGGGCAAACTGGGCGACCGGATTGGCACTGAACGTATTTTGATGGCGACGCTGTGCTGCGCCGTGGTGTTATTCCTTGCCATGTCCTTTGTCACCTCGCCGATGCAGCTTGGCATCTTGCGCTTTTTGCTGGGTTTTGCCGACGGGGCAATGTTACCGGCGGTGCAAACGCTGTTGCTCAAATACTGCAGCGACCAGGTCACCGGGCGTATCTTCGGTTATAACCAGTCGTTTATGTATTTGGGGAATGTCGCCGGGCCTTTAATGGGGGCAGGGGTTTCCGCAATGGCCGGTTTTCGTTACGTTTTTGCGGCAACCGCCGTGGTTGTGCTGTTCAATGTCTGGCAGCTGGCGGTGGCTTTTAAGCGCAAGAATGCCCGCCAGGCGCTGGCCAGTAAAAGCACTTAGCCGCCAGCCAGTTTCTCTGTGTGGGATATTATTGAGCAAAATATGAAGATTGATTTCGACTTATTATTCATTTAGTCGCTACCACAGATTTAGAGAATAATATTCCATTATTCTTTTTTTGTGGTGCAAAAAATTCGTTGTCGGGATTATTATCAGACGGAATCATTTTAATATTGCTGCTATTTGCTGTGACGCACATATTTAACCTGAGATATTGCTCTCAGGTGGATCTGAGTGTTAACGTCATGCCTTAACCCCGCAGGGACTGAGAAAATGAAAAATCTTATTGCTGAGTTATTGGTTAAGCTCGCCGAAAAGGAAGAAGAATCGAAAGAGTTGGTTGCTCAGGTTGAAGCGCTGGAAATAGTGGTCACAGCCTTATTGAGACGCCTTGAACAGGGAGAACGTTCGGCGCTGGTTGCCAGCATTGAAGGGGCGTTAGATGATGCCTCCCCAAAGACGGCAGTGCCGGTCCAGGATACCGAATTACTCCGACAATATTTAAAAAAGCTCCTTATCCATCCCCGTAGTTGAATCAAAATTTACTGTCATATTAGTGTCATAAGTCATTTTTATACTCGCTCTGTTTTTATTTATATTCAGTAGTTACTACATGGAGAAAATAAAGTGAAACAGAGCGTAATTATCGCCAGCCTGCTGCCTTTGCTGCTTGCCAGCGCCCCATCAAAATCACAAGAAACATCCTCTTCCCCTCTGGAAAATCGCGCCGCTCAGGGAGATTTAACTCAGCCGGGTGGTGCTCGCCGTATTACAGGCGATCAAACTGAAGCGATCCGTGCCTCGCTCAACAATAAAACAGCGAAGAACATTATTCTGCTGATTGGCGACGGAATGGGTGATTCGGAAATTACCGCCGCCAGAAACTATGCCGAAGGGGCTGGTGGTTTCTTTAAAGGAATTGATACCTTACCGCTGACCGGGCAATACACCCATTATTCTTTAGACAAGAAAACGAAAAAGCCGGATTACGTCACCGATTCTGCTGCTTCCGCCACGGCGTGGAGCACCGGCGTGAAAACCTATAACGGTGCGCTGGGCGTGGACGTTGACGGGAAAGATCACGTCACCATCCTCGAACTGGCGAAGGCGGCCGGTAAGGCGACGGGCAACGTATCCACGGCGGAAATTCAGGATGCCACGCCAGCGGCGCTGGTTTCCCACGTGACGGGGCGTAAATGCTATGGCCCAAGCGCCACCAGCGAAAAATGTGCCACTAACGCGCTGGAAAACGGGGGCAAAGGCTCCATTACCGAGCAACTGCTGAATACCCGCGCCGACGTGACGCTTGGTGGTGGGGCAAAAACCTTTAGTGAAACGGCAAAAGCCGGTGAATGGAACGGGAAAACGCTGCGCGAGCAGGCCGATGCCCGTGGCTATCAGTGGGTGGATAACGCCGCCGGCCTTGCGTCGGTGACAGAAGCTAACCAGCAAAAACCGCTGATCGGTATGTTCGCCGACGGCAATATGCCTGTGCGTTGGGAAGGCCCGAAGGCCACTTACCACGGGAATATCGATCAGCCAGCCGTGACCTGTACGCCTAATCCGAAGCGCGACAGCAGCGTGCCGACCCTGGCGCAGATGACCGAAAAAGCTATCGACCTGCTGAAAGGAAACGAGAAAGGCTTCTTCCTTCAGGTCGAAGGCGCTTCTATTGATAAACAGGATCACGCCGCTAACCCATGCGGGCAGATTGGCGAGACGGTCGATCTCGATGAAGCCGTGCAAAAAGCGCTGGAGTTTGCCCGTAAAGACGGCAATACCCTGGTTGTTGTCACCGCAGACCACGCCCATTCCAGCCAGATTGTGGCGCCGGACACCAAAGCCCCAGGACTGACTCAGGCGCTGAACACCAAAGATGGCGCGGTGATGGTCATCAGCTACGGCAACTCCGAGGGTGAATCTCAGGAGCACACCGGCACCCAGCTACGCGTGGCGGCCTATGGCCCACATGCAGCCAATGTGGTGGGGCTGACCGATCAGACCGACCTGTTCTATACCATGAAATCAGCGATGGCGCTGGAGTAAAGGTGAGCTTGCGTAACAGGTAAGAAAAAAATGCGGCGGAAACGTCGCATTTTTTTTGCCTTAGGCCAGACTTTAAACGTCACAATAAAAAAGGAATAAGGTATGAAATTTTCATTATTAGCGGTGTTACTGGTAGGGCTGGTTGGGTCAGCAACGGCGGCGGATAAAACGATGACGCCGCAGCAGCAGCGTATGACGACCTGTAATCAGCAGGCGGCTTCGCAGTCTCTGAAAGGGGACCAGCGTAAGAGCTACATGAGCAGCTGTCTCAAAGGGGAAGCGCCTGCCGCGGCGGGGAAAACCCTGACGCCTCAGCAACAAAAAATGAAGGACTGTAATGCGGACGCGGCGAAGCAATCGCTGAAGGGCGACGCCAGAAAAACCTTTATGAGTAATTGCCTGAAGAAAAAATAAGTTGTTTTGAATGACCCTCACCCCGGCCCTCTTCCTGAGAGGGAGAGGGGGGGGCGGTCGATTTATGCTCGATTCAGAGCCCTCTCCCCTCGGCAGAGGGCTTTTATTTTGGGTTTTAATGAGGGGATTTATGCTCGATCTAATCCCCTCTCCCCCGCGGGGAAAGGGTTAGGGTGAGGGGCTATATCAAAATCAGGACTTCCCGAGCAGCTCTGACTTCGCCATACACTTCACCATCGCTTCCATCACGGCAGCGCGGAAACCTTTCTCTTCCAGCACTTTGACCGCTTCAATGGTGGTGCCGGCAGGGGAACAAACCATGTCTTTCAGCTCACCCGGATGGGTACCGGTTTCCAGCACCATCTTCGCCGAGCCCATCACCGCCTGAGCGGCAAACTGATAGGCCTGTTTGCGCGGCATACCGCCCAGCACGGCGGCATCGGCCATGGCTTCGATAAACATAAATACATAAGCCGGGGCAGATCCGCTGACGCCCACGACCGGGTGGATCATCGCTTCGCTTACGACTTCGGCCTGGCCAAAGCTGCGGAAAATGCTCACCGCATCGGCAATGTCTTCCGGCGTGACTAGCGCGTTTGGCGTGACCGACGTCATGCCCGCGTTCACCAGTGCAGGGGTATTCGGCATTGCACGGATAATTTTCCGGTCATGGCCCAGCACTTTGGCCAGGGTTTCCAGAGTGATACCCGCGGCAATGGAGATAATCACGGTGTCTTTGTTCAGGTCGGAGTTAACTTCACTCAGCACCTTAAGCATGATGTTTGGCTTCACGGCACCAAAGACGATGTCGGCTATCTGCGCAACTTCCTGCGCGCTCTGCGCCGGGTTAATGCCGTATTCTTCGCACAGGGCCTGAACTTTGTCCGGCGACGGGGTGTAGATCCAGATATTGCCGGCAGGCACAAGGCCGCTGGAAATCAGGCCGCCGAGTATGGCTTTGCCCATGTTACCGCAGCCAATAAACCCTATTTTCTTGTCCATAGCATGACTCCATGGTGATGTGTTTTGTTATTTGATGGTAATAGCTTAACCAGACTTCTGACAAATCTAATGGGGATAAAATTCTGCAATGTGTCGCCATAAAAATAAACTGGAAAATCAATTCATTGATTTTCGGCTGATAACCACAAAGAGGGAAAAACCACGCTTTTTCCCTCTTTGTCAGCAATCTCTTAACGCGCTTTTTACCGCTTAGGCTATGTTTGCACGCAACGGCGAACGGCCGGGGTGGAAACAGATAAATTTTGTCATTCGGCAAAAGCACGGCAAAATCGCCCCCATTCCCACCGAAAGTCAGGAGCCATAATGCAAATTTGGGTGGATGCCGATGCGTGTCCAAAAGTCATCAAAGAGGTGCTGTTTCGCGCGGCAGATCGCGCTCAGGTTATGGTCACGCTGGTGGCTAATCAGGGGATGAAAACGCCGCCGTCGCGGTTTATTCGCAGCCTGCAGGTTGCCTCTGGATTTGACGTGGCGGATAACGAAATAGTGCGTCGCTGCGAGAAAGACGATTTGGTTATCACCGCCGATATTCCGCTGGCGGCAGACGTGCTGGAGAAAGGGGCGGTGGCGCTGAATCCCCGGGGCGAGCTTTATACCCCTGCAACCATTCGTGAACGCCTGACGATGCGTGACTTTATGGATACTCTGCGCGCCAGCGGCGTGCAAACCGGCGGGCCGGACAGCCTGAGCCAGCGCGACCGCCAGCAGTTTGCCAATGAGCTGGAAAAGTGGCTGCTGAAGGTCGCGCGGGCGCAAAAGTCTTAGATAAAGCTGTCGTCGTCGTCGCCGTAATCGTCGCCGTAATCGTCGCCGCCAAAATCATCGTTACCGTAATCGGTATTGTCCTGCGACTGCCAGCCGCCCTGGTTCTGGAACTGACGGTCATCGACCTGGCTGTAGTCGTTGACCGAGTCGAATGAGCTGTTGTCGAAGGTCGGCGCCGGTTCATTGATAATATTGACGATCTCTTCCGGCTGGCTGCGGTGGAACATGCTGGTCAGCATTTCTGCCACCACGACACCACCGGCTACGCCCGCTGCGGTTTGCAGCGCGCCAGATAAGAACCCGCCTCCGGCACGTGGGGCGCTGGCCGGGGCAGCCTGTTGCTGTGGTGCACCATATCCGCCCTGTTGTGGCGCGCCGTAGCCTGGCGCAGAAGAGGTGCCATAGTTCTGGCTACCCGGAATCGGATCGGAGCCACGCGCAGTATTATTACTGCTGCTGCCGCCGCCGAACAACCCGGCAAGGAAACCGCCGCTGCTTTGCTGCTGGCGAGATTTCTGCTCCAGCTCGCTCACCTGCGCTTCCAGGGCCTGAATTTTGCCATTCAGCTGCTTCATGGCCGCTTCCTGGATAAGGATCGTCTGCGTCATGTAGTAGGCGGCACCCGGCTGCTGGCTGAGGTGTTGCGCAATCCGCTGTTCGGCGGCCGCATCGCGGGTGGCACTTTGGCTTTCGGCCTGTTTCAGACGGTCAAAAAGCCCGTCAATAAGACGCTGCTCTTCAGCTTGCATGGTTCATACCTCTGTCATGATGAAATCTTAAAACGAGTCTGGATCACATTCAGCGTAGGTGAAACGCCTTAATCGTAAAGCTAACCATAAATGTGTTACCGAATCTCAGATTAAGGGTTGTCATTGGCCTGGCGTTTAAAGTATTGTGGCGCAGTTAGCAGGTGGTGGATTTAGTTTACACTTGTTACGCATCAGTTAATGCCGTTATAGCTGGGCTTTAAGCGACAGGTTTCATTTTTTGTAATCATAGGTTTACACTTGTCGCGTACTAGTTTAGTGGTATTATCGCATTCTGTTTTCCTGCTTTTACCCCTTGTGGCCTCAGGCCCGCATTTCCGAGGATTATCTTTGATGACTCAACCCCTATTCTTAGTCGGCGCTCGCGGCTGTGGTAAGACGACCGTCGGTCAGGCATTGGCGAGAACGCTGGGTTACGCCTTTGTCGATACCGATAGTTTTCTGCTGAACCACACCGGCAAGAGCGTGGCGGAGATTGTGGCCGAAGAGGGTTGGGAAGGGTTTCGGGCTCGTGAATCCGATGCGCTGCAGCGCGTGACGGCCCCGGCGACCGTGGTGGCAACCGGTGGTGGCATGGTGCTGGCAGAGGGCAATCGGCAGTTTATGCAGGAAAACGGCATCCCCGTTTGGTTACATGCCCCGGCGCAGGTTCTGGCTTCACGCCTGACCGCCTCTCCGGAAGAAGGGCAACGCCCAACGCTCACAGGGAAAGGCGTTACCGATGAAATCGTTGACGTGCTCGCCGCTCGCGAAGGGCTCTACCGGCAGGTTGCCCGCCACATTGTGGACGCCACTCGCTCTCCTGATGCGGTAGTGGAAGCAATCCTCAGCGCGTTACAAATGGCCCGCGCCAGTTAGCCTATACTTAACGCTCATCCATAAGAAATTAAGGACGAGCGATGGCCATTGAGCCACTTTTCGTCGAGAGCCTGACCGGCAGGATCAGGCGTACGCCGCGCGTGCGACCTTCTTCCTAAGAGAAACTTTTATCTCATTCATTTAGCTAAAATATATTCCTTAGAGATGTTGCTCAGTAGTTGATGTTTCGTTAAGGATTTCGATGTCGCTCTGGTTGTATGCTGCGGATTGTGGCGATCAAAAAACGATCGACCCGGCGGAGTTATTTCATAGCGGACGTGGAGCAATGCAGCGAAGAGGGCGGTAACTGAGTAATAGCGGAGCGAAGCATGAAACCAACTGTAGCCATTCTCACCGTCGGCAAAGTGTCAGTCAGTGAGGTTTTACCTTTTTTAACTGAACATATCTCTGAACAACAAATCTCTCAGGTCAGCCTGTTGGGCAATCTCTCCCCCGATGAGGTTCGCCGTCAGTTTTCCCCGTCCCCCGGTGAAGAAACGCTGCTCACGCTATTGGCGGATAACACCATTACGTCAGTCGGGCGGGACAAAATCTCCATTGCGATGCAGGGCATCATCGAACAGCTGGATAATCAGGGCTACGAAGTTATCCTGCTGATGAGCACGATGCCGCTGACGGGGTTAAGCGCCCGCAATGCGATTCTGCTGGAGCCTGAGCGCATCATTCCTCCGCTGGTAGCGTCGATTGTGGATGGTCATCAGGTAGGGATCATTCTGCCGGTTGCAGAAATGATTAAGTTTCAGGAGCTGAAGTGGCGCAAGCTGACCCATCCGCCGCTTTATTCGCTTGCGAACCCGATCCACGGTAGTGAAGCCGAGCTGCTGGAGGCCGGAAAAAAACTGATGGCTGAAGGGGCGGATGTTCTGGTCCTCGACTGCCTTGGCTACCATCAAAAACACCGGGATTTACTGCAAAAGCAGCTGGATGTGCCGGTGCTCTTATCCAACGTACTGGTTGCCAGATTAGCCGCAGAATTGCTTATCTGAACGGAATTAACAATTTGCGTGACAGGCCGGAGAGTTCGCCTCTATAGTGGTTTTTTCACTAATGTCGATAAAGGGCCTGTCCATGCTTCAGAGTAACGAGTACTTCTCCGGGAAAGTAAAATCCATCGGTTTTACCAGCAGCAGCACTGGCCGTGCGAGCGTTGGGGTGATGGCGGAGGGGGAATACACCTTCGGGACCGCCCAGCCGGAAGAGATGACCGTAGTGAGCGGCGCTTTGCACGTTTTGCTGCCGGGGGAAACAGAGTGGAAAACCTATGCTGCGGGCGAAGTCTTTAACGTTCCGGGCCACAGCGAGTTTCATCTGCAGGTTGCTGAGCCAACGTCCTACCTTTGCCGCTACCTGGCCGATAAATAACTGACTTTCAGGCCCCTCGTTTCACCGCGAGGGGCTTTTTTTATGCGTCAGCCACGGCAATTAACGCTGTGCTTCTCCGCCGAGAGCTTCCACCAGGTTGGTAATCAGCGCCGACAGCTCGCCGGTCATCAGAATAAAATCGGCGTCGAAACGTCCGCCAAAATCTTCCCGGTCGATATCGTCGTTCTGTTCGCGCAGGATATCGGCAAACTTCAGGCGTTTGACTGAGCCATCGTCCGCCAGCACGAACTGAATACGCTCCTGCCAGTCCAGCGCCAGCTTGGTGACCACTTTGCCGGTTTCAATGTGCGCGGCGATTTCATCGCACACCAGCTCTTGCTGCTTGCAGCGGATCACGCCGCCGCCTTCAAGGATTGCCTTGAGCTCAGCTTCGTCCATCAGCGCAAAGCCTGCCGGAACATCCCCTGAACGTACCCACTCGGTCAGCGTCAGTTCGATAGGGTTTTCCAGCGCCAGCGGGACCACCGGCAGAGAACCCAGGCTTTTACGCAGCAGAGCCAGCGTATCTTCCGCTTTTTTGGCGCTGGCGCAGTCAACCATGATCAGGCCGTTGACGGTGTCTATCCACATCATAGTCTGGCTAAAGCGGCTGAAAGCGCGCGGCAGCAGGGAGTGCAGCACTTCGTCTTTGAGGGAATCTTTCTCGGTCTTCTTCAGCTTGCGGGCCTGTTCCGCTTCGAGCTTATTGATTTTGGCTTCAAGAGCCTGTTTGATGACCGGAGCGGGCAGAATTTTTTCTTCTTTACGGGCGCAAATCACAATCTGGCCGTTGGCAACATGGGTTAATGCATCGCTGTGCGAGCCCATCGGCGACACCCAGCCGGTTTTGGCCATGTCCTGGCTGCCGCAAGGGGTGAAGGTGAAGGCGGCTAACTGTTTTTCCATTGCATCCGCCGTCAGCGTGATGTCACGGCTTAAACGGTAAACCATTAAATTTTTAAACCACAGCATGATTCTGTCCCAGGTTGTCAGTTAAACGCAGCGGGCATGATAACGAATTGACGGCCTCGTTTCATTGTCTTTGCTTGGCCTGCATTTTAGGTAGTTGATAATTATCACCAAATGAGGAAGTTCTTGTGCGCATAGGTATCGATCTCGGTGGAACTAAAACAGAAGTGATCGCGCTGGCAGACGACGGTAAACAACTTTATCGCCACCGTTTGCCCACGCCAAAAAACGACTACCAGGCCACCATCAAAAACATTGTTGAGCTGGTGCGGCTGGCGGAAGAAGCCACGGGCGAGACCGGTACGGTAGGGCTTGGGATCCCGGGATCGATCTCCCCTTATACCCGAGTGGTGAAAAATGCGAACTCAACCTGGCTGAACGGGCAGCCGTTTGACAAGGATCTTAGCGTGGCGCTCAAGCGCGAAGTCAGGCTGGCGAACGATGCTAACTGCCTGGCGGTGTCGGAAGCGATTGACGGCGCTGCCGCAGGGGCGCCGATCGTCTTCGCGGTGATCATCGGCACCGGCTGCGGCGCGGGCGTGGCGATCAATGGCCGAAGTCTGATCGGTGGCAACGGCACCGCGGGCGAGTGGGGGCATAACCCGCTGCCGTGGATGGATGAAGACGAACTGCGTTTTCGGAAAGAGGTGCCGTGCTACTGCGGCAAACAGGGCTGTATTGAGACTTTTATTTCCGGTACCGGATTCGGCACGGACTACCAGCGCCTGAGCGGGAAAACGCTGAAAGGGCACGAAATCATCAGTCTGGCAGAGCAGCAGGATCCATTGGCAGAGCTGGCTATCAGCCGCTATGAGACGCGTCTGGCGAAGTCGCTGGCGCATATCGTCAACATTCTCGATCCGGACGTGATCGTGCTGGGCGGCGGGATGAGCAACGTGGAGCGTTTATACCGGACGGTGCCGCAGCTGATCAAACCGTGGGTGTTTGGCGGCGAGTGTGAAACGCCCGTTCGCAAAGCGGTGCACGGGGATTCCAGCGGCGTTCGCGGTGCGGCGTGGCTGTGGCCGATAGAGAAGTAAATCGCCCCTCACCCCAGCCCTCTCCCCAAAGGGGAGAGGCGGAAAACAGATGCCGGAAACGTGGTTTTTTCCCTATGCCTCTGGGAGAGGAGTAGGGGGGAAGGGAAAAACCAGAAGCGACAGCGTAGTTGAAGTTAGTACCGGGTTTAAAGCGAAACACGGTTCAGGCTTAAATCGCCTTCGTTTTCTCTCCGACTGGCCAGGGTCCGGACGTCGGGAACGGCCGGAGGCTGAGAGCGTCGGGAACGCATCTCAGCCGGCCCAGGACTGGGAGATAAAACGGAGGTCTGCCGCTTCAGCGGTCGATTTATTTCGCCGGGAGTCCGGGTTCTCAGGGGAATGACGGTGATTCCCCTGAGACGTTCACCGATGCGGTGGTGACATATGAAACCGAACTGGAAGTGAACGGAACCTTAACCGTTCCTTCATAAGCGTACTTGTGACTTAAAGAGCGTTCCCTCTGGTGAGAGCCTGGCAAGGATCACTCCACCGCGAAAGCCTTATCCAGCCGGCTGACACCTAACCCGTTAATCTTCTTCACCTTAATCTGCACCGGGATCCGCTCCTTCATCGCCTCAACGTGACTGATCACGCCGATGGTTTTGCCGCTGGCGTTCAGCGTATCCAGCGCGTCGAGTGCGGTATCCAGCGTCTGCGCGTCCAGAGTGCCAAAACCTTCATCCAGGAACAGAGAGTCAATGCGGGTTTTATGGCTGACCAGATCGGATAACGCCAGCGCCAGCGCCAGGCTTACCAGGAAGCTTTCGCCGCCGGAAAGCGTGCGGGTGTCACGTACCGCATCGGCCTGCCAGGTATCGACCACCTGTAATTCAAGCGCTTCGCTGTCTTTACGCTGTAGCAAGTAGCGCCCGTGCAGGCGATTGAGCTGATTGTTTGCCAGCCAGACGAGGTTATCCAGCGTCAGACCTTGCGCAAATTTGCGGAATTTATCCCCTTCTTTGGAGCCGATAAGCGCGTTGAGGTAGCCCCAGTCTTCCGCCTGTGCTTCACAGGCTTTTATTTCCTGCATCAGCGTTTGCTGGCGAACCCGGTTTTCCTCGTCGTGCCGCAGCTGCTGGGTAATTTGACCCTGTTGTGAAGCATTCTCACGCAGCTGGAGGGCAAGCGCCGAGATTTGCGCCTCCAGTGCGCCAGGATCTGTTTCTTCGTGCAGATTGTCTGGCCGCGCCGATAAGTGTTGAGTCAACGCACTTTCCGCCTGTTCCAGCAGAGTGACTTGCTGCTGATGCTGGCGCTCCAGAAGCTGTTTACGCTGTTCCAGCTCAAGGCGCTCGGTCTCTTCCAGCAGAGCGCGGCGGAAATCGGCTTCGTCGCTGAACTGGCTGGCCGAAAGCGCATTCCTGAACTGTGTCTGCGCCTCCGTGGTTTCTTCTTCGCTTTGCTTCAGCTGCTGTTGCAGGGACTGGCGCTGCCCTTCCAGCAGGTTGCAATCGTTATGCAGCGTTTGCCAGTTTTGCAGCGCCGCCTGATGCTCGTGTTCATCCAGCGGCTGCGGGGCGGAGCCATCGTCCGCAAGGGTTGAGAGCAACATGTCGAGAGCGGAGAGCTGCTGGCGAAGCTGCGGCAGTTTGTCCTGCTGGTGCTGCCATTGCTGAGATTCCCTTTGGCGAGCCTCCAGCCAGGTTTGCTCTTCGCCAGGCTCAGGATGCTGGAGACCGGCCTGCTCCAGCCCCGCTTGCAGCGACGCGCGCTGTGCCAGGTAGTCTGCTTTCAGTTTTTCATGCTGCTGGCTGTCGCGTTGATATTGCGCCTCCAGCGCCTGCCGCTCGCCAAGCTGGCGCAGCTGCAGCTCGCGCTGTTCCTGCTCGTCAAGCCAGGCGCTGAGATCGTCCTGAGGCGTTAAAGCGATGGCAAGTTCGGCACACTGCTGCTGCCAGCGGGCCGAGAGCGACGTTTCCTCTGCCTCAATGGCGGTGCTGGCCTGCGCCAGTTTTTCGCGCTGCTGGCGCTGGGTATCAAGCTGACCTTTAAGGGCAAAGCCAAGCTCTGCGAGTTTAGCCACTTCTTGCTTAAGGGCGGCCAGGCGCTGTTGGTTCTCCCCTGGTTCGAGAGCCTTATACGCCTCTACAGCCGGGTGTTGGGTTGAGCCGCAAAGCGGACACGGCGAGTCAGGCTGCAGGCGTGCGCGCTCGGCTTCAAGGCTTTGGATGCGCTTTTCCTGTTCGACGACTTTTTCCAGATCCGCTTCGTGCTGGCGTTTGTCTTTGTACTGCTGGCGCTTTTGCCCCAGGTCAACGTCTCGCTCGGCAATCTGTTTCTCCAGCTCGACAAGCTCGCGCTGTTGCTCGGTTTTGCGTTTCTCCAGCGTGGCAAACTGCGGCTGCAAAGTAGCCAACAGTTGGCGAGCAGGCCGGGTTGCCAGCATCCGCTGTAAATGAGCGCTCACTTCATCAGGAGAAAGGCTAAGCTTTGGCTCCGGCAGCGCCTGCAGCTTTTGCCGACTGGCCTCGAGCGCCTGCTTTAGCTCAGTAAGCTGTTTTTCGTCGCGCTGCTGCTGCGTGAATGCCATGCGCCAGCCCGTCAGTTCGGCAGACCAAAGTCGATAACGGTCATTCGCCGCGAGCCAGTCTTCGACCTGCTGAGCTTCTCTCTTCAGCCGCTGAGCCTGTTCGGCGGCCAGCATTCGGGTTTGCTGCCGGCGGACGGAAAGCTGCTGTAAGCGGGTATTCACTTTCTCCGCCGCCTCGCTGTTTTGCTTCAGCGACTGCTGCTTTTCCTGCAGCCGCTGCCAGTCAGGGCGAAGTTTTTCGGCGGGCAAAGCTCGGGTCAGTTTCGCCAGCATGGGCTCTGCGTCTTTGACCGCCTGACTGGCTGTGCCCAGCGCCTGCTGCTTTTGGGCTTTGTCGGCAGAAAGCCGGGTTAGCTGAGCGAGCCATTGCTGGTGCTGCTGCTGCTGTTGGTGCTCCACGGAAAGCTTTTTCTCTTCCAGAGTGAGCGCCTGCAAACTCTCGGTAAGCTGCTGTTGCTGCTCAGCGGTTAGTAGCGCGACGCCGGAAGCCTGAGCCAGCAGGTTTTCAAGGCGGCTTTTGATTTGCTTATGATTTTCAAACACCGCGGCGGAAACGGTGCCGTAAATCTCCGTGCCGGTCAGTTCTTCAAGCAGCGAGGCGCGGTCGTTGGCATCGGCGTTTAAAAAGGCGGCGAACTGCCCCTGGGAGAGCATCATTGAGCGGGTGAAACGGTCGTAGTCCAGCCCGGTGAGCGCGGCGATAATCTCCAGCTTGTCTTTGATTTTATCCGCCAGGATTTTGCCGTCGCTGATTTGAGCCAGCTCCACGCGCGGCGCCTGAAGGTTGCCGTTTGCCGCGTTGCGGGCGCGGTTCTGGCTCCAGAAGGCGCGATAGCCCGTACCTTTTACCTCAAACTCGACTTCGGCCAGGCATTCTGCGGTGTCGCGGGTCATCAAGTCATTTTGCGACTGCGACACGGTGCTGAGGCGCGGTGTCTTGTGGTACAGCGCGAGGCAAATGGCATCCAGCAGGGTGGTTTTGCCCGCGCCCGTGGGGCCGGTGATGGCAAACAGCCCGTTGCTGGCGAAAGGCTCCTGGGTGAAATCAATTTTCCACTCGCCTTTCAGGGAGTTAATGTTTTTTAACCGCAGGCTGAGGATCTTCATGCCTGTTCCTCCCGCTGGTGCAAATCTGAAAGGGTTTGGGCAAACAGCGTTCTTAGCCTGGCGGCGCGCTCCTCGCTGGTTTCTTCCTGACTCAGCCGCCGCTCAAAAACTTCTTCAACGCTTAACTCGCTCAGCGTCTCTTTATGCTGGCTGGCAATCACCCGTTCGCGCTGTTCGCGGCTGCGGCGCAGCAGAACAACTTCAACCGGCAAATCGTCTGTGAGCGCCTGCACCTGGCGCTGCATGTCGTGCAGATATTCGTCGGTGGCGATTTCGATATCCAGCCAGACTTTGGGTTCAGCAGGCGCGTTTCGCCACTGCTCTAGCTGCCGCTCGATTTCACTCAGCGACCCTTTCACGATGGCCAGCGGCTGGCTGATGGGGACTTCCAGGGGCTCGACGCTGGTTAGCGCTCCGCCGCTGAATGTCACCAGAAAAACGGTTTTTGCTTTGCCGGTTTCGTCGAAACTCAGCGGAATCGGCGAGCCGCTGTAGCGAATATGCTCCGTGCCGCCAATTTTCTGCGCGCGATGGATGTGCCCGAGCGCAATGTAGTCGGCGGGCGGGAAGTGCTGCGCCGGGAAGGCATCCAGCGTGCCAATATAAATATCACGCACCGCATCGGATTTCGTGACGCCTACCGTGGTCAGGTGCCCGGTGGCGATAATCGGCAGCGGCTGGTCACCGCGTAGCGCCACGGCGGCGGCATAGCATTGCTGGTAATGTTCGCTGATGGCTTCCATTAAAGAGCGCTGTTTTTCATGGCCGGACAGCCCCGCCTGGCTACTTTGAATGTCGCGAGGACGCAGGAAAGGGATAGGGCAGAGAATCGCCCCCGGCGTGCCGTCTTTTTGATTGAGCAGCAGCGCCTGTTCGTCTTTGTTATGGCGGGCGCTGGCAATGACGCGGGTGTTCAGGCAGGCCAGCAGCTCCCGGGATTCATTCAGGGTAGCTACGGAATCGTGATTCCCCGCCAGCACCACGAGCTGGCAGCCGGTGCCCTGCAGCTGCACGACAAAACGGTTATACATTTCACGGGCGTAGCTCGGCGGCGAGCCGGTATCAAAGATATCTCCCGCGACGAGGATCGCATCCACCTGATGCTCGACCGCGGCGTTTAATAGCCAGTCGAGAAAGGCCTGATGTTCAGAGGCCCGACTTTTGGTATAGAAGTTTTGGCCGAGGTGCCAGTCTGATGTGTGGAGAATGCGCATAACCTGTCCCATGGCAAAGAGGCGAATTACCGATTATAAGCTATTGAGCTGGCAGCGTAACCGCCAGTAAAAATCCATGGCTGTCATAATTCAAAAAGGTGAAATATCTTGCCGTCATCTTTTTCATAAATCTGTCACAAATCTGACGCATACTGGCGCACAATTAATAAGAGATGGTCTCTTTTCAACAGGGTAAATCATGGCGAGACGCATTTTAGTCGTAGAAGATGAAGCTCCGATTCGTGAAATGGTGAGCTTTGTGCTCGAGCAAAATGGCTTCCAGTCGGTAGAGGCGGAAGATTATGACAGCGCGGTTAACCTGCTGATTGAACCTTTCCCCGACCTGATCCTGCTGGACTGGATGCTGCCAGGCGGTTCCGGGATCCAGTTTATCAAGCACCTGAAACGTGAAGCGCTGACCCGCGAAATTCCGGTGATGATGCTGACCGCGCGTGGCGAAGAAGAAGATCGCGTGCGTGGCCTTGAAGTCGGTGCCGATGATTACATCACTAAGCCGTTCTCGCCTAAAGAGCTGGTGGCGCGTATTAAAGCGGTGATGCGCCGTATTTCCCCGATGGCGGTGGAAGAAGTGATTGAGATGCAGGGGCTGAGCCTGGACCCGTCCTCACACCGCGTGATGACCGGCGAAGATCCGCTCGACATGGGGCCAACTGAATTTAAGCTGTTACACTTCTTTATGACCCACCCGGAGCGCGTTTACAGCCGTGAACAGCTGCTCAATAACGTGTGGGGAACGAACGTTTACGTTGAAGACCGTACCGTAGACGTGCATATTCGTCGCCTGCGTAAAGCGTTGGAAACAAGTGGTCATGACAAAATGGTGCAAACAGTTCGCGGCACGGGTTATCGTTTTTCAACCCGTTTTTAATATGCTGACAGGAGCGTGACGCGTGCTGGAACGGCTGTCATGGAAAAGGCTGGTACTGGAGCTGGTGCTCTGTTGTATGCCAGCGGCAATTCTCGGATTGATTTTTGGCCACCTGCCGTGGTTTTTACTGGCGGCGGTGACCGCCCTGTTAAGCTGGCATTTCTGGAATTTACTTCGTCTTTCCTGGTGGCTGTGGGTTGACCGCAGCATGACCCCGCCGCCCGGGCGGGGAAGCTGGGAACCTCTGCTGTATGGGCTGCACCAGATGCAGCTGCGTAATAAAAAGCGTCGCAAAGAGTTGGGCAACCTGATCAAACGCTTCCGAAGCGGAGCCGAATCGCTGCCCGATGCGGTGGTGCTGACCACCGAAGAAGGCACCATTTTTTGGTGTAACGGCCTGGCGCAACAGCTGCTTGGCCTGCGCTGGCCTGACGACAGCGGCCAAAATATCCTCAACCTGCTGCGTTACCCTGAATTCTCGCAATACGTGGCGAAGCAGCAGTTTGGTCGCCCGCTGACGCTGATACTCAACAATGGCCGTCATCTTGAGTTCCGCGTGATGCCCTACGCCGACGGGCAGTGGCTGATGGTGGCGCGAGACGTCACGCAGATGCACCAGCTTGAAGGCGCTCGCCGCAATTTCTTTGCCAACGTTAGCCATGAGCTGCGCACGCCGCTGACCGTGTTACAGGGTTACCTGGAGATGATGCAGGATCAGGCTCTGGAAGGGCCGTTGCGGGATAAAGCCCTGCATACCATGCGCGAGCAAACTTCACGCATGGAAGGGCTGGTGAGGCAATTGTTAACGCTGTCGCGCATCGAAGCCGCGCCCACGCTGTCGATGAATGAGAAAATCGACGTGCCGCTGATGCTGCGCGTGGTGGAACGAGAGGCGCAGACGTTGAGCCAGCAGAAGCAAACGCTCACTTTTAACGTTGAGCCAGGGCTGCAGGTTTACGGTAACGAAGAGCAGCTGCGCAGCGCGATCTCTAACCTGGTGTATAACGCGGTGAATCACACGCCTGCCGGGACGCACATCACCGTCACCTGGCGCAGGCTGCCTCACGGCGTAGCGTTCAGCGTGAAGGATACCGGGCCGGGGATCTCCGCCGAGCACATTCCGCGCCTGACGGAGCGTTTCTACCGAGTAGACAAAGCGCGTTCCCGGCAGACCGGAGGCAGCGGGCTTGGGCTGGCCATCGTGAAGCATGCCCTTAGCCATCATGATGCGCGGCTGGATATCGAAAGCGTACCGGGGCAGGGCTCGACGTTTTCGTTCATCCTGCCCGAGCGCTTAATTGCTCCTGAGTCAGCGGTGGCTGCACATTAATTCACCGCAACCGTCAAGTACACTTTCCACAGGCCAGTTTTCTGGCCTTTTTGTTTGTATTTTCACCACTCGTTAAGCGATGAATATCGAATTGATGCTTTTTTGTCCGCATGATAAGCCATAACAAAAGCGTATAATCAACTTTATTCACTGGTTATGCCTATTTTTAAAGGATATATTTCTGGTTTCCCGATCCCTTCTTGTCTTCAAACGCTATAAGCGTTTTAATTGCCCCCCTGTTATTACCAGACCGACTGAAATTGCGTGGTAATTCGACTAACTATTCTTCGCCACCGATCCGGAGAAGCATATTCCGCTGTCGTTACCGGTAATAACCGCGTTTTTACCGAACGTTATTTGGACTGAACGTCGGTTTAAAAATTTGAGCATTTTCAACACCACACATCCACAGGCTGCTTTATTTTATGACCTATCATTTGAAATCTCGTGACATCATCGCTCTGGGCTTTATGACCTTTGCGCTGTTTGTCGGCGCGGGCAACATTATTTTCCCTCCTATGGTTGGCTTACAGGCTGGCGAGCACGTCTGGACGGCGGCGCTTGGCTTCCTGGTCACAGCGGTAGGTTTACCCGTTCTGACTATCGTGGCGATTGCCCGCGTCGGCGGCGGTATTGACAGCCTTAGCTCGCCGATTGGCCGCCGCGCCGGTATTTTGCTGGCGACCGTCTGCTACCTGGCCGTAGGGCCGCTGTTTGCCACGCCGCGTACCACCACCGTTTCCTTTGAAGTGGGAATTGCTCCGCTGACCGGTATGGGCGATATGCCGCTGTTTATTTACAGCCTGGTGTACTTTGCGCTGGTGATCGGGATTTCTCTTTATCCGGGTAAGCTGCTGGACACCGTGGGCCACGTGCTGGCGCCGGTGAAAATCATCGCGCTGCTGATCCTGGCGGCCGGGGCGGTGCTGTGGCCAGCCGGTGGCCTGAGCACGGCGACTGAAGCCTACCAGAACGCGGCGTTTTCTAACGGCTTCGTGAACGGCTACCTGACGATGGACACGCTGGCTTCGCTGGTGTTCGGGATTGTTATCGTGAATGCCGCGCGCTCTCGCGGTGTGACCGAATCTCGCCTGCTGACCCGCTACACGATTTGGGCTGGCCTGATTGCCGGTATCGGCCTGACGGTTATCTACCTGGCACTGTTCCACCTCGGTTCCGATAGCGCGAACCTGGTCGATCAGAAAGCCAACGGCGCGGCTATTCTGCACGCTTATGTGGCGCATACCTTTGGCGGGGCCGGTAGCTTCTTCCTGGCGGCGCTGATCTTCCTGGCTTGTCTGGTTACCGCCGTGGGCCTGACCTGTGCCTGCGCGGAGTTCTTTAGCCAGTATCTGCCGCTCTCTTACCGCTCGCTGGTGTTTATCCTCGGCCTGTTCTCGATGGTGGTATCTAACCTGGGCCTGAGCCACCTGATTCAGATTTCGATCCCGGTACTGACGGCAATCTATCCACCTTGTATTGCCCTGGTGGTGCTGAGCTTCACCCGTCCGTGGTGGAACAACTCCACCCGCGTTATTGCCCCGGCGATGCTGATAAGCCTGCTGTTTGGTATGATTGACGGCATTAAGGCATCGGCCATCAGCGACATGCTGCCTGGCTGGGCGGCGAAACTGCCGCTGGCGGATCAGGGACTTGCCTGGCTGCTGCCGACCGTTGCGATGGTGGTGATCACCGCTATCTGGGACAAAGCAGCGGGGCGTCAGGTCACCTCCGCCGCCCACTAATTTTTTGATTGCTAAGTAACCACGGAGTCGTCCTCCGTGGTTTTTTTATTGTAAAGCGTGGAACCTGGATTCATGGAAAACACCAACAAGCTCAAGCGCGGTTTGAGCACCCGGCATATTCGATTTATGGCGCTGGGGTCGGCGATTGGCACAGGGCTGTTTTACGGTTCGGCGGACGCCATCAAAATGGCGGGGCCGAGCGTTCTGCTGGCGTATATCATCGGCGGCGTGGCGGCCTATATTATTATGCGCGCGCTGGGCGAAATGTCGGTGCACAATCCTGCTGCCAGCTCGTTTTCTCGCTATGCTCAGGACAACCTTGGGCCGCTGGCTGGCTATATTACCGGCTGGACCTACTGCTTTGAGATTTTGATTGTTGCCATCGCCGACGTGACCGCGTTCGGGATCTACATGGGTATCTGGTTCCCGGCGGTGCCGCACTGGGTCTGGGTGCTGAGCGTGGTGCTGATTATCTGCGCCATCAATCTGATGAGCGTGAAGGTGTTCGGCGAGCTGGAGTTCTGGTTCTCATTCTTTAAAGTCGCCACCATCATCATCATGATTATTGCCGGGATCGGCATTATCGTGTGGGGGATTGGCAACGGCGGCCAGGCGACCGGTATCCACAACCTGTGGAGCAACGGTGGCTTCTTCAGCAACGGCTGGCTGGGCATGATCATGTCTCTGCAGATGGTGATGTTTGCCTACGGCGGGATTGAGATTATCGGCATCACCGCAGGCGAAGCGAAAGATCCGCAGAAATCCATTCCGCGCGCGATAAACTCCGTGCCGCTGCGTATTCTGGTGTTCTACGTGGGGACGCTGTTTGTCATCATGTCCATTTATCCCTGGAACCAGGTGGGCACCGAGGGCAGTCCGTTTGTGATGACCTTCCAGCATATGGGCATTACCGCTGCAGCCGGTATTCTGAACTTTGTGGTTATCACGGCTTCGCTCTCGGCGATTAACAGCGATGTGTTTGGCGTAGGCCGCATGCTGCACGGCATGGCCGAGCAGGGTAGCGCGCCTAAAATCTTCGCCAGGACTTCCCGCAACGGTATTCCGTGGGTCACCGTTGTGGTGATGGCCTGCGCGCTGCTGCTGGCGGTTTACCTGAACTACATCATGCCGGAAAACGTCTTCCTGGTGATTGCGTCGCTGGCAACGTTCGCCACCGTTTGGGTCTGGATAATGATCCTGCTGTCGCAGATTGCCTTCCGCCGCCGCCTGTCGCCGGAAGAGGCGAAAGCGCTGAAATTCCCGATCCCCGGTGGCGTAGCGACGACCGTCGTGGGCCTGGTGTTCCTGGTGTTTATTATCGGGCTGATTGGTTACCACCCGGATACCCGTATTTCGCTGTACGTGGGCTGCGGCTGGATTGCGCTGCTGCTTATTGGCTGGGTTGTTAAGCGCCGGGTTAAGGCGCAGTCGTTGCCAGTGTAGTGGCTGATTCGGTTAGAACGTGGTATCTGGTTTTACCCTCTCCCTGGAAGGGAGAGGGAATAAATAGTGTTCTCCTCATTCGTTTTTCCCCCTCGCCCCTTTGGGGAGAGGGCCGGGGTGAGGGGAATAATTTCTCTCGTCTCCACCCCTCCTGTCCTCCCCCAAATTAACCCGGAATGATGAGTGATAAAGCCTTATGCTGTGGCAAGGTGGCGTCATTTTTAAGCGATGGGAAAGTTACTATGTTGAATGCCTGGCACCTGCCGGTGGCGCCGTTTATCCAGACGCGGGAACGCAGCCTTGTCATTACCCTGTGGCTGGCGGGGGACGACCTGCCGGAAAAAGTGATTCTGCGTGGCGAAAAAGATAACGAAGAGATTTCTCTGGTCATGGTGCGCCAGAAACAGGCTCCCCTTGAGGGCGTTGTTGCCTGGAAAGTCACCCTCGATACCGCCGAAGGGCAGCCGCGCCGTCGCTACAGTTTTAAGCTACTCTGGCAGGACAGGCAGCGCTGGTACACACCTCAGGGCTTCCAAAAAACGCCGCCGGCCCGGCTGGAACAGTTCGCTTTTGATACGCCGGATGACGACCCGGATTGGGTGCAGGACCAGGTGTTCTATCAGATCTTCCCGGATCGTTTTGCGCGCGGGGCTAATCGCCAGCCGGTGCAGGATAACGTTTATTTTCATCATGCGGCCGGGCGGGATATCGTCCGCCGGGAGTGGCATGAGCCTTTAACCGGGGAAGCCGGAGGATCGACGTTTTACGGCGGCGATCTGGACGGGATCAGTGAAAAGCTGCCGTACCTGAAAAAGCTCGGCGTGACGGCACTTTATCTGAACCCTATTTTTACCGCGCCCAGCGTGCATAAGTACGACACTCAGGATTACCGGCAGGTAGACGAGCAGTTTGGCGGTAATGCCGCTTTCCTGCGGCTGAGGGAAAATACGCGCCGGCAGGGGATGAAGCTGATGCTGGACGGCGTTTTTAACCACAGCGGCGATACGCACGGCTGGTTTGACAGGCATCAGAACGGTGAGAATGGCGCCTGCCATCACCCACAGTCTCCGTGGCGCGACTGGTACAGCTTTTCTGACGAAGGGTTGGCGCTGGACTGGTTGGGCTATTCCAGCCTGCCTAAGCTGGATTATCGCTCGGCCACGCTGGTGGATGAGATCTATCGCGGCGAGCAAAGCATTGTGCGGCACTGGCTGCGGGAGCCCTGGGGCATTGACGGCTGGCGGCTGGACGTGGTGCATATGCTGGGAGAGGAAGGCGGGGCGAAAAATAATCTTCTGCACGTCAGCGGCATTACCCAGGCGGCAAAAGAAACCAAACAGAATGCTTACGTCCTCGGCGAGCACTTTGGCGATGCCCGGCAGTGGCTGCAGGCCGATGCCGAAGATGCCGCCATGAATTATCGCGGTTTTACTTTCCCGCTGTGGGGATTTTTGGCAAACACCGATATCTCTTACGAGCCGCAGGATATTGACGCCCAAACCTGTATAGCATGGATGGAAGAGTACCGCTCGGCACTTTCCCATCAGCAGCAGTTGCGCATGTTTAACCAGCTCGACAGCCACGATACCGCCCGTTTTAAGTCGATTCTTGGTAAAGATGTTGCCCGCTTGCCGCTGGCCGTCATCTGGCTGTACGCCTGGCCCGGCGTGCCCTGTATCTATTACGGCGATGAGGTGGGGCTGGATGGCAACAACGATCCTTTCTGCCGCAAGCCTTTCCCGTGGCAGAAACAGGATCAGGATTTAGATCTGCTGGCGCTTTATCAGCGGCTCGGCAAGCTGCGCAAGCAAAGCCGGGCGCTTCGTCACGGTGGTTGCCGGGTCATCTACGCTGAGCAGGACGTCGTCGTGTTCGTGCGGGCTTATCAAAACGAACGTGTTCTGGTGGCCATCAATCGCGGCAGCGAGGTTCAGGTCACGCTCCCGTGGGATGCCTTGCTGAGCGGCAGAGCCTGGACGCAGATCGAAGGCGAGGCGGCGCTCAATAACCGCGAGCTGAGCTTGCCTGCCGTCAGCGCCGCGGTCTGGCGCAGTCTTTAGGTCGGTGACCCGGCGGGGAGAGGTTTAGCTCTCCGCCGGGGGCTGATAAAGGGCGTTGACCAAATCCCCTTCAATGATCTTTTCTCGCCACCAGCGTGCGGCCAGGCCTTCGCCCCGGTTATGCCAGCCGATGTAGGTCACATCCGTCTGACGGAACGACACAACCGGTTTTTCAATCAATTTGCCGCTGCTCAGGAGTGGCTGGGCGATGTGGCGGGGTAAAAATCCGCAGGCCAGGCCCGAGACTAAAATAGCGACCTTGCTAGGGAAGTCGAACACCACCACGCGTTCTTGCTCTTCAATGTAATTGGTGTTGATTGGCTGGCAGTAACGTGCCGTATCGCCAATGATAGCCGCACGATGGCGGCAAACTTCGTCGCTGGAAAGCACATGTTCCGCTTTTGCCAGCGCGTGCCTGGGGGAGACGACAAACACGTTGTCCAGCGTGCCCAGCATCTTGTAGGCGTATTCGGATGACGTCGGCGGCTCGTTAATGGCGCCGAGAATAATGTTCGCGCCGTTGTGGGTCAGCTCTTCCCAGGCTCCTGCCAGCGTATGGTGGGTAAAATTAAGCGTGGTTTGCTGGTCGAGGGCGTAGAACTCCTCCATCAGCGGCAGCAGCAGGTGGAAGGGAAATGAACCGTCCAGCGCAATAGTCAGCGTTTTTTCCCAGCCGGAGGTGGAGCGCAAAGCCTGGCTTTCCAGATCCTTCGCGGCGCTGAGCACCATCCGCCCTTTTTCCAGCACAATCCTGCCGGTGTCGGTAAATTTTGCCCGATGGCCTGAGCGATCCAGAAGTTTAATATTCAGATCGTTTTCTAGCTTCTGCACCATATAACTCAGCGCCGCAGGCGTTTTAAACAGCGATTCAGCGGCGGCGGCAAAACTGCCGTGCTTATCTAAGGCATCAAGAATGAGCAGCACATCTAAATTTACACGCATAGTGATAATCCGTTCGGGCTTTGGCCTTGCAAAAGTCTATCACCAAAAAATTAAATAAGACGTTAGAAAATTCCGGCTATCAACCCTGCGGCTGTATGCAGAAAATAAAGGCGTCATCCAGAGATGGATACCTTAATAACTCATTGATAGCTGAGGGAATAAAATGTCTATTCGTGAACTGATTGATCCAACTAACTCCGCCCTTATTTTTATCGATCACCAGCCGCAAATGGCTTTCGGCGTGGCGAATATCGATCGCCAGACCCTGAAAAATAACACCGTGGCGCTGGCAAAGGCGGGCAAAATATTTAAAGTGCCGACGATTTATACCTCCGTCGAAACCAAAAGCTTCAGCGGCTATATCTGGCCTGAATTATTAGCCGTTCATCCTGACATTAAGCCCATTGAGCGTACTTCCATGAACTCCTGGGAAGATAAAGCCTTTGTTGAGGCGGTGAAGGCGACGGGCCGTAAAAAACTGATTATTTCAGCGCTGTGGACCGAAGTGTGCCTGACCTTCCCGGCGCTGATGGCGCTGGAAGAAGGCTTTGAAGTGTATGTGGTGACCGACACTTCCGGCGGGACTTCTGTGGATGCCCACGAACGCGCCATTGACCGGATGGTGCAGGCCGGTGCCGTGCCGGTGACCTGGCAGCAGGTTCTGCTGGAGTACCAGCGCGACTGGTCACGCAAAGAAACTTATGACGCGGTGATGAACCTGGTTCGTGAGCACAGCGGGGCTTACGGCATGGGCGTCGACTACGCTTATACGATGGTTCACGGCGCGCCGGAACGTAAAGCCTGATGGATCACACTCGGGGCGGGTTCGCCGCTCCGTTTTTCCTCCCTATTCTGACTCAGGAATTGCGGCATGGCCGACAACAATACCGTTACTCTGGTGATCACCCACGCAATCCGGCCAGGCGAGGCCGCTCGCTACGAACAATGGCTGGAAAAGATCATGCCGACCGCCGCTCGTTTCCCTGGTCACCTTGGGGTGCATGTGATTCGCCCCACGGCCGGGAACGACACCTATAACGTGGTGATTCGCTTCGACACGCTCGAGCATCTCAATGCCTGGACTGACTCCCCTGAACGCCATCGCCTTGTGGCAGAGATCAAATCCTCTCTTGCCGATGACGACAAAGTGCAGGTGCACACCGAAACGGCCTTCTGGTTTACCCCGGAAAGCGCGACGGTGAAACGCCCGCCGCAGTGGAAGCAGTTCCTGATCACGCTGCTGGTTATCTTCCCCAGTACTAACCTTGTGCCGTGGGTGACGGGCATGTTGTTCCCAGGTTTACGCGGCACGTTTCCCGGGCACTTGCTTAACGATGCCTGCGTGGTAGCGCTGGTGGTCTGGCTCTGGATGCCGATGGTGACGAAGCTGTTTGCCGGTTGGCTAAAAAAAGCATGATTTCTCAGGAGTCCCTGATTATGTCTCAACATGCCTCACTGATTTTAACTCATGGCCAGTTTCACACGCTGGATAAAGAGAATCCGCTTGCCGAAGCGGTAGCGATTAAAGACGGTAAAATTCTGGCAGCGGGCAGCACCGCCTATGCGATGAGCTTTGCCGGAGAAGGTAGCCAGGTCGTCGATTTGAAAGGCCACACGGTGATCCCCGGCCTGAACGATTCGCACCTGCACCTGATTCGCGGCGGGCTGAACTACAACCTTGAGCTGCGCTGGGAAGGCGTGCCTTCGCTGGCCGATGCCCTGCGCATGCTAAAAGAACAGGCGCTGCGCACGCCGTCTCCGCAGTGGGTACGCGTGGTGGGGGGCTGGACAGAGTTCCAGTTTGCCGAACGCCGCATGCCTACCATCGAAGAACTTAACGAGGCCGCGCCCGATACGCCGGTATTCGTTCTGCATCTGTACGACAGAGCTTTGCTCAACCGCGCCGCGCTGAAAGCGGTGGGCTATACAAAAGAGACGCCAAACCCGCCGGGTGGCGAGATTGTCCGTGACGGCAACGGGAATCCGACCGGAATGCTGGTGGCGAAGCCTAACGCGATGATCCTTTATTCCACGCTGGCAAAAGGGCCGAAACTGCCGCTGGAGATGCAGGTGAACTCAACGCGGCAGTTTATGCGAGAGCTGAACCGCCTGGGCGTGACCAGCGCGATTGACGCGGGCGGTGGTTTCCAGAACTACCCTGAGGATTACCAGGTTATCGACGAGCTGCACAGTAAAAAGCAGATGACGGTGCGCATTGCCTATAACCTGTTTACCCAGCGCCCTCAGCATGAGCTGGAAGATTTTGAAAAATGGACCGACATGCTGACGCCGGGGCAAGGCACCGACTTCTACCGCGCCAACGGAGCCGGTGAAATGCTGGTGTTCTCGGCTGCAGACTTTGAAGACTTCCTGCAGCCACGCCCGGATTTGCCGGACGGCATGGAACAGGAGCTGGAGCGTGTGGTGCGCCATCTGGTTGAACACCGCTGGCCGTTCCGGCTGCATGCCACCTACAACGAGTCCATTAGCCGCATGCTGGACGTGTTCGAAAAGGTCAATCGCGATATTCCGTTCAACGGTCTGCACTGGCTGTTTGACCACGCAGAGACGATTACCGAACGCAATATCGACCGGGTTAAGGCGCTGGGCGGTGGGATTGCGGTTCAGCACCGCATGGCTTTCCAGGGCGAATACTATGCGGAGCGCTACGGGATTGAGGCGGTGAAACAAACGCCGCCAGTGGCGAAAATGCTCGCGGCAGGTGTGCCCGTGGGGTTAGGTACCGACGCCACGCGCGTGGCCAGCTACAACCCGTGGACGGCGCTTTACTGGCTGGTGTCCGGGCGCACTGTGGGCGGTATGCAGATGTACGACGAGAGTAACCGTATGTCCCGCGATGTCGCCCTTGAGCTATGGACCGCAGGCAGCGCCTGGTTCTCTAACGAGCAGGGCAAGAAAGGGCGGATTCAGGCGGGGCAACTGGCTGACCTGGTTGTGCTGTCTCAGGACTACTTCAGCGTGCCGGAAGAGGCTATCAAGGGTATTGAATCGGTGATGACCGTGGTGGATGGAAAAGTGGTTTATGCCACCGGAGCCTTTACGCCTCTGGCACCGCCAGCCATTCCCGTTGTGCCTGACTGGTCGCCTGTGGTGAACGTGCCGGGGCATTACCGCTCCGCGCCACCAGCGGCGGCAAAAGTGGGGATGATGGCATCGGTGCATCAGTGCTGCGGGAGCTGTAACGTCCACGGGCATCAGCATGATGTGGCGCGTAATTCCTCGATTCCCGTCGGCGATGAGACGGCGTTCTGGGGCGTGATGGGCTGTTCCTGCTTCGCCTTCTGACAAAAACAAAAAAGGCCGCAATCGCGGCCTTTTCTTCGAACTTGCTTAGCGATTACAGCTTAGCAACGTTCTCGCTCAGGTACTTAGCAACGCCGTCCGGAGACGCGTTCATGCCTTCTTTCCCTTTTTCCCACTGAGCCGGGCACACTTCGCCGTGCTCTTCGTGGAACTGCAGCGCGTCAACCATACGCAGCATTTCGTCGATGTTACGACCCAGCGGCAGATCGTTAACCACCTGGTGGCGAACGATACCGGCTTTGTCGATCAGGAAGGAACCGCGCAGCGCAACGCCCGCTTCCGGGTGTTCGATGCCGTAGGCTTGCTGGATTTCACGTTTGATATCAGCAACCATCGCGTATTTCACTTCGCCGATGCCGCCTTTATCAACCGGGGTTTTACGCCATGCGTTGTGAACGAACTCGGAGTCAAAAGATACACCAACGACTTCTACGCCACGTTTCTGGAATTCTTCGTAACGCTTGTCGAACGCGATCAGTTCAGACGGGCAAACGAAGGTGAAGTCCATCGGCCAGAAGAACACAACGGTGGCTTTACCGTTGGTGTGTTTTTTGAAGTTGAAGTTTTCAACGATTTCGCCATTGCCCAGAACGGCAGCAGCGGTAAAGTCAGGGGCTGGACGAGTAACCAGGACCATATGTACTCCTGTTAATTTTGTTAAAGTGAATGTTAACGCAACGGGGGGAGTATAGGGGCTCCATTCCATGTAGCTCAATGGCATCTTGCCAATCAATCAGATAGGTTTTGGCTATCAAAAAGACGCATATCTTGATGCCGATAACCAAGATAGCCCTTTTTTCGAAAAGGGCAAGTTGTTCTAACGTGAACCGGGAACGATCACAAACTTTTTTGTTCCGCCATCACCATCATGCGTGGGTAGAACTGCCAGAACAACTCCTCCAACTGGTCATAATGGGCGTCGAGATCGTGCCAGGAGGCTCGCAGGGCATCAAGTTTTGGTCTACGGCTCGCCATCCCATTGAGAACGTTAGCAATAAAATCCATATCCTGATAACGCTCCAGCCAGCGTTCACGCCATAAATAGTTATTAAGATTAATGAAGCGCGGCGGCGTGTCGTTAAGCCTGGGCACAATCTGCCCGCGAGCATAGGCGATAAAATCCTCGAGCCCGATATCCGGGCAAACCTTATGCCAGTGGCGCGACAGGAAGTGGTCCCACATGACATCCAGAGAAATCGGCGAAACTCGCCGCGTCTCTGGGCTGAACCAGCCGCGGGCTAGAGCCACCTCCGGCAGTCCGTCCGTCAGGACATCGACTCTGCGGTGCATATAAATGCCGGCCACGACCTCGGGCGAAAAGCTGTCGTCCGGGCTGCCGCGCACGAAATCCGCCAGCAAATTTCCCAGCAGTGAACTTTGGGCCAGATGTGCCAAATGCAGGTGGGCGAGAAAATTCATCGAATAGTTATTCCATTTATGGCGTTAAAACGGCCTGAGCAGGGTAAACGTGTTGCAGGGAAAGCCCCCTGCCACTAGACTAAGCCGCCTGTTTTTAAGTCTGAGTGCTATACCATGCGCGTTGCTGATTTTTCCTTTGAACTGCCTGAATCCCTGATTGCTCATTATCCGCAAGCCGAGCGCAGCAGCTGCCGCTTGCTGTCACTTGACGGGCCGACGGGCGCATTGGCGCATGGCACTTTCACCGATTTGCTCGACAAGCTCAACCCCGGCGACCTGCTGGTGTTCAATAACACCCGCGTAATCCCGGCTCGCCTGTTTGGCCGTAAAGCCAGCGGCGGGAAAATTGAAGTACTGGTCGAGCGTATGCTGGATGATAAACGCATTCTGGCACATATTCGCGCCTCTAAAGCGCCAAAACCCGGCGCCGAGCTGCTGTTGGGCGATGATGAAAGCGTACACGCCACCATGGTTGCGCGCCACGATGCGCTGTTTGAGGTCGAGTTTAACGACGAGCGCGCCGTACTGGATATCTTAAATAACATCGGCCATATGCCGCTACCACCGTACATCGACCGCCCGGATGAAGAAGCCGACCGCGAGCTTTATCAAACGGTTTATAGCCAGAAGCCGGGGGCGGTTGCTGCGCCGACAGCAGGTCTGCACTTTGACGAGCCGCTGCTGGAAAAACTGCGCAATAAAGGTGTCGATATGGCGTTCGTCACGCTGCACGTCGGGGCGGGGACGTTCCAGCCGGTGCGCGTGGACAGCATCGAAGACCACATCATGCACTCTGAGTATGCCGAAGTGCCCCAGGACGTTGTGGATGCAGTGCTGGCCTGTAAAGCGCGTGGCAATCGCGTTATTGCGGTCGGAACTACGTCGGTACGATCCCTGGAAAGCGCCGCTCAGGCCGCGCAGAACGACCTGATCGAGCCGTTCTTCGGCGATACCCAAATCTTTATCTATCCGGGCTATCAGTACAAAGTGATCGACGCGCTGGTGACGAACTTCCACCTGCCAGAATCTACGCTGATTATGCTGGTCTCCGCGTTTGCCGGTTATAAAAACACAATGCACGCTTACCACGAAGCGGTGAAAGCGGAATATCGCTTCTTTAGCTACGGCGATGCGATGTTCATTACCTGTAATCCGCAGGCGATAAACGAACGCCCGGGGGCGTGATTGCCCCTCACCCTGGCCCTCTCCCCGCGGGGAAAGGGGATAATAAGGGATGTATCCTCTCTCCCTCGTGAGAGTATTGGGTAACAGAGAAAGTATTCTCCCTCTCCCTTCCAGGGAGAGGGCCGGGGTGAGGGTAACCCACCCCCGCTTATTCCGCCGTGAGCACCGCCCACGGCGTTAATTGACTCACCAGACTGTTTCTCTGGTGCTGGAGGAAATGTGAAATTTGAATTAGATACCACCGACGGACGCGCACGACGCGGTCGCCTGGTCTTTGAACGTGGCACCGTCGAAACCCCGGCCTTTATGCCGGTGGGTACTTACGGCACCGTGAAAGGGATGACGCCGGAAGAAGTTGAAGCCACGGGCGCGCAGATTATCCTGGGCAATACCTTCCATTTATGGCTTCGTCCTGGCCAGGAAATCATGAAACTGCACGGCGACCTGCATGATTTTATGCAGTGGAAAGGCCCAATCCTGACGGACTCCGGTGGTTTCCAGGTATTCAGCCTGGGCGATATCCGTAAGATCACCGAAGCGGGCGTACATTTCCGCAACCCGATCAACGGCGATCCTATTTTCCTCGATCCTGAAAAATCCATGGAAATTCAGTACGATCTGGGGTCCGATATCGTCATGATCTTCGACGAATGTACGCCGTACCCGGCGGACTGGGATTACGCGAAACGCTCCATGGAAATGTCCCTGCGTTGGGCGCAGCGTAGCCGCGATCGCTTTGATTCCCTTGGAAATAAAAATGCGCTGTTTGGCATTATCCAGGGCAGTGTTTACGAAGATTTACGAGATATCTCGGTAAAAGGTCTGGTAGAGATTGGCTTTGATGGCTACGCTGTCGGCGGCCTGGCGGTAGGCGAGCCGAAGGAAGACATGCACCGTATTCTGGAGCACGTTTGCCCGCAAATCCCTGCCGACAAACCACGTTACCTGATGGGCGTAGGTAAACCGGAAGACCTGGTTGAAGGGGTACGTCGCGGTATCGATATGTTCGACTGCGTCATGCCAACTCGTAATGCGCGTAACGGTCACCTGTTCGTGACGGACGGCGTAGTGAAAATCCGCAATGCTAAGCATAAAGATGACACCGCCCCGCTCGATGCCGAGTGTGATTGCTATACGTGTCGCAATTATTCACGTGCCTACTTGCATCATCTTGACCGTTGCAACGAAATACTGGGCGCGCGTCTTAATACCATTCATAACCTGCGCTATTACCAGCGTTTAATGGCTGGTTTACGTCAGGCCATTGAAGAGGGTAAATTAGACCACTTCGTGACGGATTTTTACGAGCGGACAGGTAAGCCGGTTCCACCTTTGAACGTTGATTAATTTAATAATGAGGGAATTTTAATGAGCTTTTTCATTTCTGATGCGGTAGCTGCAACAGGTGCTCCATCGCAGGGTAGCCCGTACTCTTTGATTCTTATGCTGGTGGTGTTTGGCCTGATTTTCTATTTTATGATCCTGCGTCCGCAGCAAAAGCGTACCAAAGAGCATAAAAAACTGATGGACTCCATCTCCAAGGGTGATGAAGTGCTGACCAACGGTGGCCTGGTTGGCCGCGTGACCAAAGTAGCTGAAACTGGCTATGTTGCTATCGCGCTGAACGATACCACCGAAGTGGTTATCAAACGTGATTTCGTAGCTGCCGTTCTGCCGAAAGGCACCATGAAGGCGCTGTAATTTTCGTTTTCCCTAAGGGAACTACACGTGTTAAACCGTTATCCTTTGTGGAAGTACATCATGCTGATCGCCGTACTGGCGATTGGCCTGCTGTATGCGCTTCCCAACCTGTATGGTGAGGATCCGGCAGTTCAGTTAACTGGCGTGCGCGGTGCCGCCGCCAGTGAACAAACGCTGATCCAGGTCGAAAACACCTTAAAACAAGAAAATATCACCGCTAAGTCTGTGGCGCTGGAAGAGGGCGCTATTCTCGCTCGCTTCGACTCTACCGATACCCAGCTCCGCGCGCGTGAAGCGTTGATGAGCGTGATGGGCGACAACTATGTCGTGGCGCTTAACCTTGCTCCTGCTACCCCTCGCTGGATGTCGACTATCGGTGCGAACCCGATGAAGCTCGGCCTTGACCTGCGCGGCGGCGTCCACTTCCTGATGGAAGTCGATATGGACACAGCGCTGGGCAAGCTCCAGGAACAAAATATCGATGGCCTGCGCAGCGACCTGCGTGACAAGGGCATTGCTTACACCAACGTGCGTAAAGCCGACAATTACGGCGTAGACATCGTCTTCCGTGATTCAAGCGCGCGCGACTCAGCAAGAGATTACCTCTCCTCCCGCCATCGCGATCTGGTGTTCTCCAACCAGGGGAGCAATACGCTGCGTGCCGTGATGAGCGATGCTCGCCTGAGCGAAGCGCGTGAGTACGCGGTTCAGCAGAACATCAACATCCTGCGTAACCGTGTCAACCAGCTTGGCGTCGCCGAACCACTGGTGCAGCGTCAGGGTGCTGACCGTATCGTGGTTGAGCTGCCGGGTATTCAGGACACCGCGCGTGCCAAAGAAATTCTGGGGGCAACCGCTACGCTGGAATTCCGCCTGGTGAACACCAACGTGGATGCCTCTGCGGCAGCCTCTGGCCGCGTGCCGGGTGACTCCGAAGTGAAGCAGACTCGCGAAGGTCAGCCGGTTGTGCTGTACAAGCGCGTGATTCTGACCGGGGACCACATCACTGACTCCACGTCCAGCATGGATGAATACAACCAGCCTCAGGTAAACATTTCCCTGGACAGCGCTGGCGGTAACATCATGTCTAACTTCACTAAAGACAACATCGGCAAGCCGATGGCAACCCTCTTTGTGGAGTACAAGGACAGCGGTAAGAAAGACGCGAATGGCCGTTCCGTCCTGATGAAAGAAGAAGAAGTTATCAACGTGGCGAACATTCAGTCTCGCCTGGGTAACAGCTTCCGCATCACCGGGATCAGCAACCCGAATGAAGCTCGCCAGCTTTCTCTGCTGCTGCGTGCTGGTGCGCTGATTGCGCCGATTCAGATTGTTGAAGAACGTACCATCGGTCCAACCCTGGGCCTGGAAAACATCAAGCAGGGCCTGGAAGCGTGCCTGGCGGGTCTGGTGGTCTCCATCATCTTCATGGTCTTCTTCTATAAGAAGTTTGGCCTGATTGCGACCTCTGCGCTGCTGGCTAACCTGGTGCTGATTGTGGGGATCATGTCCCTGCTGCCGGGGGCTACGCTGACCATGCCGGGTATTGCGGGTGTCGTCTTAACCCTTGCGGTAGCGGTGGATGCCAACGTACTGATTAACGAACGTATCAAAGAAGAACTGCGAAACGGACGTTCGGTACAGCAGGCAATTGATGAAGGCTACAAAGGCGCGTTCAGCTCCATTTTCGATGCCAACATCACCACGCTTATCAAAGTTATCATCCTGTATGCCGTGGGCACCGGGGCGATCAAAGGGTTTGCTATTACCACCGGTATTGGCGTTGCGACCTCGATGTTTACCGCAATCGTCGGCACCCGTGCCATCGTGAACCTGTTGTACGGCGGCAAACGCATCAACAAGCTGTCTATCTAAGGAGTGCGTTGTGGCACAGGAATATACTGTTGAACAATTGAACCACGGCCGTAAAGTCTATGACTTTATGCGCTGGGACAACTGGGCCTTCGGCATCTCCGGCATCCTGCTGATCCTTTCCGTCGCGATTATCGGCGTGAAAGGCTTCAACTGGGGCCTGGACTTTACCGGCGGTACGGTTATCGAAATCGGGCTGGAAAAACCAGCCGAGCTGGACACCATGCGCGCCGCGCTGCAGAAGGCGGGCTTTGAAGAGCCGCTGGTGCAGAACTTTGGCAGCAGCCGTGACATCATGGTGCGCATGCCGCCTGCTAAAGGCGAAACCGGCGGCCAGGTGCTCGGCAGCAAGGTTGTGAGCGTGATTAACGAAGCGACCAGTCAGAATGCGGCAGTGAAGCGTATTGAGTTTGTCGGCCCAAGCGTGGGTGCGGATCTGGCTCAAAACGGTGCGATGGCGCTGCTCGTCGCGCTGTTGTCGATTCTGGTGTACGTTGGGTTCCGCTTCGAGTGGCGTCTGGCTGCCGGTGTGGTTATCAAGCTGGCGCACGACGTGGTAATTACCATGGGCGTGCTGTCGCTGTTCCACATTGAGATTGACCTGACCATCGTCGCGTCGTTGATGTCGGTTATCGGCTACTCGCTGAACGACAGCATCGTGGTTTCGGACCGTATTCGTGAAAACTTCCGCAAGATCCGCCGCGGGACGCCTTACGAGATCTTTAACGTCTCCCTGACCCAGACGCTGCAAAGGACCTTGATCACATCCGGTACCACCTTAGTGGTTATCCTGATGCTGTATCTGTTCGGTGGGGCGCTGCTGAAAGGCTTCTCCCTGACGATGCTTATCGGTGTCACCATCGGTACCGTGTCTTCTATCTACGTCGCCTCTGCGCTGGCGTTGAAACTGGGCATGAAGCGCGAGCACATGCTGCAGCAAAAGGTAGAGAAAGAAGGGGCGGATCAGCCGTCTATTCTGCCGTAATAGCGTTAAGCGTTTGATAAAACCGCAGCCTTCGAGCTGCGGTTTTTTTTCGTCCGGTGTTTTTCTCCTGACAGTATGGTGTCAGGAGGGGGCCAGTAGACTCCTGGTTACTGACAACACAGGAGAAAAACAATGAGCACACTCATCAACTGGTTTGAGATCCCCGTTACCGATATGGCGCGAGCGGTCGCTTTTTACCAACGAGTACTGAACGCTGAATTTCGTCGCGAAACGATAGCCGGCGTGGAGAATGCTGTATTTTCGTATAACCAACCGGCCACCGGTGGTTCTTTAGTGAAAGGGGAGCGGTTTGTGCCTTCTGCGACAGGCGCGGTGATTTATCTTTATACGCCCGATATTGTTAAAGCATTACAGCAGGTAGAGATGGCGGGAGGCCGGCTGGACTTTGGTCCTCAGGTGCTGCCCTATGATATCGGCACGATTGCGTTAATGATCGACAGCGAAGGCAATCGCGTTGGGTTGCATCAGCCTGTTTAAGCCTCAATACTGACGCTAAAGCCTGCCGCTCGGGCAGGCCTTATTTTTTCCGGAACATCCATGAGCCGAAGAGCCGATCGATTATTTCAGATAGTGCAAATCCTACGCGGCAGGCGCCTGACGACGGCTGCACAGCTTGCCGAACGGCTGGAAGTCTCAGAGCGGACTGTCTACCGCGACATTCAGGATCTTTCTCTCTCCGGCGTGCCGATAGAAGGGGAGGCGGGCTGCGGCTATCGCCTGCTGGCCGGGTACGATCTTCCACCGCTGATGCTGACGACCGGAGAGGTGGAGGCGGTGATTGCGGCGTTAAGAATGGTGCAAACCTGGAGCGGAGAAACGCTGGCGAAATCTGCCGAGTCCGTGCATGAGAAGCTTCTCGCTGTGCTCACCCCGGAAAAGCGTCGGGTTGCCGAACGTAGCCGTATAATTTCGCCTAATTTTAACAAGTTTCCGCAGGTGAAAGCCCGGTTCGATCTGTTTCATTCCGCCATCGACAAATGCCAGGTTGTTCATTTGCTGTATGAGGATGAAAAAGGGGAATTGACGGAGCGGGATATTCACCCTCTGGGGCTGTCATTTTGGGGAGAGGTCTGGCTGCTGGTGGCCTGGTGCGAGGCTCGGAATGATTATCGTAGCTTCAGGCTGGATCGCTGCCGGGATATTCATTTAACAGGAAATGTGTTTCAGGAGCGACACGATCGTTCTCTGCAGGCTTTTATTGCCCTTCAGAAGGCCAAAGGTTACCTGCCTGAGAAATAAAAAAACCGGCCAGCGGGCCGGTTTTTTACAAGTGGTGGCGATTAGAAGTTGTAACCGACAACCACGTAGTAGCCGAAGCCGGTCGACTTCACGCGTTCGTTCATGAAGAACGGCTGCTCGCCATCTTTCCACTGGCCGCCGTTATGGAAGTAACGGGCCACGAAGGAGTAGTGCAGGTGATCGTAGTTCAGCGACAGGATGTGGCTGGACGCAACGGAGTTATTGGTACGGTACTGCTCGTTGCCCAGGTCAGAGTCCCAGTCAACGTTGGTGAAACCGATATAGCTCAGCTTACCGCCCCACAGGGAAGTAATCGGCACGAAGTATTTCACCTTGAAGCGGTAGCCATCCCACTCGTTTTCGTTGCTCGCTTTGTAGTTCTGCCACTGGTATTTGGCATACACGTTCATCGACAGGCTCATTGGCAGGCCGGTATCGATGTCGGTACCCAGACCCATGTACCAGGTGCTTTGGCGACCCGTCGCGTTACGGCCCATATCGTAGATATAGTTGTTCGCGAAGTACCACTCTTTGAACGGACCAAAGCTCAGATCGGTCCCGGTCAGCTTGTCGATGGAGAAGCGAGGTTCGATTTCCATAAACAGTGGGGAGCCGTGGTTCCAGATCCCTTTCGCCTGGGTGTTGCCGCCGAAGAAGACTGGCGCATCCATATAGCCGTAGAAATCGAACCAGTCTTTTTTGGCGAACGCTTCATATTCCAGGTAGGTATCGTTGCGCAGCTGCGGCCCGAACCGGGTGTGATAGCTGCCGACAACGTTAACGCTCTGGTGCCACCAGTCGGAGAGGTATTCGCTGTTTTTTGCTTCTTCTGCGCTGGCAGAGAAAGAGCTGGAAAGCGCCAGAACGGTGCCGGCTGCCAGAATAATTTTTTTCATATTTTTAGCCACTGTTTACGTAATTTTGGTGCGATGCGGATGTGAGATGTCATCCCTGGCCGCCGGTCTCAGGGAAGGACCTTTGCAGCGCGACTATTATAGAAATCCCTGCTCACAAAAATATGTTCTATTTCACATTCTTCTCATATGCGTAATCGATTGCGTTCACGTTTGCGCACATTAAAAACGGCGTGATTGTACCTGCTTCGACAAATTACGCAAACGTATGCCCAGTTGTTACATGTAAGTGTGATATGGATCACTATAAAGACGAGATGATAACAGGGGGTTTGCTTCACATATTGTGCGGGGGGTGTGAAAGAGTGTGACAGGCGCGCCTCGCCGGAAAATGTCTCTTAGTCATCTTTTGCTTTCACATTTTTGCGGATGAGTGGGGTGACTTCAGCCCTCACCCCGACCCTCTCCCGGAGGGAGAGGGGGAAAACTGCCGATGATTTATGCCCTCTCCCTTTTAGGGAGAGGGACAGGGGGAGGGTAAGAAGCGAAGCTGTGGTTGAAGCGAGCGCCGGACAAGGGGGCGAAAGAATTATTGCGCGGGTGCTGGCTGCGCGGAAGAAACTGGCTGGATATCATGAACGCGCACAAACCCTAATTGGTCGGGCGTGATGCCGGACAGGCGAAGCGGAATCGACACGTCGCTTGGGGCGAGAATGCTGGCCGGGGCGTCTATGGACTGCGTTTGCACGTTAACTTCCTGGAAACTGTCGGTGGTGCCCTGGATCTGCCCCCATTCTACTTTGCCGCTAAATGCCGGCAGCGGATCGTTGGATTCTCCCTGAATCAGCAGCGTGGCGCGGGTGCCGTTGGCTTCAGCCGCAACGTTTGTCAGCGACATTTTCAGGTTACCTATCTGGCTGTTGAGGCGCGCTGCCGTGTTTGAACCCGGTAGCAGATAAACGCCGCTGGTCGACTTCGCGTTCAGGGCATTCTGCTGGGTCAGCTTCACCGTTTGCTGGCTAAGTTTAGTCATTTCCTGATTTAACGAACCAATTTGACTGCGCATCTGACGCACTTCAGTTTGCTGGGCACAAGCGGTCAGGCTTATCAGGCTTGAAACCAGGATAATTCTTAAGTAAGTCTTTGTCATGGTTAGTTTTTCCTTGCTAAGGTTCGCTGATTTAAGCGTAGTTCTTCGCGCTTGAAAAGTCATATTTGATGTTGCAGTGTCGGCGCTGTCTTTGTACTCCCGCAACTTCGCGGTAAACTATTGTTCATCTTTATAATCCCAGCAGGAAACGCTATGCATTGCCCATTCTGTTTCGCCGTGGACACCAAAGTTATTGACTCTCGCCTGGTGGGTGAAGGTTCCTCCGTACGCCGTCGGCGCCAGTGTCTGGTCTGTCACGAACGCTTCACGACTTTCGAGGTTGCGGAGCTGGTGATGCCGAGAGTGGTGAAGAGTAATGAGGTGCGCGAGCCGTTTAACGAAGACAAACTGCGCAGCGGCATCCTGAAAGCGCTGGAAAAACGTCCGGTCAATTCTGACGACGTGGAAATGGCCATCAGCCATATTAAGTCGCACCTTCGAGCAACCGGCGAACGCGAAATCCCGAGTAAACTCATCGGTAACCTGGTGATGGAGCAGCTCAAAAAGCTGGATAAAGTCGCCTATATTCGCTTTGCTTCGGTCTACCGTAGCTTTGAAGATATCAAAGAATTTGGTGAAGAAATCGCCCGTTTACAGGATTAATGCCGATGTCCCTTGATGAACAGTTTATGGCTCGAGCGCTTGAGCTGGCTAAGCGCGGGCGTTTTACCACTGCACCGAACCCGAATGTCGGCTGCGTGATAGTTAAAGACGGCAATATTGTGGGGGAAGGGTTCCACTTTCGCGCCGGGGAACCTCATGCGGAAGTTCACGCTTTGCGCATGGCAGGCGAACAGGCCCGGGGCGCAACGGCCTATGTCACGCTCGAACCCTGCAGCCACCATGGCCGCACGCCACCGTGCTGTGATGCCTTGATTGCCGCAGGCGTTTCTCGCGTGGTGGCCGCCATGCAGGATCCTAACCCGCAGGTTGCCGGCCGGGGCCTTTACCGCTTGCAGCAGGCGGGCATTGAAGTCAGCCACGGCCTGATGATGAACGAAGCTGAAGCGCTGAACCGCGGGTTCCTCAAGCGTATGCGCACGGGTTTTCCATTTATCCAGCTTAAGCTTGGTGCTTCGCTGGACGGCCGTACCGCGATGGCAAGCGGAGAGAGTAAATGGATTACCTCTCCCCAGGCGCGTCGCGATGTGCAGCGCCAGCGTGCGCAAAGTGCCGCGATTCTTTCCAGCGACGCGACCGTATTGGCAGATAACCCGTCATTAACGGTTCGCTGGGATGAGCTGGATAGCGCCAGCCAGGCTATTTATTCCCAACAGGATTTACGTCAGCCGATTCGCATTGTGCTGGATCGTCAAAACCGGGTAACGCCACAGCACCAAATTATTGCCAATCCGGGGCAAACCTGGCTTGCCCGCAGCCAGGCGGATGAACAATCCTGGCCGGAGGACGTCGAGCAACTGCTGGTGCCTGAACATAATGGGCATCTTGATTTGGTCGTGTTAATGATGCAGCTTGGCAAACGCCAGGTGAATTCTGTCTGGGTTGAGGCCGGGGCAACGCTTGCCGGGGCGCTGTTGCAGGCAGGCCTGGTGGATGAGCTGATTGTCTATGTCGCACCTAAATTATTAGGCAATGATGCCCGCGGTTTGTGCGAGCTTCCTGGCCTTGAAAAACTTGCTGATGCGCCGGCGTTCAGTTTTAGCGAAGTCCGCCAGGTTGGCCCCGATTTGTGCCTGCATTTGACGCCCATTTACGGACGCCAGTAAAACGTAAGCAGTCACGAAAAGATTATGATAAAATCCGCCCCCCTGCGGGGCTAAACAGAACCCGTAAAGGAAGATTATGAACATTATTGAAGCTGCTGTTGCTACTCCTGACGCTCGCGTCGCCATCACCATCGCGCGTTTTAACAACTTCATCAATGACAGCCTGCTGGAAGGTGCTATCGACGCCCTGAAACGCATTGGTCAGGTGAAAGACAAAAACATCACCGTAGTTTGGGTGCCGGGCGCTTACGAGCTGCCGCTGGCCGCTGATGCACTGGCTAAAACCGGTAAATACGATGCTGTTATCGCGCTGGGTACCGTGATTCGCGGAGGCACTGCACACTTCGAATACGTTGCCGGCGGTGCCAGCAACGGTCTGTTAAGCGTAGGCCAGGACAGCGGTATTCCCGTTGCCTTCGGCGTGCTGACCACTGAAAGCATTGAACAAGCCATCGAACGTGCTGGCACCAAAGCCGGTAACAAAGGTGCAGAAGCTGCACTGACCGCGCTTGAAATGATTAATGTATTGAAAGCCATCAAGGCCTGATTTTTGTAAGGGGAAATCCGTGAAACCTGCTGCTCGTCGCCGCGCCCGTGAGTGTGCCGTCCAGGCGCTCTACTCCTGGCAGTTGTCTAAAAACGACATCGCTGATGTTGAATACCAGTTCCTGGCGGAACAGGACGTCAAAGACGTTGACGTTGTCTATTTCCGCGAGCTGCTGAGCGGCGTGGCTACCAACAGCGCGTATCTGGATGGGCTGATGAAGCCTTACCTGTCCCGTCTGCTTGAAGAGCTGGGCCAGGTGGAAAAAGCGGTACTGCGCATTGCGCTGTTTGAACTGTCCAAACGTGATGATGTGCCGTACAAAGTGGCCATCAACGAAGCGATTGAGCTGGCAAAAACCTTCGGTGCCGAAGACAGCCATAAGTTCGTTAACGGCGTTCTCGACAAAGCTGCTCCCGCTATTCGTCCCCACAAGAAGTAATCTCCTGGCCGGGTTTTCCCGGCCTTCTTTTTTCCTGCAACTGACATTCCTGAGGTATCACGCATGGCATGCGGTGAGTTTTCCCTGATTGCCCGTTACTTCGATCGCGTTACAAGTTCTCGTCGTGATGTGGAAGCCGGTATTGGCGACGACTGTGCGTTGCTGTCGGTACCCGAAAAACAACTGCTGGCGATCAGCACCGATACGCTGGTGAGCGGTAATCACTTCCTGCCGGATATCGACCCGCGTGATTTGGGCTACAAAGCGCTGGCGGTGAATTTAAGCGATCTGGCCGCAATGGGCGCAGATCCGGCCTGGCTGACGCTGGCGATCACGCTCCCGGAAGTGGATGAAGCGTGGCTGGAGGCATTCAGCGACAGCCTGTTTGAACAGCTGGATTATTACGATATGCAGCTGATTGGCGGCGACACAACCCGTGGCCCGCTCTCTTTGACGCTGGGTATTCACGGCATGATACCGGCTGGCCGGGCGCTGAAGCGCAGCGGTGCAAAAGCAGGGGACTGGATCTATGTCACCGGCACGCCGGGCGACAGCGCGGCTGGTCTGGCAATTCTGCAGAAGCGCCTGCATGTTGCGAATACACAGCATGCGGATTATCTGCTTAAGCGGCACCTGCGCCCAACGCCGCGTGTTTTACACGGGCAGGCGCTGCGCGATCTGGCCAACAGTGCCATCGATCTTTCAGACGGGTTGATTTCCGATCTCGGTCATATCCTGAAGGCCAGCGACTGCGGGGCACGTATCGATCTCGATTTGCTGCCGTATTCCGAAGCGTTGCGCGAGCACGTTGAGCCAGAGCAGGCGCTGAAATGGGCGATGTCCGGCGGCGAAGACTATGAGCTGTGCTTCACCGTGCCGGAGCTAAATCGTGGGGCGCTGGAAGTGGCTATCGGCAATCTGGGCGTGCCTTATACCTGTATCGGGCAGATTGTTTCTTCCTCTGAAGGGCTGCAGTTTACCCGTGAAGGGAAGCCGGTGACGCTGGAGATGAAGGGTTACGATCACTTTTCCTGGTAGCTGGTCATGACCCTCACCCCAACCCTCTCCCTAAAAGGGAGAGGGAGCAAAACCCAAAGTCGAAAGAGTGAACCTGCGAGGGCGATTATTTATATCCCGCCACCGGATGCCGTTGATACGGCGTCTCCAGCTCGGCAATCTCCTCGGGTTTCAACGTTAAATCTACCGCACCAAGCAGGTCGTCCAGCTGTTCCTGCCTTGATGGGCCAATAATTGGTGCGGCAATACCCGGTTTGCTAAGCAGCCAGGCCAGCGCTACCTGCGCGCGTGAAACGCCCTTATCTGCGGCGATATTTGCCAGCCGCTCGGCGATAAGCGCGTCGTTTTCGTTATTGGTCTGGTACAGCGATTTGCCCACTTCATCCGAGACAGATCTTGCTGTGGTATCTCCCCATGGACGAGTCAGTTTGCCGCGTGCGAGCGGGCTCCAGGGGATCACCGCAATTTTTTCTTTGTAGCACAGCGGGAGCATCTCCAGCTCTTCTTCACGGTAAATCAGGTTGTAGTGAGCCTGCATGGTAACGAATCTTGCCCAGCCTGCCTGAGACTGCAAAGCCAGGGCCTGAGCAAACTGATCGCTGCGCATTGAAGAGGCGCCGATATAACGTGCTTTCCCGGCCTTAACCACGTCGTTAAGTGCCTCTAGCGTCTCTTCAATAGGCGTGCTGTAGTCCCAGCGGTGGATTTGTAGCAAATCGACGTAGTCGGTGCCGAGTCGTGTCAGGCTTTCGTCGATCGAACGCAGGATCTGTGGGCGGGAGAGGCCCTGAGGCAGATCGCCAACTTTGTTGTAAACCTTAGTGGCAACCACAACGTCCTGGCGGCGAGCGAAGTCGCGCAGCGCGCGGCCTAAAATCTCTTCGCTGCTGCCGTCGGAGTAGTTGTTTGAGGTGTCGAAGAAATTGATGCCGTTTACCAGCGCGCGGCGGATTATTTCCCGGCTGCTCTCTTCGGGAAGCGTCCAGGCATGGCTGCCGCGGTCCGGTTCGCCAAAGGTCATACAGCCGAGGCAAAGGCGGGAGACGTTAAGGTCGGTGGTACCTAAAGGATTGTATTGCATGATATCGCTCCTGCTATGTAGGAATATCTATTAAGCATAGCAGGCCGTACACGTCATCCTTCAAACCACTGCGTTGTTGGCGGCGCTCTCATACCCGAATCGCTTACCTGAGTAAGCTCATCGGGATATGCTCACTTGCCGTTGTGCTGTGGGTTGAATTATTTAGTGTACGGATGAAGTTAATCCACCCAGCTCCGAATCTTAGCTTCGATCCCGGCCGCATCAAGGCCAATCGCCTCACGTGCTTCTTCCTGGGTGCCCTGAGGAATGAAGAAATCAGGCAGGCCGAGGTTAAGCACCGGAACCGGTTTACGGTGAGCCATCAGCACTTCGTTTACGCCGCTCCCGGCCCCGCCCATAATGGCGTTCTCTTCAATCGTCACCAGAGAGTCGTGGCTGGCGGCAAGTTCCAGAATCAGGGCTTCATCCAGTGGCTTAACAAAACGCATATCGACCAGCGTGGCATTCAGCGCTTCGGCTACCGCTGCGGCTTCCGGCAGCAAAGTGCCGAAGTTGAGCAGCGCAATTTTTTCGCCTTCGCGTTTCACAACGCCTTTACCTATCGGCAGCTCCACGAGCGGTTCCAGCTCTGCGCCTGTTCCGGTCCCACGCGGGTAACGCACGGCGCTTGGGCCTGCGCTGTAGTGGTAACCCGTGTGCAGCATCTGGCGGCATTCGTTTTCGTCGCTTGGCGTCATGATAACCATGTCCGGGATGCAGCGCAGGAAGGAGATATCAAAAGCGCCCTGGTGCGTCTGGCCGTCAGCGCCGACAATGCCTGCGCGATCGATGGCAAACATCACCGGTAGCTTCTGAATCGCTACGTCATGAATCACCTGGTCGTAAGCGCGCTGCAGGAAGGTGGAATAGATCGCAACCACTGGCTTATAGCCACCAATCGCCAGGCCCGCCGCGAAGGTCACTGCGTGCTGCTCGGCAATCGCCACATCAAAGTACTGGTCAGGATACTCGCGCGAGAATTCCACCATGCCGGAGCCTTCACGCATGGCAGGTGTAATTGCCATCAGCTTGTCATCGTGGGCTGCGGTTTCGCACAGCCAGTTGCCGAAAATCTTCGAGTAACTTGGCAGGCCTCCGGTGCTTTTCGGCAGCGTCCCGCTCTGCGGATCGAACTTAGGCACCGCGTGGAAGCTGATCGGATCTTTTTCCGCTGGCGCGTAGCCGCGTCCTTTTTTAGTCATGATATGCAGGAACTGCGGGCCTTTCAGGCTGCGCATGTTCTTCAGCGTATTGACCAGACCAATCACGTCGTGGCCATCAATTGGCCCGATGTAGTTAAAGCCTAGCTCTTCAAACAGCGTGCCAGGCACCACCATGCCTTTGATGTGTTCTTCGGTACGCTTCAGCAGCTCTTTAATCGGCGGCACGCCGGAGAAGACTTTCTTGCCACCTTCGCGCAGTGTCGAATAAAGCTTGCCGGAAAGCAGCTGCGCCAGATGGTTGTTCAGCGCGCCGACGTTCTCGGAAATCGACATTTCATTGTCGTTAAGCACCACCAGCATGTCCGGGCGGATATCGCCGGCATGGTTCATCGCTTCGAAGGCCATCCCGGCGGTAATTGCGCCATCGCCAATCACGCAAACGGTTTTCCGGTCTTTCCCTTCCTTTTCAGCGGCAACGGCGATCCCGATACCCGCGCTAATGGAGGTGGAAGAGTGGCCCACGCTCAGCACGTCGTACTCGCTTTCCGCGCGCCATGGGAACGGATGCAGGCCGCCTTTCTGGCGAATGGTGCCAATTTTATCGCGGCGCCCAGTCAGAATTTTGTGCGGGTAGGCCTGGTGGCCGACGTCCCAGATGAGTTGATCGAACGGCGTGTTATAGACGTAGTGCAGCGCCACGGTCAGTTCGACCGTGCCGAGGCCGGAGGCAAAGTGCCCGCTGGAGCGGCTTACGCTGTCGAGCAGGTAACGGCGCAGCTCATCGCAAAGCTTAGGTAAGCTCTCTTTAGGCAGCACTCGCAGATCCGGGCTGGCATCCACCAGAGCGAGGGTCGGGTATTTGGCGATATCAAAACTCATCAGAAATCTAAACTCATCGTTGTTATACGTTATTTATCACGGTGGATAATGTAGTTGGCTAACGCTTCCAGTGCCGCCGTGTCCAGCGACAGCTCGGCAAGTTCGGCCAGAGCCTGCAGTGCTTCCTGATAGAGATCCTGCGCTTTTGCCTGCGCCTGTTCAAGTCCCAGCAGCGCCGGATAGGTACTTTTGCCTAACTGCTGGTCGGCACCCTGGCGTTTGCCTATCGTAGCGGTATCGCCGACAACGTCCAGGATGTCATCCTGAACCTGGAAAGCGAGGCCGATGCTTGCAGCATAGCGGTCCAGAATTGGCAGAGCTTTTCGGCCTGCTTCACCGGCGCTCAGCGCGCCCAGGCGAACGGCGGCGCGAATCAATGCCCCGGTTTTATGACGGTGAATGCGTTCCAGGGAAGCCAGGTCAACTTGCTTGCCTTCGGCTTCTAAATCCAGCGCCTGGCCGCCACACATACCTGCCACACCGCTGGCGGTGGCTAATTCCGAAACCATGGCTAAGCGATCGGCAATATCAACGCCGGGCATTGGCGCATCACTCAGTATAGAAAACGCCAGCGTTTGCAGGGCGTCTCCGGCCAGAATGGCGTTCTCTTCGCCAAATTTTATGTGGCAGGTCGGCTGCCCACGACGTAAATCGTCGTTATCCATAGCCGGTAAATCATCGTGAATCAGGGAGTAGGCGTGAATGCATTCCACTGCCGCAGCAGGCGCGTCGAGCGCTTCGTCGGCGACGCCAAACATTTCGCCGGTGGCGTACACCAGGAATGGGCGCAGGCGTTTACCGCCTAATAGTGCGCCATAGTGCATCGCTTCAACCAGTGGACTGTTCTGAAACGGCAGCGGCGCCAGAAAGCGCGCAATAGCGTCGTTAACCCGCACAACGTGGGCCTGAAGCTGTTGATTAAAATCCATATTACTCGGCGTCCGGGGTAAAGGGAGTCAGAGGGGCGTCTTCGCTGTCGCTCAGTAAGATCTGTACGCGCTGCTCTGCCTGCTGGAGTTTCACTTGTCCCTGGCGAGCCAGCTGCACGCCGCGCTCAAATTCGTTTAACGCCTCTTCAAGGGCAAGATCGCCGCTTTCCAGACGAGTAACTATTTGCTCCAGTTCGACCAGTGCGGTTTCGAAGCTGGCCGGAGATTCGGTTTTTTTCGGCATGGTGAATGTCTGACTCTGTTTTAATTCGACGCCGACATGGTAGCGGAGTCAATGTGATTATCAAGCTAGCTCGTGCAAGTCGGTTAAGGTGCGCAGTCTTTGTGGGATGGTGATATACTTGCGCGCCTCGGATGCAGGTGGCATGACGCCGCTGCAAGTACTTCTTTCTATGCCCGCGTGCTGCGCAGCCAGCCCGGCTGACTAAACGAACCCTTACCGCCATGAAGTTTATCATTAAATTGTTCCCGGAAATCACCATCAAGAGCCAATCTGTGCGCATACGCTTTATTAAGATGCTCACCGGGAATATTCGTAACGTTTTAAAACACTACGATGAGAGCCTGGCGGTTGTTCGCCACTGGGACAACATTGAAGTTCGCGCCAAAGATGAAAACCAGCGTATTGCCATTCGTGAAGCGCTGACCCGCATTCCGGGTATCCACCACATTCTTGAAGTTGAAGATGTGCCGTACACCGACATGCACAATATCTTTGAGCAGGCGCTGGAGCTGTACCGCGACAAGCTGGAAGGTAAGAGCTTCTGCGTGCGCGTAAAACGCCGTGGCAAACACGAATTTAGCTCCATTGAAGTTGAGCGCTACGTTGGCGGCGGCCTGAATCAGCACATCGAATCCGCGCGCGTTAAGCTCAACGATCCGGACGTGACGGTTAATCTTGAGATCGAAAACGATCGCCTGCTGCTGGTTAAAGGCCGTTACGAAGGCATCGGCGGTTTCCCAATCGGGACTCAGGAAGACGTACTGTCGCTGATTTCCGGAGGTTTCGACTCCGGTGTGTCCAGCTACATGCTGATGCGTCGCGGCTGCCGCGTGCATTATTGCTTCTTCAACCTGGGCGGCGCTGCTCATGAAATCGGCGTGAAGCAGGTGGCACATTATCTGTGGAACCGCTTCGGCAGCTCTCACCGTGTGCGTTTTGTTGCCATTAACTTTGAGCCAGTGGTCGGCGAGATCCTGGAGAAAGTGGAAGACGGGCAGATGGGCGTGGTGCTGAAACGTATGTTTGTGCGCGCCGCCTCTCAGGTTGCCGAGCGCTATGGCGTTCAGGCACTGGTGACCGGCGAAGCGTTAGGCCAGGTGTCCAGCCAGACGCTGACCAACCTGCGCCTGATCGACAACGTTTCCGATACGCTGATCCTGCGTCCGCTGATCTCTCACGACAAAGAGCACATTATCGATCTGGCCCGTGAAATCGGTACCGCTGATTTCGCTCGCACCATGCCAGAATACTGCGGCGTGATCTCGAAAAGCCCGACCGTGAAAGCTGTGAAGGCGAAGATTGAGGAAGAAGAGCAGAAGTTTGACTTCTCGATTCTGGACCGCGTGGTTGCAGAGGCGACCAATATCGATATTCGCGATATTGCGACCCAGACGAAGCAGGACGTCGTGGAAGTCGAAACGGTTAATGCGTTTGGCGCCAACGAGGTATTGCTGGATATTCGCTCCAACGACGAAGTGGACGAGAAACCTTTCGCGCTGGAAGGCGTTGAGGTTGTGGCGCTGCCGTTCTACAAGCTGAGCACTAAGTTCGGCGATCTCGACCAGAGCAAAACTTACCTGCTGTGGTGCGAGCGTGGCGTGATGAGCCGCCTGCAGGCTCTGTATCTGAGCGAGCAGGGCTTTAAGAATATTAAGGTTTACCGCCCATAAAGGACTGACCCTCACCCCGGCCCTCTCCCTAAAAGGGAGAGGGAGAATTCAGGGGGAGTGTTCTTTCCCTAAAAGGGAGAGAGTTCTGGTTACCTCGATTTCTCGAAAGAAGAGGGAGTGCACCGTCCTGGTTCCCTCGCCCCTCTGGGGTGTACAGTCCGGGGACATGGTAGACAGGTGTTCGCAGACATGGTGAACACTTTTTAACATCCTTTACCCATGGTGATCGACTCATTCTTCAGGTCGATCACCCCCACTTTCGTGCTGTACCACCACA
>NZ_JBBCPX010000010.1:0-166958 GCF_037150195.1 Cedecea sp. VD22
GATTACATCGAAATGTTTTACAACAGTAAGCGTCGGCATGGTTCCAGCGATCAGATGTCACCAGCAGAATATGAAAACCACTATTATCAACGGCTCGGAAGTGTCTAGACTATCAGTGGCGATTCAATCCAATGTTTTCGTTACAGCAGAATATTTATGTAAAGAGGTTATGCCTAATGTAGCTCCACCAAATAAAGCACCGATTATAGTAAAGATCGCGAGCTTTATTTCCTCATTAGCAACAAAACTGTCCGATGGATGAATTAAATTGTCCAAAAAACCATAATCACCAGCCCATGACAAAAAGAGGTATTTTATTGTAAAAAGTGTATAGGTCATGATATAAATATAACAAACGATAAAAGAAGGCGCCATCCACTAAATCCAATCTTTGTTGATTCGCTACTCACATTAATATTCCTTCATGAAACAAGCTGCTACTGTGTTGAATGCATAATAACCCTTTTAGTTTTTGTTGTCTCGAGCCATTATGCAAGCCAGCAGCATACACAACTGCCATCTGTCGCAATTACCTTGATACGCTCCTTCTCCCAAAGATGATTATACTTTCACAATTGCCCTGCTTCCCCCCTTAATCCTCATCACATGCCTTTGGTTGAAGCTAACTTTCTAAACTATAAGCATAAATTTACTGCTAAACCTTTTCTGCAGCTCACACAAATCACCTACAAACCTGTGATAAAATCAACTGATATCTAGTTGTATCCATTTCATAAGGCAACGATTTAATGGAACAGTCTCGCAATTTTGAAATGCTACGCAGTCAGTGGCCTGATTTAGCAAGCCTTGCGACCGCAGCAGAACAGTACGTCCATTCGGATCCAGAAAGTTGCTTAGTAAAGCTACGTAACTATGATGAGCAAATTGTCCGCTGGATCTACCGACAGGAACGACTTCCTGAAGGCTTCAAAGCTAGCTTGTATGATCTGATGAATGCTTCTGTATTTACTAGCATCATGCCTGAAGCAATTTTAATGAAAATGGACGCCCTGCGCATTCATGGCAATCGCGCAGCTCATGGCAGCACCATTAAAGCTAAGGATGCATACTGGTTGTTAAAAGAAGCATTTCTATTAGGGCTATGGCTTTACGTTCGTTACGCTCAGGGGAATGTTGATGACTGCCAACCTTTTGCTCTACCTCCATTGTCTGATGCTCTAAATACTTCAGTTAATCTTACAGAACAGCAAAAACGTTTAGATACGGCGATCAAAGATCTTGATAGTGCTCGCGAGCGGGAAATTGCGCTTCAGCGCGCATTGCAAAAAGAGCAGGAAAAAACAGAAATACTTGAACAACGCCTGCATGAAGTAAAAGATCGTAACCAGCAAGTTGCTGACATTCTATCACTTGATGAAGCTGAAACTCGCCGCCACCTGATTGACTCACGCCTCATTGCTGCAGGCTGGGATGTAGCTCCCGACGCTGCCAATACTGAACAGGTATCTCAGGAGCATCCTGTTAAAGAACAACCAACGACATCAGGCAACGGATTTGCAGACTATGTACTGTGGGATGATAGCCACAAACCGATTGCCGTAGTTGAAGCAAAAAAAACTAAAGTCAGTCCAGATAAAGGTCGGACACAAGCCAGACTATATGCTGATTGGCTGGAGAAAGAATACAGCCAACGTCCTGTTATTTTTTACACCAATGGTTACGATATTTATCTGTGGGATGACCATAAAACTCAGGGCTACCCGCCACGCAAAGTATTCGGTTTCTACAGTAAAGAAAGCCTGCAATATCTGATTCAACAACGCGAAACCCGCTTACCACTGAATGAAGTTCCTCACGCCAGAGACAGTAAAGGTGAGCTTGTCGCTGGCCGCTTGTATCAACAAGAGACCCTGGCGAGGGTGAGTGAACGTTTTACACAGAAATATCGTCAGTCGCTCATTGTACAAGCTACTGGCACGGGAAAAACTCGAGTTGCTATCGCATTAAGCAAACTAATGATTGATGCCCGCTGGGTGAAGCGTGTGTTGTTCCTTTGTGACCGTAGAGAACTACGTAAGCAGGCAGGGAACGCGTTTAAACAATACATCAGTGACCCTATGTATGTCGTTGGCGTATCTCCAACGAAAGATATGCTTAATGCCCGTGTCTATATAGCGACCTATCCAGGGATGATGAACATCATGGATCGCTTTGATGTTGGTTATTTCGATCTTATTATTGCTGATGAATCACACCGTTCCATCTATAACGTATACGGTGATTTGTTCAAATATTTTGATGCGTTACAGGTAGGTCTGACAGCGACCCCTATTGATATGGTCAGCAAAACAACATTTGGGCTGTTTGGCTGTGAAGGGCGCATTCCTACGGCGAACTACAGTCTGGAAGATGCAATTGCAGACAACAATCTGGTGCCCTATGAAGTTGTCACCCACACTACACAGTTTTTACGTGAGGGAATCAGGCGCGATAACTTAAGCAATGCTCAGATACGTGAACTAGAAGAACAGAATATTGATCCCAATACACTAGAGTTTGATAGCAAAGCCATCGATGATCGGATCTTTAACCGAGACACTAACCGGCTAATTTTACGTAATCTGATGGAAAATGGCATCAAAGATAAAGACGGCCAGCTTCCCGGCAAATCAATTATATTCGCCAGAGGGCACGACCATGCCATCTTGTTGAGAGATCTATTTGATGAAATGTACCCGCAGTTTGCTGGTCGCTTTTGTCAGGTTATTGATAATCAGGAAACCAGGTCGGAGCAGCTGATCGAAGATTTTAAAGGGTTGGATGAAAGTACCAACAAAGAGCTTATCATCGCAATTTCGGTTGATATGTTGGATACCGGCATCGATGTACCAGAAATCGTCAACTTGGTTTTTGCAAAACCCGTTAAATCGAAAGTTAAGTTCTGGCAAATGATTGGCCGTGGAACACGTTTAGCTAAAGGTCTGTATGGCGTTAATGAGAATGGAAAATCGCTGGATAAAGAGAAATTCCGTATCTTTGATCACTGGGGTAACTTCGAGTATCACGAACTAAATACCGAGGAAGCCGAGGTCACAACCAGTAAGCCCTTAGCACAGAAACGTTTTGAGGCATGGATTGAGCTAGGCCGGGCAGCATTACGAAAGTTTGATAAACAAGCAGTTAATCGAGTAGCCGCACAACTACTGGTACAAATTAATACTCTGGATGACAAATCCATTGCAGTGCAAGAAAGATGGCAGCAAAAAGCACAATGTAGCGATGAAAGGCTCTTGCAACAATTTGCCCCTCAGACCCAACAGATATTAATCGATTTTATTGCTCCACTAATGCAATGGGTAGATGTACGCGGCCAAAGCGACGCTATGCGTTTTGATATGGATATACTAGCTGCACAAACAGCCCGTTACACCAACATAGAAGAGCTTGATGTACTCTGGCCTACTGTAGTTGAAAAGCTAGAAAGGCTCCCACCTCATTTAGTGCAGGTACAACAACAAGGTGCTCGCATAAACAATTTGCGAGAACTTTCTTGGTGGAAACAAGCTAGTTTTGATGATTTCGAAGATATGCGTATCCATTTACGCGGCATCATGCATTTGATGGAAAAAGAAGTCATACCTCAAGTTGGAACGCTCACGGTAGATGTTACTGAGGATGTAACTCAGATAGAAACCGGCATCAGGAAAACACAAGTTCGAACTATAGATTTCAGACTTTGGCGTCAACAGGTTCAAGGGGCACTGGAACCATTATTCCAGCAAAATCCCGTGCTCAAGAAAATTCGCCATGGTGAACCAGTGACACCTGAAGAGCTAGATGAATTGGCAAAACTTGTGCTAATTCAAAACCCCAACGTCGATATTCGCGATCTGAAAAGCTTCTTTCCTCAAGCAACTGCCAGTCTGGATAAGCTGTTGCGAACGATTATCGGTATGGATGGGCAAGCTGTTACCGAACGCTTCGCTATGTTTGCATCTGAAAATCACCTTAACAGCCAGCAGATTCGTTTCCTGGAGATGCTCAAAAACCATATCCGTGATTACGGTACTATCGAGATGAAACAGCTCTTCGAACAGCCATTTACCCAGATACATGGTGAGGGGGTCACCGGAATCTTCCCGGATATGCAGCAGATCGTAACATTGCAAAAAATCGTTGAAGAGTTGGGTGTAGTCATTCCGTCACCGGCGCTATAATGCTCCCATTCAAGCCTCGTACATCCCGGGGCTTTCTCTTTTCAAAGCTGCCATCGGTAGCGATAAACGTGAATTAAAGAAGCATTATGATCACAAGAGAACTAAAAAGTAGCATTGATAACTTATGGGAAGATTTTTGGGTTGGCGGTATCACCAATCCCCTGACCGTGATCGAACAAATCACCTATCTGATGTACTCCCGTATGCTTGACAGCCTTGAGCTGAAGGACGAAAAGCGTAAACAACTGACAAAAATCGATTTCAAACCACGCTTTGCCCCTGAACAACAAGAGTTTCGTTTCAGCCAGTACAGCAATTTAGGCGCCGATGAAATGATGGAAGTGGTACGTGACGGCGTATTCCAGCATTTTCGGACATTAGGCAGCAGTGATTCACTGTTGGGCAACTTTATGAAAGATGCCCGTCTGGAAATAGTGAAACCGTCACTATTAACCAAAGCAGTCGAAATGATCAAAAACTTGCCATTGGATCGTGGAGATACCAAAGGTGATTTGTATGAATACCTACTGAGCAAACTCACAACCGCGGGCATTAATGGTCAGTTCCGTACACCCCGCCACATCATCCGCGCCGTCGTGGAGATGATGGAGCCTAATCCTGCTCGTAACGAGACCATTTGTGATCCTGCTTGTGGTACTGGCGGTTTTCTGGCTACTAGCTATGAGTATCTGCTGGAGAAATATAGTTCCCTTGAGTCGATTCATAGCGAATTAGGTGTGAATGAGCTAGGTGAACTGGAAGAACAGAAAATATTCACAGGTGACCTGCTAACCGATTATCGTGCTCATGTGGATCAGAACATGTTCCATGGTTATGACTTTGACACCACCATGCTGCGCATCGCAGCAATGAACCTGATTATGCATGGCGTAGAACAGCCGGATATTCATTATCAGGATACAATGAGCCAAAACTTTAGCGACAACTTCCCACAGGCCAGTAAGAATGCTTTTAACTTGATTCTGGCAAACCCACCGTTCACAGGTTCTCTGGACGAAGAAGACATTGATCCTTCTCTGCTAGCAACAGTTAAAACAAAAAAAACCGAACTTCTGTTTTTAGCGCGTATTCTGCAAATGCTGAAGGTTGGTGGCCGCAGTGCAACGATTGTTCCTCAGGGTGTACTGTTCGGTTCCAGTAAAGCCCACCAGTCATTGCGCAAAACTCTTGTAGAAGACAATCAGCTTGAAGCCGTTATCAATCTACCATCAGGTGTTTTTAAACCTTATGCAGGAGTGGCAACTGCAATTCTGATATTCACCAAAGGTGGGGTAACTGATAATGTCTGGTTCTACGATCTTCATCACGATGGCTACAGCCTAGATGACAAACGTAATCCAGTGAAAGATAATGACCTACCCCATCTTATTGCGAGCTGGAAGCATTATCGCCAGAGTAAAAGTCTACCTACAGATAATTTTATCGGTGATAAATTTAATACTCTTTTGAAACAACAATATCCAGAAGGGATTAATATCGTCACTGATTACTTGGACCGCACACAATGTGTATTCGTTGTTCCAAAAACGGATATCGCCAAGCAGAAATATGACCTTTCTATCAATCGCTACAAAGAAGTGGTATATGAAAGTGAAATTCATGAATCTCCTGAGTTAATATTAAAGCGATTGAAAGAATTAGAGAAGGAAATTATTTCAGATTTAGATGACTTGGAGGGGATGTTATAATGAGATGGCCAATGGTCGAAATAAAGACTGTTGCTGATATTGTAACAGGAAAAACACCATCAAAATCAGATAATAGTCTTTTTGGTGGTACTATGCCATTTATAACACCTGTCGAACTTACCAACTCTAACTATCTGTTAGAACCTAAACAGTACCTTTCCGAAAAAGGCGTTAAAGTCTCAAAAATAATACCTAAAAATAGCATCCTTGTATGCTGCATTGGTTCATTAGGAAAAATAGCGATTGCGGATAAAGATGTTGTTACAAACCAACAAATTAACTCCGTTACTTTTGATCCGAAAAAAGTTGATTATAAATATGGTTTTTATGCTTTAAAGCTTCTAAAAAATGAATTGATAAACTTTGCCCCATCAACAACTGTTCCAATTGTTAATAAAAGTCGCTTTTCTGAAATGAGGATTCCCCTTCCTTCACTCAGTGAGCAGAAGCACATCTCAACTATTCTTGATCATGTTAATTCAATTATTACCAAACGCGATGAATCTATCACAATTGCTGATACATTCCTACGTGCTACCTTTTTGAAAATGTTTGGCGAGCTTGAGAATAATCCTAAAAACTTTCCTGTTGGTACTATTCGAGATCTTGTAAGCTCAGTGAGCTATGGCTCCTCGGGCAAAGCATCAGAACATAGCGGAAGATATCCTATACTAAGGATGGGAAATATAACCTATCAAGGAGGTTGGGATTTTAAAGATTTGAAATACATTGATTTAGATGAGAAATCTAAAGATAAATTTTTAGTGCGGAAAGGTGACTTATTATTTAACAGAACAAATAGCAAAGAACTAGTAGGTAAAACCGCAGTGTTTGAAAATGATATTGAGATGGCTTATGCTGGATATCTAGTTAGAGTCAGGGCAAATGATATCGGGAATAATTATTATATTTCAGGATACTTAAATTCTTTGCACGGAAAGAGTACTTTAATAAACATGAGCAAAAGTATTGTTGGAATGGCAAATATAAATGCTCAAGAAATGCAGAATATTAAAATCCTTATTCCACCTAAAGAATTGCAGGATAAATACGAAGTAATATATAAAACAGTAAAGAGCAAAGTAGACACTCATATTGAAAGTAAAGAAGAGCTAGAGAAATTATTTAACACTCTCATAAATAAATTTTTCAATTGAAATTAAAGGCAATATCATGAAACTAACTAAGCTAGTCTTAACTAATTTCAGGTCTTTTAAGGAAACTCAAACTATCGAGTTTGCTCCTGTTACATTACTCTTTGGGCCTAACAGTGTTGGTAAAACGACCATTTTAATGGCTCTTTTTTACTTGCAACAAATTTTAGATAAAGAACAATGTAATCCGATTCAAATTGAGTCTATGGGTGATAAGAAAATAGGCGGGTTTAAGTCATTAGTAAATGGTGGGGATCTCAATAAAGAAATCGGAATTGGTGTCGAATTTTCACCCGGAACAACTATAGGGAAAGAGTACAGCGAATATATTGAAAAATTTGCAGACCTAAGTGGATTTGATATATTAAGAATTAATGACATATCTGCTGAAGCAAAAAAAATAAGACTAGACTTTATCATTTCATGGTCATTTAGCAAGCAGACTGCTTATGTAAGGAAGTATAAAGTAACTATAAATGATGAATACTTTGGGTCGATGCTTTGTAATGAAGATATTGACCATTCAATTATAGCAGATATAAACTTCTCCCATACATTAATTAATGATGATGATGACTCGGAATATGATAAAAACAATGAATACATGAATAAGTTTCATGAAAAATATAATGAATTAATAGGAAGCATGGAAATTGATTTTTTATATAAAAAATCCAATGAGAAGATAACAGAGTTTAACTCTGAAAAATTTAATAATAGTAAACCAGTGTTCTTCAAAGGATATGCAGGTGGACTACCTATTATTGGTGAATTAATCCAAGTAGGCTTTGGCTTGGAATCTGCCAATTCCGTTGATGAAATACTTGGTCGTGATATTATTATTCGAGCATTAACCCAAATTTTCACTTCTCCATTAGATAAATTTAAAATTCTTCTTAACGATAGTATAGCTATAGGGCCATTAAGAGTCGTTCCAGAATCTTATTATAAAATGAACCCTTACCCCGAGCAAAAAAATTGGTTCGATGGTTCAGCTGCGTGGGATATTTTATATAAATTCGACGATAATAAAAATGATAAATTGATAGATAAAGTTAACTATTGGTTTAGTGAACAAGATAAATTGAATACAGGTTATAAAATCATTAGAATTGGAAGTCTTCAAGAGGTTGTTCGAAAAAATGTGCTAGGTGAAATAGAAGATTCAGCTTCCTGCTTCTATGAGCCAGATCAGAATGCCTTTTTTGAAAGAGGTATTGAGCCGCAGATATTCTTTATGGATATAAAAAACGACCTGAAGCTTTATCCTAGCCAAGTAGGCATTGGGCTTAGCCAAATTCTCCCTATTATAGTAGCAGCGCATTCAGTTACTAAAGGCTTTATCGCAATAGAACAACCAGAACTTCACATACACCCTGCCTTCCAGGTTGTAATTGGTGATTTATTTACCCAATCAAATGAGTCTAAAACTACTAATCCAATGTTCATTGTTGAAACTCATAGTGAACACATAATACTCAGAATATTAAGAAGAATTAGGCAAACGAAAGAAGAAAAATTTTCTCCAACTGGAAAGCATGTAACACCTGAAGATATCTCTATAACTTATTTGCAATCTACGTCTGAAGGTATTATAGCAAAAAAACAAGCAATAACTGAAGATGGTGATTTTGAAGAAGATTGGCCAAATGGTTTCTTTGATGAAAGAGATGAGGAGCTATTCTAATGTATAAGGAAATAGCCTTTGACCCAGAGTGCATGGCGGAATACGAATATTATGGTTTACTTAAACAAAGCTTTGGCTTTGAAAAAGGCAGATATGTAATAGCTTCAGCAAAAGATTGGGCTAAAGAGGCTTTTCAAGCAGTCAAAGCATCTGAAATATCTCCAGTTAAAAAGAAATCAGTGACTAACTATCTAAATAATTTGCAAAGAGAAAAAAAACGTAACATATTCCTACTTCCTACCTACAGAAAAGACATTGGAGCAGAACATATTGAAAAATGGTCAACATGGATAAATCATCAACATAAAAAGCACGCATTCAGCTTGATTATTTCAAACAAAGCTGGGGACAATAATATTAGTTATGAACAAATTAATGAATCCCCCGAAAATTGGGTAATATCGCCGACCTACCCTATTTCAAAAACAGCCCAAGAAATAGTCTCCACTATAAAACCAATGCTATTTTTAAGTGATGAGTTGATTATTATTGATCAACATTTTCGTCTAGCTAAAAATGAAGTTTTAAAAAAAATATTCCAAGAAATACAAACAATAAATAATATAATTGCTATCACTTTAATCACAAGTATTAACACCAACAATCCTCAAGATGTTTTTAATAGCGAATATTCAACAAAATTTGCCTACATTCCTAGTTTTAAAATTTTAGTTGCGCCACCAAAATATTTTCACGACCGATATTTAATTACTAATAATGCAGCAATCAAGGCTGGCCACGGATTTTCAGAAGGTGTTATACAAGGGGCACAATCAGACATGCTCAGCTTAAGCTATGTTGGTGAAGATGAGTATCGAAAGACACTGGAGTTTGTAGATAAAATAGTAGTTGATAAGATCGCGACTATACACACTATTAAAGCATGAAAATATAAGTATAATTTCTCGAACATTTCGAGAAATTATACTTTACCATCATAATTAATTATTTTATTTCTGAACAGTGATTGGTATTTTACCAAAATCGAACGGACTAATCCCCTTCTCCCGATTCAAATCCAGATAATCAGCCCACCACTGCACCATCAGCCTGCGCTCCCCCAAGTGCTCGGCTTTATGAATGTAGGCCGCTCGCACAGAGTTACGCTCCTGGTGGCTCATCTGCCGCTCTACCGCATCCTTCGACCACAATCCCGACTCAATTAATGAACTACATGCCATAGTCCTGAAACCATGCCCGCAAACCTCAACCTTCGTATCGTAGCCCATCACCCGCAGCGCCTTGTTCACCGTGTTCTCACTCATGGGTTTACGTGGATCATGATCGCCAACGAAGATCAGCTCACGATTTCCACTCATGCTTTTGATCCGTTCCAGAATGGTCAGAGCCTGCCGGGATAAAGGAACAAGATGAGGGGTCCGCATTTTCGAACCTCGATGTGAATGCTTCACTCCTTCCAATGGCTCGCGCTCTCCCGGAATCGTCCACATAGCAGTTTCAAAATTGACTTCTGACCAGCGTGCAAAACGCAGTTCACTAGACCGAATGAAGACCAACAACGTCAGCTCCACAGCTAAGCGTGTTAGTGGTCTGCCGGTATATGTGTCGATACGATGAAGTAGTTCAGGAATACGATTAAGTTCTAGCGCAGCGCGATGTTGCCGCTTAGCTGTAGCTACCGCTCCAGCGATCTCTTGTGCAGGGTTGTAATCGATTAAACCGCTCTGCACAGCAAATCGCATAATTGCTGTTGTTCGTTGTTGTAGACGTGCTGCCACCTCAAGACGTCCAGACATCTCCACGGCTTTGATAGGAATAAGTAAATCTCTGGTTTTTAGCTCAGCGATATTTCGCTTACCAATCGCATCAAAGAGATTATCTTCCAGACTCTTAAGAACACGACTACTATGCGACTCAGACCACTTTTGATTGCTGGCGTGCCAGTCTCTGGCAACAGATTCAAAAGTGATGACCTCTCTAGCCTGTTCTTCTTTTACTGCACGCTTATGTTCACGAGGATCGACACCGGCAGCAACAAGCCTCCTGGCCTCCTCCCTCTTTTGCCGAGCATCAGCCAGTGACGTTTCGGGATAAACACCAAAAGCCATCAGGTGTTGTTTACCGCCAAAGCGGAAACGAAAGCGCCAGTATTTGGAGCCGTTAGGGTGTATCAGCAAAAACATGCCGTCGCCATCGACGAGCGAGTATTCCTTTGCCTCAGGTTTTGCAGAACGCACCTTGGTATCAGTCAGGGCCATGATGGTATTCCTTCCATATGCTGCCGTGAGTATATAAGCATTATCGAACCAGCATATATACTCGGTTCTATACTCACAAGCATGTTGATGTGGGGTAACTCAGATTGACGTCGGTTGACTGAAAAGCGAGGAAAGCCTTGCGGATACTGGATTTCAGACACAAAAAAAGACGTCCGCTGACGTCTATTGATGTTCCGATGGTGCCGAAGGCCGGACTCGAACCGGCACGTATTTCTACGGTTGATTTTGAATCAACTGCGTCTACCGATTTCGCCACTTCGGCACTGAAGGGGTATGCGGAAACGTTGTGGATTATACCTGTCGCTGGCGGCCTTGCAAGCGGCGCTGTGCGTAAGTGGCGTTAAGTGCTGAATTTTTCAGCGACCTGCCGTTTTCCTCATTTCCCCATCCATGAACAACTCTACGGTTTACATTCCCGCTCGTTTGCGATGTGATTTGCTTTCAGCCTGAGGCCACACAACGAAGCCCCATGCCCAATCCCAACCCCACTGCCCCCATGCGAGTCGCCATCATCGGGCCAGCGCAGATCGCTGAGAACGTGCACGCGGCTTACTATGCGACTAATCCTTCTTTGGCTTTGGTGGCGGCCTGTTTGGCGAGTGGGATCCGTCGCTTTATACGGTTGAAGACGCGCTGTTCGGCGTGGTCGAGTTTGAAAACGGCGGCATTCTGCGGCTTGATACTTCCTTTATTCTCAACGTGGAAGAAACCTCGCAAATGAACGTTGAGTTCTGTGGCGATCGAGCCGGTGCCAGGCTGTTCCCGGCCCATATTTACCACGACCGCGAGGAAAGCTGGAAACGCTCCAGCGCCGGGAGACCGCCGACGATCGCCGCCATTTCCGCGCCATGGAAAGCTTTGTCCGCCACGTTCAGGGCGAGGTAGCCATGGTAGCCGATGCTGAACAGGGTTATGTCGTGCAGCAGATCGTCGCCGCGCTCTACGCTTCGGCGGAACAGGGCGGCGGCTGGGTAAAGCTTTAACCCTCCTGGGCACATTCCACCAGGTCGCTCCTACGTCCAATGTTCTACACTGATTGCAGAGCCAATATGGAGGAAGAGCGATGTCTGTTATCAAAAGTTATGCCGCGCCAAAGGCCGGTGCGGAGCTGGCGCTTCAGGATTTCGACGCGGGCGATCTGCTGCCGGAGGATGTCGAGGTTAAGGTCGAGTATTGCGGCATCTGCCATTCGGATTTGTCGATGATCGACAACGAATGGGGGTTCTCGCAGTATCCGCTGGTTGCCGGGCATGAGGTGATTGGCCGCGTGCACGCGCTGGGGTCAGCGGCACAGAACAAAGGACTCAAAGTCGGCCAACGCGTCGGCATCGGCTGGACGGCAAGAAGCTGCGGCCACTGCGATGCGTGTATCAGCGGCAGCCAGATAAACTGCCAGGAAGGCAGCGTGCCGACCATCGTGAATCGTGGCGGCTTCGCCGACAAAATTCGAGCAGACTGGCAATGGGTAATCCCGCTGCCAGACTCCATTGATATAGAGTCCGCCGGGCCGCTGCTGTGCGGCGGCATTACAGTGTTTAAACCGCTGTTAATGCACCACATCACCGCCACCAGCCGCGTGGGCGTGATCGGCATCGGTGGCCTCGGGCACATAGCCATCAAACTGCTGCATGCCATGGGCTGCGAGGTGACGGCGTTCAGCTCTAACCCGTCCAAAAAAGAAGAAGTGCTGGCGATGGGTGCAGATAAAGTGGTTAACAGCCGCGATCCGGCCGAGTTAACCGCGCTGGCGGGCCAGTTTGATCTGATCATCAATACCGTCAACGTCGACCTGGACTGGATGCCGTACTTCAAGGCGCTGGCGTACGGTGGCAACTTCCACACGGTTGGCGCAGTCATGAAGCCGTTCGAGGTGCCGGCCTTCACCCTGATTGCCGGGGACCGCAGCATCTCCGGGTCAGCAACCGGCTCCCCGCACGAGCTACGTTCGCTGATGAAGCTGGCGGGCCGGGCGAAGGTGCAGCCGCAGATCGAGCTGTACCCGATGTCGAAAATCAACGAAGCCATCCAGCACGTACGCGACGGCAAAGCCCGCTACCGCGTGGTGTTGAAAGCGGATTTCTGATGTAAAAAAGGCTCCCTCGGGAGCCTTTTTAGTCACTTAACCAGCCCGGCAAATACCTCAGCCACGGCGACCGCCCCCGGATCTTTCACACCATCGAGGTTGTCGCTGTTCACATAGGACGAGCGCCCGGCGTTGGCTTTTTGCATCTTCGCCGTGTCGGCCGCGCCCTTCTCTGCTGCCTTCGCGGCGGCTTTCAGATCTTTATCCCTCAGCGCTTCCAGCGCCGGCTGCAGGGCGTCGATTAACGTTCTGTCGCCCAGATCCGCGCCACCGTAGCGCTTCATCTGCGCCAGGCCAAACAGCAGGGACTCCGCCAGCGGCTGCTTCTCACTGACTTTTTGCCCGGCGGCGGTGAAGAAGATCGACATCAGCACGCCGCTGGAACCGCCCATCACGGTTGCCAGTCGTTCACCTACAAGGCCCAGCAGCGCGGCGGTATCGTTCAGCGGCAGCTTGCCTTTGTCGTTCAGGTTGGCGATGTCTCGCGCGCCTTCGGCAAAGGTTGAGCCGGTGTCACCGTCGCCCACTTTGGCGTCCAGCACGTTAAGGTGGTTCTCCTGGGCGATCAGCGTTTGGGTCACGCTTGCTACCAGGGCTTTCACCTCGTCGTTAGCGGAAGGTTTTACCGCGTGGTCTTCGCGGATAACCGCCTGCTTCTGCTCCGGCATCGGGTGGTATTTCACCATCGGCTGCCAGCCTGCGGTTTCCACGTCAGATTCCAGCGCCTGAATAAAGTCCGGGCTCAGCTTGATGGCGGAGAGCGAGAAGCCTTTCATGTCCAGGGCGCTGACCAGCGGCGCGGGGCCGATCAGATATTTAATCTGCGAACCGAGATCCGAATGCATCAGCTCTTTGGTCAGGAGCGCCATTTCTAGCGAGGAAACGCCGCCGAGGTTGTTGATCAGCACCGCCAGGTCGCTCTCTTTGCCCGTCGCTTTGCGCAGGTGCTTCACCAGCGTGGCAATCACTTCTTTGCTGTTTTGGGTATCCACGGTGCTGGCACCCGGCTCTCCGTGAATGCCCAACCCAAGCTCGACGTGGCCGCCTTTAATGCGCCCTTCTGCATCATCGCTGCCCGGCAGGTTACAGGTTTGCATCGCCACGCCCATGCTGGCAATGCTGTCGCAGGCCTTTTGCGCGATGTCCCGCACGTCGCCGAGAGATTTGCCCTGCTCTGCGGCATAGCCCGCAATTTTGTGCACCAGCGCTGTGCCAGCGATGCCGCGCGGCTGTTTGTTATCCGGCAGCGAAATATCGTCGCCGACGATCACCATCTCGACCTTCAGCCCGTGCTTTTTTGCTTTCTCGGCGGCCAGGCCGAAGTTCAGCCTGTCGCCGGTGTAGTTTTTGACGATCAGCAGGCAGCCGCGATCCCCGGTGACGCCGACAATGGCGTTCAGCACCGCATCCACGCTCGGGGAGGCAAACAGGTCGCCGCACACCGCCGCGGTAAGCATACCTTTGCCGACGAAGCCCACATGTGCGGGTTCGTGGCCGGAGCCGCCGCCGGAAATGATCGCCACTTTGCTTTTGTCCCAGTCGCTGCGGGCCACCACTCGGATGGCCGGGTCGATATCCAGCCGCACAAGGTTGCGGTAGCGGGAACTGACAATGACGCCTTCGATGGCATCGTTAACCAACTGCTTGCGATCGTTATAAAAGAATCTGGACATAGCTTTCCCTGGTTGTGTAAGAGATCTGCCAAGCATAGACCTTCGCTGGGCCGAGGGGGTAAACATGGGAAGATCCTGATGCTCAATTCGTGCGGAAGGCTATGCTTTAGACAAATGTTGCCACAGGGAAACGCTCATGACTGAACTACTGCTGATTGCCAGAACCAAAGAGACTGAACTGCATATTCTGCCCAACATGGCGAACCGCCACGGGTTGATCACCGGCGCAACCGGGACGGGCAAAACCGTGACGCTGCAGAAGCTGGCTGAGTCCTTCTCAGAGATTGGCGTGCCCGTGTTTATGGCCGACGTGAAGGGAGATTTAACCGGCGTGGCCGAAGAAGGTGCCGAGTCTGAGAAGCTCCTCGCCAGGCTTGCCAATATCGGCGTGACGGACTGGTCGCCGCACGGCAATCCGGTGGTGCTGTGGGATATCTTCGGCGAGAAAGGGCATCCTGTTCGCGCCACCGTCTGCGATCTCGGGCCTTTGCTGCTGGCACGGCTGCTGAACCTGAATGATGTGCAAAGCGGCGTGCTGCAGATCATCTTCCGCATTTCGGACGACCAGGGCCTGCCGCTGCTGGACTTTAAAGACCTGCGCGCCCTGACTCAGTACATCGGTGATAACGCCAAAGCCTTCCAGACGCAGTACGGCAATATCAGCAGCGCTTCCGTCGGGGCCATTCAGCGCGGGCTGCTTTCTCTTGAGCAGCAGGGCGCGGAGTATTTCTTCGGCGAGCCGATGCTGGATATCAAAGACTGGATGCGCACCGATTCAAACGGCAAAGGGATCATCAATATTCTGTCGGCGGAAAAGCTCTACCAGATGCCGAAGCTGTACGCCGCCAGCCTGCTGTGGATGCTGTCCGAGCTTTATGAGCAGTTGCCGGAAGCGGGCGATCTCGACAAGCCGAAACTGGTGTTTTTCTTTGACGAAGCGCACCTGCTGTTTAACGATGCCCCGCAGGTTCTGCTGGATAAAATCGAGCAGGTGATCCGCCTCATCCGCTCCAAAGGTGTCGGCGTGTACTTCGTGACGCAAAACCCTGCCGATGTGCCTGACATAGTGCTTGGCCAGTTGGGTAACCGCGTCCAGCACGCCCTGCGTGCCTTTACGCCCAAAGATCAGAAGGCGGTAAAAGCGGCGGCGCAAACCATGCGGGCGAATCCGGCTTTCGATACCGAAAACGCTATTCAGGAACTGGGCACCGGCGAGGCGCTAATCTCCTTCCTCGACGCCAAAGGCAGCCCGACTGTGGTCGAGCGCGCGATGGTGATCGCCCCTTGTTCGCGCATGGGTCCGGTGACGGACGACGAGCGTAACGGCCTGCTGAATCACTCCCCGCTGTACGGCAAATATGACGAAGTGATTGACCGGGAATCGGCCTACGAGATCCTTCAAAAAGGCGTGCAGGCCGCGGGAGAGCAGCAGGACGCGCCACCGGCCAAAGGTCAGGGCGTGGCGGTGGATGACGGAATTCTCGGCGGGTTGAAGGATATTCTGTTCGGCAGCACCGGGCCACGAGGCGGCAAGCGCGATGGCGTGGTGCAGACGATGGCAAAGAGTGCGGCCAGGCAGGTAACGAACCAGATTATTCGCGGCGTACTGGGCAGCATTATGGGGGGGCGTAAGCGGTAGGTTCTGCGATTTCCCCCTCCCCCTAACCCTCTCCCTCAAGGGAGAGGGGATCTTTCTTTCCACTCTGTCCCTGGCACTTCTTCACTTTCCCCCTCTCCCCTCCAGGAAGAGGGCCGGGGTGAGGGGAATAAATACTGCAATAACAGCCACATGACTCACCAGGTTAGTTTTGTGCTAGATTACGCCGGTTTTTGGAAATCAGTCAGAAGAAAAGATTAAATAATGCGCAAATTCTGGACAAAAGAAGAAACTTTGTGGAGTTTCGCCTTATATGGTACTGCCGTTGGCGCAGGAACCCTTTTTCTCCCTATTCAGCTCGGCTCAGCCGGCGCCATCGTTCTGCTTCTTACGGCATTGATCGCCTACCCGCTGACCTACTGGCCGCACCGGGCGCTCTGCCAGTTTATCCTGTCGGCAAAGACCCCAGGCAGCGGCGGCATCACCAGCGCCGTGACCCACTACTACGGCAAAACAATCGGCAACCTGATCACCGGGCTCTATTTCGTCGCGTTCTTTGTGGTGATCCTGATTTATGCCGTCGCGATTACCAATTCGCTCATCGAGCAGTTAGCCAAACACGGGCCGATTACGACCACAATCAGAGTGCTGGTTAGCCTTGGCGTCGTTGCGGCGCTGAACCTGATCTTCCTGATGGGGCGGCAAGTCACCATCAAAGTGATGGGATTCCTGGTTTTCCCGCTGATTGCCTACTTCCTGTTTTTATCCCTCTATTTGACCAGCAGCTGGCAGACGTCTTTGCTGACCGAGGGCTTAGTCCTCGACCGTCACGCATTGGGTGAGATCTGGATGTCGATTCCGGTGATGGTCTTCGCCTTCAGCCACACGCCCATTATTTCTACTTTTGCCGTAGCACAGCGCGAAAGCCGCGGCGAAGGCGCGATGAATAACAGTAAGAAAATCATGCGTGTCGCCTATTTTGTGATTTGCTGCAGCGTGCTGTTCTTCGTGTTTAGCTGCTTCCTGTCTATTCCGGCTCAGGATATTACCGCCGCGAAGGCTCAGGGCCTGACCATTCTGTCGGCGCTGTCGATGGTGCCGGGCACGCCGGCCTGGCTGGGTATTTCAGGCTTTATCGTTGCGATAGTGGCGATGTCCAAGTCGTTTCTGGGCACCTATTTCGGGGTGATTGAAGGGGCGACGGCGATTGTTAAGTCCACGCTGGGCGCGGCAGGTATCAACCGAAGCCGGGCCTTCTGCCGGGCGCTGTCTATTACCCTGATTTCGCTGCTGACCTTCGTGGTATGCTATATCAACCCGAATGCGCTGGCGATGATTTACGCCATCAGCGGGCCGCTTATCGCACTGATTTTATTCATTATGCCAACGCTGTCGACATATCTCGTGCCCGCACTTAAGCCTTGGCGTTCGCTGGCGAATCTGTTGACGCTGATTATCGGGATCTTGTGTGTGTCGGTGATGTTTATTCACTGATTTCACTCACCCCGGCCCTCTCCCAAAGGGAGAGTGGGAAAGAAACACTAAAAGGCAAGAAACACAGAAGAGTATCAGTGAGATTCCCTCTCCCTTTTAGGGAGAGGGTTAGGGTGAGGGTAAACTTATCCCGCTCTTTTCGTCAGCATCCAGAGGCTGATCAGCAGGAAGGTCACGCTAGGCAGCAGCGCTCCCAGAATCGGCGGAATGTTGTATACCAGCGTTAGCGGGCCAAACACCTGATCCAACACGTAGAAAATAAAACCGAAGCTTATCCCCGTCACCACTCGTACGCCCATCGGCACGCTACGCAGCGGGCCAAAGATGAACGACAGCGCCATTAGCATCATTACCGCCACCGAGACCGGGGCGAAAATCTTGCTCCACATATTCAACTGGTAGCGTCGGGAGTCCTGGCCGCTGGTTTTCAGGTACTTGATGTAATCATAAAGCCCACTGATCGACAGCGAGTCAGGATCAAGCGCAACCACGCCAAGCTTGTCGGGCGTCAGGTTGGTTTTCCATTCCCCGCTCACGGTTTGCGACCCGGTAATCTGCTTTGGATCGGAAAGATTTGACTCGTCAACCTGCGACAGGCGCCAGACTTTATGCTCAGCGTCATACTTCGCCGCCGCGGCATTGCGAACCGAAAGCAGGCGGCGCTCACCGTTGAAGTGGTAAATCATGATGCCGGCAATTTCTGTCTCGCTGTTGACGTGATCGATATACACGAAGTCATGGCCGTCTTTCGCCCAAATGGAGTTGGTTGTGGACAGCAATGAGCCGCCAAGCAGCATTTGCGCACGGTAATTACGCGCCATTTGATCGCCCTGCGGGGCAACCCACTCGCCGATTGCCATTGTCAGCAGAACCAGCGGAATCGCGGTTTTCATTACCGAGGAAGCGATTTGCATACGCGTAAAGCCGGACGCCTGCATCACCACCAGCTCACTGCGCTGAGCCAGCATCCCCAGCCCCAGCAGCGCGCCTAATAACGCGGCCATCGGGAAGAAGATCTGAACATCTTTTGGCACGCTGAGCAGGGTGTACATCCCCGCACCCGCTGCGGAATAAGAACCCTGGCCCGTTTTTTTCAACTGGTCAACGAACTTAATGATTCCCGACAGCGACACCAGCATAAACAGCGTCATCATGATGGTGTTTAAGATGGTTTTACCGATGTAACGGTCAAGTACGCCAAACATTTAAGCCGCTCCTTTATAGCTAAAGCGGGCACGCACTTTGCGCATCGGTACCGTATCCCACAGGTTCAGGGCAACGGCCAGCGCCAGGTACGCCAGGTTGACCGCCCACATCCAAATCATCGGATCCAGCTTTTCCTTTGACCCGCTGGAACGCAAAGAGCTTTGCAGCAGGAAGAAGACCAGATAGAGCAGCATGGCTGGAAGCATCGACAGCACGCGCCCCTGACGCGGGTTCACCACGCTCAGCGGGACTACCATCAGGGCCATAATGACCACCGACATGATGAGCGTCAGGCGCCAGTGCAGCTCGGCTCGCGCAGAAGGCTCCGGATTCTTCCACAATTCGGTCATGCTCATTTGGCTGATATCGGAGGGATCAAGCATCACCGCCTGATGGCCCACCACGGCCTGGTAGTCTTTAAAATCTGTAATACGGAAATCGCGCAGCGTTGAGGTTCCTTCAAAGCGCGTGCCGGTATTCAGCTTAACAATCTGCGTGCCGTCCGGGCGCTGGAAGATTTGGCCAGAGTCCGCGACCACCACGGAAGGACGTGTATTGCCCTTCGGACGCACCTGAACAAGGAAAACATCGTTGAATGTTTTGCCCCGCACGCTTTCTATAAACAGCACCGCGCTGCCGTTGGTCGCCACCTGGAACTGCCCTTGCGCCAGGGCAGCCATACCCGGGTTCGCTCTGGCTTCAGCCAGCACTTCGTCCTGGTGACGAGCGGACCACGGGTTCAGCCACATCACGTTTACGGTGGCCACAATTCCGGTGAAGAGTGCGAGAACCATCGCGGCTTTGACCAGTACTGCTTTACTCAGACCGCAGGCATGCATTACCGTGATTTCACTCTCGGTGTACAAGCGGCCGAGCGTCATCAGTAAGCCGAGGAAAAGGCTCAGGGGAAGGATTAGCTGCGCCATTTCAGGCACACCTAAACCCAGCAAAGATAAAACCAGATTTGTCGGGATTTCGCCGTCGGCCGCAGCACCGAGGATCCTAACCAGCTTCTGAGCAAAGAAAATCAGCAGCAGGATGAAAAGGATCGCCAGTTGGCTCTTAAGCGTCTCCCGAACCAGATACTTTATGATAATCACATTAAATACGCCTGTAGAAACGAGTCTTTTTGCAGGAAAATCGCTTGTTTCATCGCTTATACGTCATTTATTCTCTTTAATCGTCGAAAACATCGCTAAGATTAGATAGCCCGGCGAACTCGCATTACGGGACGATGTTCAGACACAATAGAAAACGTAAATCCATTCGTTAAGATTAACACGAAGTCATCGCAACAGCGGAGATGAGTTACGAAAGCTTGCAATTCTAGCCTGTAGCCCCCGCCGTTGTCTTTAAGATTCAGGAGCGTAGTGCATGGAGTTCAGTGTAAAAAGCGGTAGCCCCGAGAAACAGCGTAGTGCCTGCATCGTTGTGGGAGTCTTTGAACCGCGTCGCCTGTCCCCGATCGCAGAACAACTCGATAAAATCAGCGATGGCTACATCAGCGCGCTTCTGCGCCGTGGTGAGCTGGAAGGAAAACCAGGGCAAACCTTATTGCTTCACCACGTACCGAACGTGCTGTCTGAACGCATTCTGTTGATTGGCTGCGGCAAAGAGCGCGAGCTTGATGAGCGCCAGTACAAGCAGGTGATTCAGAAAACCATCAACACGCTCAACGACACCGGCTCAATGGAAGCCGTTTGCTTCCTGACCGAGCTGCACGTCAAAGGCCGTAACACCTACTGGAAAGTACGCCAGGCGGTTGAGACAGCTAAAGAGACGCTGTACAGCTTCGATCAACTGAAAACCAACAAAACCGAACCACGCCGTCCGCTGCGTAAAATGGTGTTCAACGTGCCAACTCGTCGTGAGTTGACCAGCGGGGAGCGCGCCATTCAGCACGGCCTGGCTATCGCATCCGGCATCAAAGCCGCGAAAGATCTCGGCAACATGCCGCCAAACATCTGTAACGCCGCTTACCTGGCTTCTCAGGCTCGTCAACTGGCGGACTCGTTCAGCAAAAACGTGGTCACCCGCGTGATTGGCGAACAGCAGATGAAAGAGCTGGGCATGCACTCCTATCTCGCGGTAGGCGAAGGCTCGCAGAACGAATCACTGATGTCGGTGATTGAATATAAAGGCAATGCCTCCCCGGATGCTCGTCCGATTGTGCTGGTTGGCAAAGGCTTAACCTTTGACTCCGGCGGTATCTCCATCAAACCTGCCGAAGGCATGGATGAGATGAAGTACGACATGTGCGGCGCGGCTTCCGTTTACGGCGTGATGCGCATGGTGGCGGAGCTGAACCTGCCGGTGAATGTCATTGGCGTCCTTGCCGGTTGTGAAAATATGCCAGGCGGGCGCGCTTATCGCCCGGGTGATGTGCTGACGACGATGTCCGGCCAGACCGTTGAAGTGCTAAATACCGATGCCGAAGGCCGTCTGGTGCTGTGTGACGTGCTGACCTACGTCGAGCGCTTCGAGCCAGAAGTGGTTATCGACGTCGCAACGCTGACTGGCGCCTGCGTAATCGCCCTTGGCCATCACATCACCGGCCTGATGTCGAATCACAATCCGCTGGCGCACGAGCTGATCAGCGCGTCTGAGCAAGCCGGTGACCGCGCATGGCGTCTGCCGCTGGGTGACGAGTATCAGGAACAGCTGGAGTCCAACTTTGCCGATATGGCAAACATTGGCGGCCGTCCTGGTGGCGCGATTACGGCGGCGTGCTTCCTGTCTCGCTTTACCCGCAAGTACAACTGGGCTCACCTGGACATCGCCGGCACCGCATGGCGCTCCGGCAAGGCAAAAGGCGCAACTGGCCGCCCTGTCGCCCTGCTGTCCCAGTTCCTGTTGAACCGTTCCGGGTTTAACGGCGAAGAGTAAGCGTAAAGCTTTACCCTCACCCCGGACGGGCATAAAAAACGCCGTTTGGTTCCCTTGCCCCTCTGGGGAGAGGGTTAGGGTGAGGGGCAACAACATTCAACTTAACAAGCTGGTCTCATGAAAAACGCAACGTTTTACCTGCTGGATAACGACACTCATGCCGAAGGGCTAAGTGCCGTGGAACAGCTGGTGTGCGAGCTGGCTGCGGATGGATTCCGTGCAGGCAAGCGGGTGCTGGTCGCCTGCGAAAACGAACAGCAGGCGATTCGCCTCGACGAAGCGCTCTGGCAGCGAGATGCTCAGGCATTCGTCCCGCACAATCTGGCTGGTGAAGGCCCACGCTACGGCGCGCCGGTTGAGCTGGCATGGCCTCAGCGCCGCGGCAGCGCTCCCCGGGATTTGCTGATTAGCCTGCTGCCACAGTTCGCAGATTTTGCCACCGCTTTCCTGGAAGTGATAGACTTCGTACCTTACGAAGAATCCCAGAAACAACTGGCCCGCGAGCGCTACAAAGCGTACCGCGTTGCCGGTTTCCACTTGACTACGGCGACCTATACCCCGCCGGGAACGACATAGCAGACAATGGAAAAGACATATAACCCGCAAGATATCGAACAGCCGCTTTACGAGCACTGGGAACAGCAGGGCTACTTCAAACCGAATGGCGACACCAGCCAGGAAAGCTTCTGCATCATGATCCCACCGCCGAACGTCACCGGCAGTTTGCATATGGGTCACGCCTTCCAGCAAACCATCATGGATACCATGATCCGTTACCAGCGCATGCAGGGCAAAAACACCCTGTGGCAGGCGGGCACCGACCACGCCGGTATCGCAACGCAGATGGTTGTAGAACGTAAAATCGCCGCCGAAGAAGGCAAAACCCGCCACGATTACGGCCGCGATGCGTTCATCGACAAAATCTGGCAGTGGAAGGCTGAATCCGGCGGCACCATTACCCGTCAGATGCGTCGTCTCGGTAACTCCGTAGACTGGGAGCGCGAGCGCTTCACCATGGACGAAGGCCTGTCCAACGCGGTGAAAGAAGTGTTCGTCCGTCTCTATAAAGAAGACCTGATTTACCGCGGCAAGCGCCTGGTCAACTGGGACCCGAAACTGCGTACCGCGATTTCCGATCTCGAGGTTGAAAACCGCGAGTCAAAAGGCTCCATGTGGCACCTGCGTTACCCGCTGGCCGACGGTGCCAAAACCGCAGACGGTAAAGATTACCTGATTGTCGCCACCACCCGCCCGGAAACCGTTCTCGGTGATACCGGCGTGGCCGTTAACCCGGAAGATCCGCGTTATAAAGACCTGATTGGTAAATTCGTGGTACTGCCGCTGGTTAACCGCCGCATTCCTATCGTGGGCGACGAGCACGCGGACATGGAAAAAGGCACCGGCTGCGTGAAAATCACCCCGGCGCACGACTTTAACGACTACGAAGTTGGCCGCCGCCATCAGTTGCCAATGATCAACATTCTGACCTTCGACGGGGATATCCGTGAAGCCGCAGAAGTGTTCGATACCAACGGCGAAGAGTCCACCGTTTACGCCTCCGACATCCCGGCTGAATTCCAGAAACTGGAGCGTTTTGCAGCACGTAAAGCCGTGGTCGCGAAGTTCGATGCAATGGGCCTGCTGGATGAAATCAAACCCCACGACCTGACCGTGCCTTACGGCGACCGCGGCGGCGTGGTTATTGAGCCAATGCTGACCGACCAGTGGTATGTGCGTACCGCGCCGCTGGCAAAAGTGGCGGTAGAAGCCGTTGAGCAGGGCGACATCCAGTTCGTGCCTAAGCAGTATGAAAACATGTACTTCTCCTGGATGCGCGATATTCAGGACTGGTGTATCTCCCGTCAGCTGTGGTGGGGTCACCGTATCCCGGCCTGGTACGACGCGGAAGGCAACGTGTACGTTGGCCGCAACGAAGCGGAAGTTCGCGCCGAAAACAACCTGGGTGCCGACGTGGCGTTGAACCAGGACGAAGACGTGCTGGACACCTGGTTCTCCTCTGGCCTGTGGACCTTCTCCACCCTGGGCTGGCCGGAAAACACCGAAGCGCTGCGCACCTTCCACCCGACCAGCGTTATGGTCAGCGGCTTCGACATCATCTTCTTCTGGATTGCCCGCATGATCATGCTGACCATGCACTTCATCAAAGATGAAGACGGCAAGCCGCAGGTGCCGTTTAAGACCGTCTACATGACCGGCCTTATTCGCGATGACGAAGGCCAGAAGATGTCCAAATCCAAAGGCAACGTTATCGACCCGCTGGACATGGTGGACGGCATCTCTCTGGAAGATCTTCTGGAGAAACGTACCGGCAACATGATGCAGCCGCAGCTCGCGGAGAAAATCCGCAAGCGCACCGAGAAACAGTTCCCGAACGGCATCGAGCCGCACGGCACCGACGCCCTGCGCTTCACCCTGGCGGCGCTGGCCTCTACTGGCCGCGACATCAACTGGGACATGAAGCGCCTGGAAGGCTACCGCAACTTCTGTAACAAACTTTGGAACGCCAGCCGCTTCGTGCTGATGAACACCGAAGAGCAGGATTGCGGCTTCAACGGCGGCGAAATGGTGCTGTCTCTGGCCGATCGCTGGATCCTGGCCGAGTTCAACCGTACCGTGAAAGCATACCGTGAAGCGCTGGACAGCTACCGCTTCGACATCGCCGCCAACATCCTGTACGAGTTCACCTGGAACCAGTTCTGTGACTGGTATCTGGAGCTGACCAAGCCGGTCATGAACGGCGGTTCTGAAGCCGAACTGCGCGGCACCCGCAATACGCTGGTGAACGTGCTCGAAGGTCTGCTGCGCCTGGCACACCCGATCATTCCATTCATCACCGAAACCATCTGGCAGCGCGTGAAAGTGCTGAAGGGCATCACCGCAGACACTATTATGCTGCAGTCATTCCCGGCCTACGATGCGTCTCAGGTTGATGAAGCGGCGTTCGCAGACACCGAATGGCTGAAGGACGTGATCACCGCGGTGCGTAACATTCGCGCCGAGATGAACATCGCTCCAGGCAAACGTCTGGACGTGCTGCTGCGCGGCTGCAGCGAGGAAGCAATTCGTCGCGTGAGCGAAAACCGCACCTTCCTGCAGAACCTGGCTCGCCTGGAGAGCATCACCATCCTGCCAGTCGATGACAAAGGTCCGGTTTCCGTGACCAAGATTATCGACGGCGCAGAGCTGCTGATCCCGATGGCCGGTCTGGTAGATAAAGCCGCTGAGATCGAGCGTCTGGTGAAAGAAGTGGCGAAGATCGAAATCGAAATTGGCAAGATCGAAGGCAAACTGTCCAACGAAGGCTTTGTCGCCCGCGCGCCAGCTGACGTTGTCGCCAAAGAGCGTGAGCGTCTCGAAGGCTTTGCCGACGCCAAAGCGAAGCTGATTGAGCAGCAGACCGTTATCGCCGCGCTGTAATCGGCCCCAGGCATAATTCGCCCCGCACCTCGGTGTGGGGCGTTTTTTATGCAGCTTGCGCCCTCCGTAATGAAGTGCTATTAACTGCTTTTATCCTTCCCTAAGCCTATGAGTCACATGATGAACACCACAGCCCCGGTCGATGTGAAGCTCCAGCTGCGCCGGATTACTGCCGAAGACAATTCGGCTATCGCCCGAGTTATTCGCCAGGTGTCCGCCGAATACGGCCTGACCGCCGATAAAGGCTACACCGTTGCCGACCCTAATCTTGACGAGCTTTATCAGCTCTACAGCCAGCCAGGCCATGCGTACTGGGTGGTAGAAATCAACGGCGAAGTGGTGGGGGGCGGCGGCGTGGCGCCGTTATCGTGTAGCGAGCCGGACATTTGTGAGCTGCAGAAGATGTATTTCCTGCCGGTGGTTCGCGGCCAGGGATTAGCCAAGAAACTGGCGCTGCAGGCGCTGGATCACGCCCGGGATCAGGGCTTCAAGCGCTGTTACCTGGAAACTACCGCATTTCTGAAAGAAGCCGTTGGGCTATACGAACATTTAGGCTTTGAACATATTCCTGCCCCACTAGGCTGCACCGGCCATGTGGATTGCGAAGTCACCATGCTCAAAACGCTGTAATTCTCTGTGAAACGGCGTGCACTAGTGCAGCCAGTGCACGCCATCTTCAGGCTGGAAGTAGCCGTTATAGCGCATCTGAAAAGCCGTGATCTCCGGCTTCTCCGGCTCCATCTCTCGTAAAAACCCCTGTGCCAGGCGAACCTGAGCGTCAGTAATCGGTGTGGCAAGCCGGGCTTTTTGCAGCCTTCGATACCACTGCTGGAGATTTTGATCGCTGCCGTCGACAATCACCATCTGCCAAATCAGCAAAACCTGCGCCGCATTTTGCAAATGGGACTCATCCGGGCGGTGCAAATACTGTAAAAACGCGTCGCCCTGTGCTTTCCCCATTTGATCGATCATCGATTCAACCGGCACCACGTCGATCCCCAGCCGCTCACTCAGTCGGCGAATAGCCCGCCGTGAATCCGACGTGAGCACCCGAAAGCCGACAATAAACACCACGCAAAGCGTAGCTAACATAATCCAAATCATGAAGTTAAATACCCGGCAGCTTAACGACAATTTGCTATCAATGAATGCCGGGCAGTATAGCGCAATCACTTTACCCAGTAATGCCTCGCGCTGGCGTTATCCGCGGGCATAAAAAAGCCCGGCGTTATGCCGGGCTGGAACAGTTCAGAATGCGCTTAAGCGATTTTCAGCTGCTGGATCTTTCTCTCGCGGCGAATTTTGCGCTCTTCAAATACCGCCACGATGGCCATCAGCACGATACAGCCGATTGCGGCGGCATCCAGGGCAGCGAACGTGCCGGCCCAGCCGGTGAGACCGAAGATTGGCGTCCCGTCGGCAATCATCCCCAGGCCCAGCTTGGCGAAGCTGTCGCCGATCAGGTAAGCGAAGGTGCCTTTGATGCCGTCGGCCGCGCCGATAGCTTTCTTAGGCACGAAGCCGACTGCCGCCACGCCGATCAGCAGCTGCGGGCCAAAGACCAGGAAACCAAGGGCAAACAGCGAAGCCAGGTAAACGTACTGATTACTGGCATGCTGGTACACGCCCAGCGTGGCGATGATCAATGCCAGCGCTACGCAGGCCACCAGCGCACGACGACCATTCGCAAGGTCAGACAGCCAGCCCCACATCAGCGTGCCAACCAGCGCGCCCACTTCAAACAGGGTGAAGCCCTGAATCGCCACTTCTTTGGAGAGTTTCAGCTCCTGGAAAGCATACACGGTGGACCACTGGTCGATACCGATACGCACCACGTACAGGAAGATGTTGGAGAAGCACAGCAGCCAGATCACTTTGTTTTTCAGCACGTATTCAACAAAGATCTGCCATTTGGTCATCGAATTGTCTTCGGCTTCTTTGTCTTCTTCGCTGACCTCTTCGCCAAACAGCTCTTCGGCGGTGCCGAGGCCGTAGGACTCAGGGGAATCGCTGCCGTAGCGCAGGGCAATAAAACCGACAATCAGGGCAATAACGGACGGGAAGATAAACATCCCGATAACGTGGCCGTTAAACAGGTAGTTAGCGCCAAACAGGGCCACACCGGCCGCGCCAGCGCCGCCGAGGTTGTGGGAGATGTTCCACATGCCCAGGTAGCTGCCGCGCTTGCGGCGTGGCGTCCACTTGGTGATGGTCGAGTAGCTGCACGACCCGCCGGTGCTCTGGAAGAAACCGCTCAGAGCGTAGAAAGCAATCATCAGGAACAGGCTAACCGAGCCTGCGCCCATGCTGGCGCTGAAGCCGAGCATACAGATGGCGGAAAGGATCAGCATAAACGGCAGGAACTGCTTGGTGTTCTTCCCGTCTGCGTAATAAGAAACCAGGGTTTTGCCCACGCCGTAGGTAATGGAGAAACCGAGGCCAATCATCCCCAACTGTGTCATGCTCAGCCCGTAGGTGGAGATCATGTCGTTCTGGGCAATGTTAAAGTTTTTGCGGATCAGGTACATCGTCAGGTAGCCAATAAACACCACCAGATACGACTGCATGAACGGTTTGAACCACATTTTTCGCCGCACTTCGAGCGGCAGATCCAGGGTGGGCTTACGCACCTGGTTTAGAAAGGCCAGCATGGATGACTCCTGATTTGAATACCTGCTTAATGGCAGGCATTGTAAAAATCAGCGAGCAAACTGGCCTGAGACAGCGTCCAGGCCGAACCGGGAAAATTTCTTAGTTTTGCCCTTTATGGCGCAAAAGGGTGAGGAGTATCACGCTTCGTTAGCCTCGCGCGGGGCCTGGGCGTTTAAGAACGGTAGCAGCAGCAAAGCCGATATCCCGGCGGCAATTGCGATCACGGCAAAGAAGCCGCTCCAGTGCCAGATGTCGATCACCCGCGCCAGCGGCCAGCCGGAAAGCGAGGCGCCAAGATAGGCAAACAGCCCGACAAATCCCGTCGCCGCGCCCGCCGCCTCTTTGTGCGAACATTCTGCCGCCGCCATGCCGATCAGCATCTGCGGCCCAAACACGAAGAAGCCGGTGGTAAAGAAACAGGCCGCCTGCATCACGTAGCTGGCAAAGGGCATCAGCCATAGCGAGCCCACGGAAAGCAGAATGCCTGCCGCGAAGATCAGGTTCATCGGGCCACGGTTGCCGTTGAACAGCTTGTCCGAGCCCCAGCCCGCCACCAGTGCGCCGATAAATCCGCCCAGCTCAAACATGGTCACCGCCGAGTTCGCGGTAACCAGCCCGACCCCCAGCGTTTCGGACATATAAAGATTACCCCAGTCGTTGATCGCCGCCCGCACCACATACACCAGCACGTAGCACAGCGAGAGCAGCCAGATGTAAGGGTTAACCAGCACATACTTGTAGAGGATTTCTTTGCGCGTCAGCCCAGCGCCTTCCTGCTGCTGGGCGATTTCAAGGGCGTCATGCTGCCAGTCGCCCACCGCCGGTAAGCCCACGGTTTGCGGCCTGTCGCGCAGCCGCCAGCAGAGGAATAACCCGGCGATAATCGCCAGGCCACCGGCGATCATCATCCCGACACGCCAGCCGTACTGCAGCGCCGCAGCACCCATGATGATCGGGATTAACGCCCCGCCCACGTTGTGAGCAGTGTTCCAGACGGCCCACCAGCCGCCGCGCTCGCTGCGGGAATACCACGCCGTCAGCAGCCGGGCGCAAACCGGCGATCCCCAGCCCTGGAAAAAGGCGTTCAGCGCCCACAGCAGCGCAAACGCCCAAAGCGAGGTCGAGAAGCCAAACAGAATATTTACGATGCCGGTAGCTATCAGCCCGATGCCCATGAAATAGCGGGCATTGGAAAAGTCGCTGACAATCCCGGAGAAGAATTTCGACAAGCCGTAGGTGATGTAAAACAGCGTCGCCAGCAGGCCGATATCGGTGCGCTCCATCACGCCGGTGGCGAGGATTTCTGGCGCGGCGGCGTTAAAGCTTTTGCGGGTAAAGTAAAACAGCGCGTAGCCGAGCCAGATAGTGATCAGGATATGACGACGCCAGTAACGGTAGCGGGCATCAATTTCACTTTTGTCGCTAAGCGGCGCGACGCTTGCCGGGACTTTTAAAAAATTGAACATGCTCGCCCCTCAGGCATAACGTAGTGGCAGGCTGACGCTGACGCGCGTGCCGTGAGTGCAGGAAATGGCGAACGTCCCGCCCAGCGCCGTCACGCGCTCACGCATGCCGGTAAGCCCAAAGCCCTGCAGCCCGGAACCCGGCGGCAAACCGCTGCCGTCGTCTTCAATCACCAGCATCAGCCGCTCGTCCTGCTGCCAGCCCTGGAGCGTTACCGCGCTGGCGCTGGCGTGTTTTACGATGTTATTGAGCCCTTCCTGGCAAACGCGGAACAGCGTCACGCGCTGCCCCTCGCTAAGCAGAGGCTCATCGATTTGCCAGTTGATATGGCCGACGATGCCGCGGCTTTCCAGCTCCATCTCGCGCATCAGGGAACGAATCGCCTGCTCGAGCGATAAATCATCCAGCTGGCGCGGGCGTAAGCGCCCGAGCAGGCGGCGAACCGAGTCATAAATCCCCAGCGAAAGCTGTTCGATATGCGCGCCGCTGCGCTTAACGCCCTCACTTTCTGGCGCCAGCCGCTGCACGATCCCGGCCTGGGTACGGATCGCCGTGATGGTTTGCCCAATGTCGTCATGCAGTTCCCGCGCCACTTCCCGCCGCACGCTTTCTTCGGTTTCCAGCAGGCGTTCGGCCAGGCGGCGATTTCGCGCCAGCTCGGTTTGCAAAGACTGGTTCAGTTCACGCAGGCGCTGGATCCCTGCGCCCAGCAATAACCCGGTCAGGCTTTGAGCCAGCAATGAAAGCAGAAGATCCACCGGATGATCGTGCCAGGTCTGGCTGGCAATCAGCGCGATGGCGTTCATCAGGGTGGCAATCAGCGCTCCCTGCCAGCCGTAGTGCCAGGCCAGGGCGATAATCGGCAGCGCCAGGCAGAACGGCGTAAAACGGGAGAGTTCGGCGGGTAACCCCAACTGCAGCCAGAGGCTGACGGCAAACAGCAGTAAATACCAAATCAGATGCCGCCCGCGCCAGTTGACCGGCTGGGAAACCAGCGCCGGGCCAAGAGGTTGCCAGACGGTGCTGGTCAGATAGTGCCAGAGTACCAGGCAGGTCGGCGCCAGCGTTAACCCGCCGGTCAGGGTCAGCAGCAGCGCATTCAGGGCATCGCTGCCCTGGTTCAGCCACGGCAGCGACTGCAGCAAAGCGGCCGCGATAAGCGCCGCGCCCTGGCGCAGCAGAGTCCGCCAGTCACGCTGATGACGATAACGAGAAATGAGCGCCACCGGCAGGATGGTGAGCACCCCGCCCAGCATTAACAGCGGCAGATGCGCCAGCGCCACTTCCTGCGCGAGCCAGAAAAGCATCAGCCACTCCGCGCCCAGCAGAACCGGCCAGTAGCCGCGCGGGCACTGCAGCATCAGCCCTAAACGCAATCCAAAGGGAAATAACAGCACCGCCAGCTCAGGCCGCTCCACCAGATGCAGACTGATGCTCCACAGGCAAAACCAGCCGGCGGAAAAGATAAAGAAACTGGCGATAACGGCAATCAGCCGCGAGAAGAAAGGTCGCATTACCAACCGTCAAACAGGCGTCGCGCCAGCGCCACATCGTTGCTGACGTCGAGCTTTTCCATCAGGTTGGCGCGGTGCACGTGCACCGTTTTTGGCGAAAGTCCCAGCTCGGTGGCAATCTCTTTCACCGCCATGCCCTGCGCCAGCTTTTCAGCCACCTGCCGCTCGCGTTTCGTCAACGGATCCTGCCGCCCGGCGGCCAGCTTCATGGCAATGTCCGGCGTCAGGTAGCACCCGCCCGTCGCCACCGTGCGCACGGCGGCAATCAGTTCGTCGGGGCTGCAGCGTTTGGATAAAAAGCCGCGCGCGCCAGCGTTTAGCGCCTGCTCCACCAGCGCGGGGCTGTCGTGCACCGACAGCATGACGATCGCCATTCCTTTTGGTAACTGGCTTAACAGCTCCAGCCCGGAAATGTCCGGCATTGAAATATCGCAGATACACACCTGCACGCCCTGCCCCGGCAGCCCGGCCAGCGCCTCGCGTCCGGAGCCGAACTCGGCCACGACCTGAAAATCCGCCTCCAGCCCAAGAAGTTGAGCAAAGCCGGAGCGGACGATAAGGTGGTCGTCGATAAGGGCGATAGCGGTCATGATGCTTTCCAGGAAGGTAAAAAAACGCGCTTACCTTAGCGATAAGCGCGTAGCTGTTCAAGCCTTAAGCGATTTCGATCGCTATCGCTACGGGTTATTCCTGCGCAACCGACAGGCGAATGATCCCGGCCGCGCGGGCTGGAGGCAGCTGCAGAACGTTGCGCCACAGCTCCTGAACCTGGTTACAGACCAGCCCCTCTTTGCCCACCGCTTTATGCGGGTCCGACATAAGCTGGAGGTCGCTCCCGTAGCGCTTAGTCAACTGCTGCACGATGGGCTGAATGTCTTTGCGGGCCTGATCGCGCTCGGCGTCAGTTACGCTGTGTTTGTCTGCGCCGTAGGCGGAACGCATCATCGCCGCATCCACCTGCATGCGGCGCATCGTCACATCCTTAGGCAGTATTTTCGTGGAGTTGATGCCGCCCTTCACGTCCGGGAACAGGAAGCGGAAACAGGCGTCGTCACTGGATTTTTGCACCATCGCCGTTTGCTGCATGTTCACCTGCATAAACGCCACGACGTTGTCGTCCGTCGCGCTTTGCAGGCGCTTGGTCTCCACCGCGAGGATCTGCGGCTGGATGGTGTCGATCACTTCCTGCTCGGTTTTCCCCTGCTGGTGCATCTCTACCGCCTGCTGGCGAATGGACATCCACAGCGCGGGTTCCTGCTCTTTCAGCACCTGGTAAACCGGCATCCGGGCCATCGCGTCATCCAGCCCGGCCAGTTCCTGCCCGGCCCGATCGCGAGGAATAAGGTATTTTACGTCAAAGATGTTCCACGCCATGATGGCAACCAGCGCAATGGCCACCGCGCCCGCTTTACCGACCCAGCCTTTCTTGCGGAATACCGCTACCACCGCGGCGATCACAGCCCCGACATAGCCTGCAATAATGACGTGGGTCCAGTTCATGGTACATCCTTCTACTCTGCGGCGGGTACGCCGCTGTGGAAACGAAACTCGTCGTCATGGCTTTGGATAAGCCCGGCCTCAACCTTGCCAAAGAAACGCACGCGTTCACTGATATCGCCCCCGGCAATCTGCTCCGCCAGGGTTAAATAATCCTGATAATGGCGCGCCTCGGAGCGCAGCAGCGACAGGTAAAAACGCTGTAATTCATCATCCAGGTGCGGCGCCAGCGCGGCAAATCGTTCACAGGATCGCGCTTCAATGTAGGCGCCGCAGATAAGTTTATCGACCAGCATCAGCGGTTCATGAGTACGAGTTTCACTCAGTAAACCTTTAGCGTAGCGGCTGGCGGTGATTTTGGCGTACGGGATGTTACGGGCAATCATAATTTCCCGCACCTGCCAAAAATGGTGCAGCTCTTCTTTGATCAGCAGCACCATGCTGTCGATAAGCTGCTGCCCCCAGCCGTTCGCCGTTTTCGGCATGATGCTTTTGCTCAGCCCTTTGTGGAGCGAGAGAAAATCGGGTTCCTCGCCGTCACGGAAGGTAAAGGCTTCATAAGGCTGGAGCCAGGCCAGCAGCGCCTGGGAACTCTCTTTATCGGCAACGTATTTGCGGATCAGCAGCATCGCGGTTTGCGCGGCTTTCAGCTCGCACACCATGTGGTCGGTTAGCAGCAGCGGCAGATTTTCCGGGCGACGTGCCTTTTGAATCCACGCCTCGGGCGTCGGGCACTGCAGGAATTGGGTAATCGGGGAGAGGAGTTGCTGGTAGTCCATGAGGATATCCTGATGCGCAGCGGCTGAATGCCGCTGCACCGCTTACTTTTCGTAAAGGACAGCATAATCACTGCCCACACTTTTGTCAGTAAGCCCGGCAACAAAGAGCGTGCTGCACTATTTCACGGCTAGCCCTGAAACCGCGTGGGTTAGCTGCTCAGCGCGACCATAGTTGAGTTCAGCTATGCAAGACAGCCGCCTGATTTCACGCGCATTGCCTGCCGCACCTCCGCTGAGCGAAGCCGCAAGCTGGCATTGACCGTTGCGGTAATGAATGAACCGTTGATTTGATGTCTCGAGCGCTGCGCTAGCTTTCTCGATATAGCCCTGGTCTTCATCCCATTCGGCGATTCTGGTGGCGGCGGATTTGCTGGCTTTTTCCAAAACTTGCTCACTCTCTTTCGACTGCTTAATCAGACAGTCACGCATCCCCGCTTCCGCATATTCACTACACGCTTCTCGCAGGGCCGTGGCATCCTTAACTGGCTGAGGATCGTCAGCCAGCGCCAGCATCGGCAGACAAGCGGCGATAACCAGGCAAGCTTTCAGTGTCATTTGCATAAAGCGCTCTTCCCTTTTTTAATCAGTGATAATGCGTAATCGAGTTTTCTGGAATAGTTAGGATCGCCGCCGCCGTTATAGCGAAGAGCGATCGTCGTGGTCGAAATGCTCCGCCATCCGGCAATCACTCTGCGAGCGTTTGCCTTCTGGCACTTGAGCGTCTGACCAGCACGGAGAATCTTGACCTGTGGATTAAGCTTTTGCAGCAGTTCCAGAGTGCTTCCCTGCGCTTTCGCTATTTTTGCCAGGCTGTCACCGGGTTTCACGGTGACGTCATAAATTTTGCTGTCAACAGTGAGTATCGTTCGGTGCTCGAATTGCGCCATACGCATCAGCAGGTAGCCGATGCCCGCACGCAGGTTATTTAACGGCGTGGTTCTGATCGTGGCGACGGTTAACTGTTTTTTCCACGCGTCAGGCAGGATGAGCTCACCGCCTTCCTTACCTGACAGGAAAGATGTCATCCCAGGATCGCCCTTAACACCGATTTGCATCGGTCGGAAATGCCAGTCAGAGCTCAGGGCTCCCGTTTCGACCCAGACCATCGCTTTAATCAGATGCCAGTCCAAAGTCCTGTAGCCTGGCGTAGAGGAGAGATGGCGATTGTATCCATCGACTACCCGCTGGATGTCACAATCCCAGGCATTCCACCGCGTATCGCCGGGGGCCTTATTAATACCGTCCTGCCACTTTTCAAAACCTGTTCTGGGCGTTTTTTGTGCTGGGGTCGAGGAGGGAGTAAGACTGGAAGCTGTCATATTACACATCCTGTGCTGACTGATAATTGAAATGGCGAGACTTTAGCCTCATTTGCGCATTTTTAATACAAGATGACGATGCTAAGGCAGAATAGGTGGCCTGAAAATCATTTATTTAAGAAGAAAGGAAAAAAGAGAATTTTGCCCGATCGGGTAAGAATGACACATGCCAGGCGCAGCGGCTAAACGCCGCTGCGCCGCTTACTTTTAGTGACGAACGCCGTCGTCGTCTTCGTCCTGATATTCGTCGCCGTCTTCTTCACCCTCTTCGCCGTTCGGGTCTTCGAAGTAGGTGCCCCAGCCGTCGTATTCCACACCGAATTTCTCGGCCAGGTTCAGCAGTTGCTCAACCTGGGCACCGATCAGCTCAGCGTTCAGCGCGCATTCGCTCAGGATATCGCAGCAGATGACGGTATCACCCTCTTCCACTTCCAGCTCTTCCGGGTCAGTCACTTCATAACCCAGCTTGAACGCTTCAACGGCCGCTTTCTCCAGCGTTTCGAAATCATCCGCAGAAAGGTGGTGTTCGATGGTGTACAGCGCGTCCGGGTCGCTCCCGTCGTCCAGCAGTTCTTCAATGATTAAACGTGTTTCTTCGCGCTGTTCTTCCAGCTGTTCTGGATTTGCCATGGCCCTTTCCTCAAATGTGTCGGCAGATACTCTCATTTTCACACACGCCGGGGTTTGCCTCCACCTTTCACCGCAAAGTTTTAACACACAGGGTTGCAATTGAATATTCATACATATAAATTGAATTTTAATTCAATTAAGGCTTACGCCCTGCGAGGAAAAAATGAGTCACTTCTATCAGAAAAACTTTCTTAAGCTGCTCGATTTTACCCCTGCTCAACTGAACGAATTGCTGACCCTGTCCGCCAAGCTGAAAAGTGACAAGAAAAAAGGAACTGAGATTCAGCATCTTACTGGTAAAAACATTGCGCTCATCTTCGAAAAAGATTCGACTCGTACTCGTTGCTCTTTCGAAGTTGCCGCTTACGACCAGGGCGCCCGCGTCACTTATCTCGGCCCAAGCGGCAGTCAGATCGGGCATAAAGAATCAATTAAAGATACCGCTCGCGTGCTGGGGCGCATTTATGACGGCATCCAGTACCGCGGCTACGGCCAGGATATCGTCGAAACCCTTGCCAGCTATGCGGGCGTACCGGTGTGGAACGGCCTGACCAACGAATATCACCCGACCCAGCTGCTGGCGGATTTGCTCACCATGCAGGAACACCTGCCGGGCAAAAACCTGAATGAGATGACGCTGGTGTACGCCGGGGACGCGCGCAACAACATGGGGAACTCCATGCTGGAAGCTGCCGCTCTGACCGGGCTAGATTTGCGCCTGGTGGCGCCTAAAGCCTGCTGGCCGGATGAAAAGCTGGTCGCCGAATGCAAAGCCATGGCCGAAAAGACTGGCGGAAAAATCACGTTAACCGAAGACGTTGCCGCGGGCGTTAAAGGGGCGGATTTCATCTATACCGACGTCTGGGTGTCGATGGGCGAAGCCAAAGAGAAGTGGGCCGAGCGAATCACCCTGCTGCGCCCTTATCAGGTCAACAGCGCCATGCTGGCGTTAACCGGCAACCCGCAGGTCAAGTTCCTGCACTGCCTGCCGGCGTTTCACGACGATCAAACCACGCTGGGTAAACAAATGGCGCTGGAGTTCGATCTGCACGGCGGCATGGAAGTCACCGATGAAGTTTTTGAATCCTCCCACAGCGTGGTGTTCGACCAGGCTGAGAACCGGATGCACACCATCAAGGCCGTGATGGTCGCCACGCTGGCAAACTAGTTTCTTCGCTCCCAGGGCTTCTCCTGGCCCCTCGGCGGCTTTCCGCCCGAGGGGTTTTCTTTTCTCCCGCCTGGTTATTACTAAAAATGTTGCGCGTCTGATGCACGCCCAGCATTTTTTATGCACTAAAAGGACATAACCTCATCTCCCTCTCTTTTTATGCCCCACACAACAGTCTGTTTTCATTAAGATAAAAAGAATAAATCCGCTGCGCTCACAGTTTGCATGCACTGCATTAATAGCAAAATAAAAATAACTATTTTTCCGTGAACTTCTCTTCACGGCATTAAACAGATTCCATAATGAATAATCATGCAAACAGAAAATAAAAATCAATGATAATCAATACATTGCGACATTCACCCTTAGGAATAAACTTACATATTTTTAACACACCAAAATAATTAAAAACGATTTATCGTATAATTATGCATTCATCAACCTCAGTTAAATCACCGTTCTCTGACAGCCATCAATTAATAACAAAACAAATAAAAACCACCTTGAGCGCGTGATAAATCTCACATTAAATGGTTGTGAAGAAATTAATATACGCCTCGAAGAAAACTTTACAGGTTAATAAAATCGCGACGCAATATTTATTGCGCCAATGGCACGTCTATCTCCGAATTAATGCAAAGGAATAGTCATGGACAAACATTATGTCGGCTCCGAAATAGGTCAACTACGCAGCGTGATGCTGCATCGCCCAAACCTCAGCCTGAAAAGACTTACCCCTTCAAACTGTCAGGAATTGTTATTTGACGATGTGCTTTCCGTTGAGCGCGCCGGTGAAGAGCACGACGTTTTTGCCAATACGCTGCGCGGTCAGGGCGTGGAAGTTCTGCTGCTAACCGACCTGCTGACGCAAACGCTGGACGTCAGCGATGCCAAGGCCTGGCTGCTGAACACCCAGATTTCAGACTATCGGCTCGGGCCGGCATTCGCCTCGGACGTTCGCGGCTGGCTGGCTGATATGCCACATCGCGAACTCGCCCGTCGCCTTTCTGGCGGGCTGACCTATGGGGAAATTCCGACACACATTAAAAATATGGTCGTGGATATTCATGCCACAACAGACTTTATTATGAAGCCGCTCCCCAACCATTTATTCACCCGAGATACTTCCTGCTGGATTTATAACGGCGTCTCTATTAACCCAATGGCAAAAGCCGCTCGCCAGCGCGAAACAAATAACTTAAGGGCCATTTACCGCTGGCATCCGGCATTCACCGACGGGAAATTCATTAAGTATTACGGCGACGAAAATATTAATTACGATCATGCCACGCTGGAAGGCGGTGACGTATTAGTGATTGGCCGGGGTGCGGTATTAATTGGCATGTCCGAACGAACCACCCCTCAGGGCATTGAATTCCTCGCTGAATCATTATTCAGGCATCAACAGGCAACACGCGTGATTGCCGTCGAGCTACCGAAGCACCGCTCCTGTATGCACCTCGATACCGTCATGACTCATCTCGATCTCGACACCTTCTCCGTTTACCCGGAAGTCGTCCGCAAAGACGTGCAGTGCTGGACGTTAACCCCTGACGGCCACGGCGGCATCAAACGCCAGCAGGAAACCAGCCTGGTGAACGCCATCGAAAAAGCGCTGGGTATCGATCAGGTCAAGCTCATCACCACCGGCGGCGATGCTTTTGAAGCCGAGCGCGAACAGTGGAACGACGCCAACAACGTGCTGACCGTTCGCCCCGGCGTGGTCATCGGCTACGAACGCAATATCTGGACCAACGAGAAATACGACAAAGCCGGGATCACCGTCCTGCCTATTCCAGGCGATGAACTGGGCCGCGGACGTGGCGGCGCGCGTTGCATGAGCTGCCCGCTGGAACGCGACGGGATTTAAGGGAGGAAAGCATATGCAACATAAACCCACTCTCGTAGTCGCGCTCGGCGGGAATGCCCTGCTGAAGCGTGGTGAACCGCTGGAAGCCGACCTGCAGCGTAAAAATATTGAGCTGGCGGCAAAAACTATCGCCCAGCTCACCCACGCCTGGCGCGTGGTGCTGGTGCACGGCAACGGTCCGCAGGTCGGCCTGCTGGCCCTGCAAAACAGCGCCTACCAAAACGTAAGTCCTTATCCGCTGGACGTTCTCGGCGCTGAGAGCCAGGGAATGATCGGCTACATGCTGCAGCAGGCGCTGAAAAATCATCTGCCTGACCGCGAAGTCAGCGTGCTGCTGACTCAGGTTGAAGTAGATCCGCAGGATCCGGCCTTTAGCAATCCGACCAAGTACATCGGCCCGGTGTACAGCAAGGAGCAGGCGGATGCGCTGGTACGTGACAAAGGCTGGTCGGTAAAAGCTGATGGCCAGTATTTCCGCCGCGTCGTGCCGTCCCCGCTGCCTAAACGCATCGTCGAAAGCGATGCCATTACGGCGCTTATCCAGCGTGACCACCTGGTTATTTGTAACGGCGGCGGCGGCGTGCCGGTGGTGGAGAAAGCCGATGGCTACCACGGGATTGAAGCCGTCATTGATAAGGATCTTTCCGCCGCATTGCTGGCTCGCCAGATAGAGGCCGACGCCCTGCTGATCCTCACTGACGCAGACGCCGTTTATCTCAACTGGGGCACACCAGCGCAGCGCCCGCTCACCAGCGTGACGCCAGCCGAGCTTGAAGGCATGAGCTTCGATGCAGGCTCGATGGGGCCAAAAGTGTCCGCCTGCAGTCACTTTGTCGCCAGTTGCCACGGTATCGCCGGGATAGGTGCGCTGGAGGATGGCCCGGCAATTCTGGCCGGGGAGAAAGGCACGTTAATTCGGGAGCCGTGAAAGCCCCCTCACCCTAACCCTCTCCCCTGGGGGAGAGGGGATAAAACCGAGCCGCCTGCACTTCCTCCTCCCCTCGGGGAGAGGGGACAGGAAACGAAACAGAATCACCAGCATTTCCCCCCTCTCCCTTCCAGGGAGAGGGCCGGGGTGAGGGTAAAAAAACTTCTCATTCAAAGGATAACGAAAATGACTATCAACCTAAAAAACCGTAATTTCCTGAAACTCCTCGACTTCAAACCGGCAGAAATTCAGTACCTCATCGACCTGGCCCGTGAACTGAAGGCCGCCAAACAGGCCGGAACAGAGAAAAAAACGCTATGCGGTAAAAACATCGCGCTGATCTTCGAGAAAACCTCCACCCGTACCCGCTGCGCCTTTGAGGTTGGCGCGTTTGACCAGGGCGCGCTGGTGACCTATCTGGGGCCAAGCGGCTCGCAAATCGGCCATAAAGAATCCATGAAAGATACCGCTCGCGTGCTGGGGCGGATGTACGACGGGATTGAATACCGCGGCTATGGCCAGGACATTGTCGAAGAGCTGGGGGAATACGCTGGCGTGCCGGTGTGGAACGGGCTAACCAATGAATTTCACCCGACCCAGATCCTCGCCGACCTGATGACCATGCTGGAGCACGCTCCGGGTAAAAAACTGCAGGATCTCTCCTTCGCTTATCTCGGCGATGCCCGTAACAACATGGGCAATTCCCTGATGGTGGGCGCAGCCAAAATGGGCATGGATATTCGTCTTGTCGCGCCGAAAGCCTTCTGGCCTGAAGCGGCGCTGGTCGAGCAATGCCGCGCCATCGCCAAAGAAACCGGCGGCCGCATCATGCTGACGGACAGCGTGGAAGAAGGCGTTGCGGGCGTGGATTTCCTCTACACGGACGTTTGGGTTTCGATGGGCGAGCCTAAAGAAGCCTGGGCTGAACGCGTAAGTATCATGACGCCCTACCAGATTAACCAGAGCGTTCTTAATGCGACCGGCAACCCGCACGTCAAGTTCATGCATTGCCTGCCTGCCTTCCATAACGAACACACCAAAGTCGGCAAAGAGATCGAAGAAACCTACGGCCTGAAGGGGCTGGAAGTGACCGAGGAAGTCTTTGAGTCAGCACACTCCATTGTCTTCGACGAAGCCGAAAACCGCATGCATACCATTAAAGCCGTGATGGTCGCCACGCTCGGCGCGTAACGCTGTCGGGCAGTGGGAACCCCTCGCTGCCCGTATTGCCCTTGTGCTGCTTCGCGCAGCGGGAGAAAAGGAAATGGCCGATGTTACCCATGAAGGTGCCGCAGACACCTCCACAAGCAGTGAAAGAAAACTCGGACTCAGCGCGCTGGTGGCGCTGGTTATAGGCTCCATGATTGGCGGGGGCGTTTTCAGCCTGCCGCAAAACTTTGCTTCGGTAGCGTCCCCCGGCGCATTGCTGATCGGCTGGGCCATTACCGGCGTCGGCATGCTTTGCCTGGCGTTTATTTATCAGAATCTCAGCGCTCGCTGCCCGGATCTTGACGGCGGCGTTTACAGCTATGCCCGGGCCGGGTTTGGCGACTTTATTGGCTTCCAGTCCGCCTGGGGCTACTGGTTCTCCGCCTGGCTCGGGAACGTCTCTTACGCGGTGCTGCTGTTTAGCGCCATGAGCTTTTTCATTCCGGTGTTTGGCGACGGGAATAACCTGCCTTCCATTATCGGTGCCTCCGTTGTGCTGTGGCTGGTACATGCCCTGGTACTTCGCGGGGTGCGAGAAGCCGCCTACATCAACACCATCCTCACCGTGGTCAAGGTCATCATTCTGCTGGTCTTTATTGTCGCGGTGCTGATTGCCTTTCGGATTGGCGTGTTCACGGCGGATTTCTGGGGCCGCATGATGCTGGTCGAAGGATCTCGCCCGGAAATTTTCGACCAGGTTAAAAACACCATGCTGGTAACTACCTGGGTGTTTATCGGCATTGAAGGGGCAACCGTTGTTTCTGCCCGGGCCGCAAAACGTGAGGATATCGGTAAGGCGACGGTCATTGGTCTGCTGGGCGCGCTGGCGATTTACGTGCTGGTCAGCGTGCTGTCGATGGGGATCCTCGATCAGGCGAGCCTGGCCGGGCTGAAGAATCCGTCGATGGCCGGCGTGCTGGAAAGCGTGGTCGGGGCATGGGGAGCGAAGTTCGTTGCCGGAGGCGTGATTCTGTCCGTAGCCGGCGCGCTGCTGGCCTGGACGCTGTTTGCCGCAGAATTACCGCGTGTCGCGGCAATTGACGGCATTTTCCCTAAAATTTTCGCCAAAGAGAACGCCCGTCATTCACCTTCGTTTTCACTGTGGATCACCAATGGCTTAATTCAGCTCTTCCTGATCCTTACCCTGTTCTACGCCGCCGGCTACCAGGCGCTATTCTCCATTGCCACGGCGGCCATTTTACCTCCGTACCTGTTCAGCGCAGCCTACGGACTGAAGCTGGCCTGGACCGGGGAGCGCTATGGACAGGGGGAATCACGAACCGGCGGCATCGTGCTTGGCCTGATTGCCACGGCTTACGGCTTCTGGCTTTGCTACGCCGCAGGCGATTCGATGTTGCTGAGCTCGCTGTTATTCACGCCGGGCATTCTGGTGTTCCTGTGGCAGAAAAAAACCCAGGGTCAGCCGCTGCTGAAAAGCTATGAACTGGCGATCGCCGTGGCCATTCTGGCTCTGGCCGCATGGACATTAAAACTGGTCATAAGTGGAAATTTACAGATAGCCTGACGCCATTAACGCCACGATTGTGGCGTTAAACGCTTCATCTCCATCCATTGGCAACATTTTAAAAAGATAAAATTAATAAAAATCATTTCTATCAATAAATTACGTTCATCCACCGTGCAATGAAAACGCACCGGCCATCACAGGAGTGTATAGAGATCATGAGGACATCCCGCCTCTCGTTCGAGAAAGAGCAGCGCCAGCTTGAACTGTGCCAACAGCTCATCAGCCACAAGAGTTATCACTCCCAGGAGCAACTGCGCCATGACCTGAAACAGCACGGCTTCGAAGCCATCAGTCAGTCCACCGTCTCCCGCCTGCTCAAGCTGCTGGGCGTTATCAAATTGCGCAATGCCAAAGGGCAAAAAATCTATGCTCTTAGCCCGCAGACTTTGCCCCAGCCCAACGCGGCGCGTTCGGTGGCCGAAATGGTGTTAAGCGTTGAGCACAACAGCGAATTTGTCATGGTGCATACGGTGTCAGGTTACGGCAAAGCGATAGCAAAAATTCTCGATCATCACGCCATCGCAGAGATTTTGGGCGTGGTCGCCGGCAGCAGCGTGGTCTGGATTGCGCCGCGTGAAGTGCAAAAAACGCCGCTGGTGCATCGCCGCATCATGCGTATGCTGGGACAGGCCTGAATGCACCGCAACCGATTGCAGCGCCCCTGAAAAAGTGTGATTTTAGCGCTTGCAGAGAACACCCACGCGCGTATAATGCGCCACAATTTGCCGGGAGGAAGCATGGTTTACTGTGTTCAAAAAAATGTCGCAGCTCGACGTCTGAAAGCAGACGCGGCAGGGCGTTTTTCTTCCCGTTGCACCGTCGAATTTCTAAATTCCCAAATTGCTAAGGCCCCTCGTTGAGGGGCCTTTTTTTTGCCCGTCGGCCCGAGAACAGGAGAGAAGCATGACTAACCCGCTCTATAAAAAACACATCATTTCCATCAATGATCTCAGTCGTGAAGAACTTGAACTGGTGCTGGCAACCGCGGCAAAGCTAAAAGCTAATCCACAGCCGGAGTTGCTGAAGCACAAAGTTATCGCCAGTTGCTTCTTTGAAGCGTCGACCCGAACCCGCCTCTCGTTTGAAACCTCCATTCACCGTCTGGGCGCGTCCGTGGTGGGTTTCTCCGACAGCAGCAACACTTCGCTGGGCAAGAAAGGTGAGACGCTGGCGGATACCATCTCCGTCATCAGTACCTACGTGGACGCCATTGTGATGCGCCACCCGCAGGAAGGCGCGGCTCGCCTGGCCACCGAGTTTTCCGGTGAGATCCCGGTGCTGAACGCCGGTGACGGCGCGAACCAGCACCCGACCCAAACCCTGCTGGATTTATTCACCATTCAGGAAACTCAGGGCCGCCTGGAGAACCTGAATATCGCCATGGTCGGCGACCTGAAATATGGCCGCACCGTGCATTCGCTGGCCCAGGCGCTGGCGAAGTTCAACGGCAACCGCTTCTATTTCATCGCGCCAACTGCCCTGGCGATGCCGCAGTACATTCTCGACATGCTGGATGAAAAAGGCATTGCCTGGAGCCGCCACGAGTCTATCGACGAAGTGGTGGGCGAGCTGGACATTCTGTATATGACTCGCGTGCAGAAAGAGCGTCTGGATCCGTCTGAGTACGCCAACGTTAAGGCGCAGTTTATCCTGCGCGCCGCCGACCTGGCCGGCGCACGCGGCAACATGAAGGTGCTGCACCCGCTGCCGCGCGTGGATGAGATCACCACCGACGTAGACAGCACGCCGCATGCCTGGTACTTCCAGCAGGCCGGGAACGGTATTTTTGCTCGCCAGGCGCTGCTGGCGCTGGTGTTGAATCGCGAACTGGTTTAAGTGAGAGGACAAGAAGATGACGCACGATAATAAATTACAGGTTGAAGCCATCAAGCGCGGCACCGTTATCGACCACATTCCGGCTCAGGTTGGCTTTAAGCTGCTGACCCTGTTCCAACTGACCGAAACCGACCAGCGCATTACCATCGGCCTGAATTTGCCGTCCCGCGAGCTGGGTCGCAAAGATCTGATCAAAATTGAAAATACTTTCCTGACCGACGAGCAGGTGAATCAGCTGGCGCTGTACGCCCCGCACGCCACGGTGAACCGCATCGACGAATACGAAGTGGTGGGCAAAAGCACCCCAAGCCTGCCGGATCGCATCGAGAAAGTGCTGCTGTGCCCGAACACCAACTGCATCAGCCACAACGAGCCGGTGGCTTCTTCGTTCGCCGTGAAGCAGCGCGCCGACGATATCAGCCTGAAGTGCAAGTATTGCGAGAAAGAGTTCGCTCGCCACGTGGTTCTGGTAGATTAACGACCACTAATGACAAGCAATTTCCCGTCCCTATAATGGACGGAGTTTATATCCAATACTAAGGAGAAAGTATGTCACGTACGCTTAGCACGGAAAATGCACCGGCCGCTATCGGTCCTTATGTTCAGGGTGTCGATCTCGGGAGCATGATCATCACTTCCGGGCAGATCCCGGTGAACCCAAAAACCGGCGAAGTGCCGGAAGATGTAGCCGCTCAGGCTCGTCAGTCCTTGGAAAACGTGAAGGCTATCGTTGAGTCCGCGGGCCTGAAAGTGGGCGACATCGTGAAAACCACCGTGTTTGTGAAAGATCTGAATGATTTCGCGACCGTGAACGCCACCTACGAAGCTTTCTTCAACGAACATAATGCGACCTTCCCGGCTCGCTCTTGCGTTGAAGTGGCTCGTCTGCCGAAAGACGTTAAAATCGAAATCGAAGCTATCGCCGTTCGCCGCTAGTTCGCCGTCGCGCTTTGCTTCTGGCCCCGCTTTCACGGGGCCATTTCTTTCTTACTTCACGGCAGCCCGCAGCAGTTTCTCCAGCGGATACACCGCCGCAATCACCACTTCATCACGAGTCTGCGCCGCAGCATCCAGCTGAGCCTGAATGGCCTTCAGCTCGTCATCGCTGAGCGAACCTTGCTTCGCCACCAAATCCGTCAGCCTTAAGCCCAGCCCGGCGAGTTTGTCCACGTCTTCAGCAACCGGCTTGAGCGGTTTTAGCACGTAGTTGCCGTCGATCAGCGCCAATACATCCGGGGTGTTGTTCTGCCAGCGAGTGAAGATATGGCGCAACGCTTCCGCACTGTTCCCGTCTTCCCTGTCGGCAATCAGTTTGTCCACCCAACCGTTAATCGCCCTGACCTGCCCACTTTCGGCCCCAAGCGCATCGGCAAAGCGGTTCAGCGGCTCAAAGTGGTTGTAATTCCCGGCCTGGAATTTCAGATGCTGGCGCGTGTAGTACTGCGCCGGCTCAATGGCCTGGGCGAGGATTTGCAAAGGCATGATCTCCGGTGTACCGGCGAGGCGAGTGAGCTGCGTAACGGACTCGGTATGCTGACGCAGGCCAACGGACACCGTGGACCAGGCATCAATGGCCTGCATACGCTGGTACATATTGTCCACGTCTGTGACGTCTTTAGCCGACCACAGCCGCTCGGCTACGGCAAAAGTCCGCGGCCAGAGCTTGATATCCAGCAGCGGGGAGATCACGTTTTCCGCCCACAGCGCCGCTTCGCCGCCGAGAATATTGCTCATCTGCGCTTCGGTTGGGACCACAGGCTGTTTGCCATCCGGGATGCCCTCGAGCTTCTGCCCGGTCGCCGGATAGCGCACGTTGCCCACCAGGAAGTAGCCATTAAGCTTGTCGTTTTCCAGCGTGACTACCGGGCGCGTTTCCCCCATCCAGGTGTCTACCGTAAAGGTTACCTGAGTTGGGTTCAGCCATTTTACGTCATGAACTGCACGGCGGGATTTGCCCTTGAAGTCGATAAATCCGCGCCAGCCACCGTCACTTTTCACCAGCGTAAAACTGCCTTCTACCGCACTGCCTTTCAGGCGAGGCATGCTGAAGAACCAGCTCTGCGCGCTGTCGGCCTCGCGGATGTGATCCACCCCGTTTAGCCCAACCGGCAGGACTTCATTGCGGTAGTGGTAGGCGGTGGACTGCGGCTGATCGAGGTAAAAGCCCGTGGACAGAATGCCTTTGTAGCCGTGGGCCGCAATCGCCCCCAGCGAATCCTGCCCCTGCCAGGACTGGATCAAAATGTTCTTCGGCAGATCCGGGTGATAAATCTCATCCCAGCCCATCATCTGGCGCTTATGTTTCTCGAGGATCTTCTCCAGCCGCTGGTTGAAGTACGTTTGCAGCGCGTGAGAGTCCGCCAGGTTGTGCTGCTTCATAAATTGCTGGATGGCGGCGTTTTCTTTCCACTGGGTGTCATCCACCTCATCCCCGCCGATATGCAAGTAACTGTCCGGGAAAATGGCTGTAACTTCGCCAATCAGCGTATCAACAAATTTGTAGGCCGCTTCGTTTGCCGGGTTTAGCAGCGGCTTCAGGACGCCCCAGTTGCGCTCCATTTGGTAAGGCCCCGGCGCGCTCATCAGCTCCGGGTAAGCGACAGCCAGCGCGGAACCGTGGCCCGGTATGTCGATTTCCGGCACCACGCGAATGCCCAGCGAGGTGGCATAGCGTACCACCTGTTTCATTTGCGCCTGAGTGTAGAACTGCCCGTCGCTCGCCAGCTGCTGCAGCTTCGGATAATGGGTCGATGCAAAGCGCCAGCCCTGATCGTCCGTCAGGTGCCAGTGGAAGACGTTCAGCTTGGCGGCGGCCATCCCGTCCAACTGACGGAGAATGTCGTTCACCGGCATAAAGTGGCGAGCCGAATCAAGCAGCAGCCCGCGCCACGGGAAACGCGGGACATCTTTGATTTCGACATAAGGAATCGACGTGTTTTGCGGGCCATTTTGAATCAGCTGCAGCAAGGTCTCCATGCCGCGCATTGCCCCAAATCGCGTGTTAGCAGTGAGCTTCACGCCGTCCGCCGTCACGCTTAAGGCATAACTTTCGTCACTGTCAGCTTTAGGCAGTGGATCAACGGCTTGTTTAATTTGAATAGCAATCGTGGGTTTGGCCGGCTGTGCAGCCGCAGGCTGAAGCTGCCAGCCGGTTTGCAGGCTGATGCGCTGCCGCCAGCGGTCAATAGCCCCTTCGAGCTTGTCGCCGCTAATGGCAATAGACACGGCGTTAGTCAGCGGCAGGCTGCCCTGCGTGGCCGGGAGTTCGACCTGCTGCGGCCAGGGCATTAGCGGGAGATCCCCTGCGGGAGCGGCCTGCGCCTGGCAGGCAACGGCGATACCTGCGGCCAGCAGGCTGAAACGAAGCGATTTGAACATGGATAATCCTTTCACGTGACGGGCCAGAAAACAGCAAAAACAATCTGTTATCACGTGAAGGATTTTTCAGCAAGGCGGTGGCGAGACGTGGATCACATCTCGTCAATATTTGGATTACTGCCAGCCGTAACGGCGGCTATAGAAACCTTTTACCGCCTGAGTCAGCATCATGTAGCCTGCCAGGATGATCACCAGCAGCGGGAAGTAGCTCAGCGGCAGCGCCTGCAGGTGGAGATACTCCGCCAGCGGGGAGAACGGCAGCGCAATCCCGAGCGCCATCACCAGCAGCGTCATCACCATCAGCGGCCAGGCCGGACGGCTTTGCAGGAACGGAATGCGACGGGTACGGATCATGTGCACAATCAGCGTCTGCGACAGCAGGCCTTCCACGAACCAGCCGGACTGGAACAGCGTTTGCGCTTCCGGGGAATTGGCTTTGAAAATCCACCACATCACGCCGAAGGTCACGATATCGAAGATGGAGCTGAGCGGCCCGAAGAACACCATAAAGCGGCCCAGGTCAGCCGGATTCCAGCGCTGCGGCTGCTTGATTTGCTCGTCGTCGACGTTATCAAACGGGATCGCGACCTGCGAGACATCGTACATCAGGTTCTGGATCAGTAAGTGGATCGGCAGCATCGGCAGGAACGGCAGGAAGGCACTGGCCACCAGCACGCTGAAGACGTTGCCGAAGTTGGAGCTGGCGGTCATTTTGATGTACTTGAGCATGTTGGCGAAGGTACGACGGCCTTCAATCACGCCCTCTTCCAGCACCATCAGGCTTTTTTCCAGCAGGATGATGTCGGCAGCTTCACGGGCGATATCCACCGCGCCATCAACGGAAATACCGATATCCGCCGCACGTAACGCTGGAGCATCGTTGATGCCGTCGCCCATAAAGCCAACCACATGGCCTTCACCGCGCAGCAGGCGAACGATACGCTCTTTGTGCATCGGTGTCAGGCGGGCAAACAGCGTGGTTTGCAGCGCCACACGAGCCAGCTCGTCATCGCTCATCTCTTCGATGTCGCTGCCGATAATCAGGTCGCCAACTTCCAGGCCGACTTCACGGCATACTTTCGCCGCGACCAGTTCGCTGTCACCGGTCAGGATTTTCACCGCGATGCCGCTGGCTTTCAGCGCTTTTAACGCCGGAGCGGTGGTTTCTTTCGGCGGATCGAGGAAGGCAATGTAGCCTTCGAGGATCAGGTCGGACTCATCCACGCGGCTGTAGTCTGCGCTGCGGGCTGGCAGGAATTTGGTGGCAACGGCAACCACGCGCAGACCCTGGCTGTTTAGCGAGTCGGTTACGCTGCGAATGCGCGCCAGCATCCCTTCACTGAGCGGCACAATTTCGTCCCCGTGGCGCACGTGGGTACAGACGTTGAGGATCTCCTGCAGCGCGCCTTTACAGATAAGCTGATGCACGTCGGCCTGCTCGGAGACCACAACCGACATGCGGCGACGGTCAAAGTCGAAAGGAATTTCATCTATTTTGTGCCAGCGGGCAACCGCCGTGCGGGCGTGATCGGCATCGACGCCTTCCAGTACCGCCACGTCGAGCAGATTTTTCAGGCCGGTTTGATAGTGGCTGTTCAGCCAGGCGGTATGCAGCACGCGATCGCTTTGCTCACCGAAGATATCGGTGTGGGTTTCCAGCACGATGCGGTCCTGGGTCAGGGTGCCGGTTTTATCGGTACACAGGATGTCCATCGCGCCAAAGTTCTGGATAGCATCCAGGTGTTTCACAATGACTTTTTGCTTCGACAGTTTGACCGCCCCGCGCGCCAGCGTGGAGGTCACAATCATAGGCAGCATTTCCGGCGTCAGGCCGACGGCAACGGAGAGCGAGAACAGCGCCGCTTCCCACCAGTCGCCCTTGGTGAAGCCGTTAATCAGCAGGACCACCGGCACCATCACCAGCATAAAGCGGATCAGCAGCCAGCTTACGCGGCTGATCCCGCGCTGGAAGGCGTTAGGTTCGCTTTCCTGCTGGGTGACACGCCCGGCAAGCTGGCCGAACCAGGTGTTGCCGCCGGTGGCGATAATCATCGCCAGCGCGGTGCCGCTCACCACGTTGGTACCCATAAAGCAGAGGTTGTCGCACTCCAGCGGGTTGTGCTGGTCATGTTGGCGGCTGACGGCAACTTTCTCGACCGGCAGAGATTCCCCGGTCAGCGACGCCTGGCCAACAAACAGGTCACGCGCCTGAATCACGCGCAGATCCGCCGGGATCATGTCACCTGCGGCAAGCTTAACGATATCCCCCGGCACCAGTTGGTCCAGCGGAACTTCGACATAAGCATATTCACCCTGTTCGTTGATCACACGCAGCACGGTCGCAGTGTTGCTAACCATCGCCTTCAGCGCATCAGCCGCGCGGGTGGAGCGGGTTTCCTGGATGAAGTTCAGCAGCGTGGAAATCACCACCATCAGCGCGATGACGCTGGCGCCAAACAGATCATCTTCCGTTGCGTAGGAGAAAATCCCCAGCGCCGTCAGCAGCAGGTTGAACGGGTTGCGGTAACAAACCCAGAGATGCACAAACCACGGCGCGGGCTGCTGCGCCGGGATCTGGTTCAGACCGTGGGTTTCGCGCGCCTTTTCGACTTCGCGAGCGTCCAGCCCTTCCGGGTGGCTGCCAAACTCAACGTAGAGCTGCTCTTCGCTGGCGGCGGCATATTTCAGGCAGGCCTGGGTCAGCGTCGCCGGAATATCGGCGGCCTTCGCCACCACTTTCCCGTCAGGCATAGGATCGCGCTGCACCAGGCGGCGCGGCAGATGGCGGCTCAGTTGGGACATCAGCTGGCGTGTGAGGTTTTTGAATTGCATAAACGTCCTTAGCACCGTCTTGAGCGGTACCTAAGTTTCCTGCAGGCGCAACAAAGCTGCATCAGGCAGGAGAGCATCAACAAGCAGGGACGTAAAAGAGAGCGGTCGTCACTGCCTTACAAAACCGGTAAGGCAGCGGGCGTTAACCTGTGGCTTACCGGAAAATTCCTGTTACTTCAGGGTGAGGACTGGGATCGGGTTCCATGTCATCTCCGGTAGCGTTGAAAGAAAAATAGCATTACGCCTTCTGGCATAATGAGAATGCCAGGTATACTACGCCCGTAAAACTAAACCGTCTGTAAACCAGATTTTGCCCATATCGGGAACGGGATAGCGCGTTAAAACTTTACTCCTGATAAGTATATTCTAAATAATCCGGATTACAGGTTGGTGGCAAACGAGTGACAATCACCGCATTCGTGTCCCAAAGGGAACAGGGCTAGCCGCCATTGTCTAACCAGCCAATTTGCACCGTGACCGCCAGGGAAAAGAACAACCATGCAAAGTCGCCTTACCATCAAAGATATTGCCCGCCTGAGCGGCGTGGGGAAATCTACCGTTTCTCGCGTATTGAACAATGAAAGCGGCGTAAGCGCCCGCACGCGGGAACGGGTTGAAGCGGTAATGCAGCAGCATGAGTTTTCCCCCTCCCGCTCGGCGCGCGCGATGCGGGGCCAAAGCGATAAAGTCGTCGCCATTATCGTGACCCGCCTGGACTCACTGTCGGAAAATCTGGCGGTGCAAACCATGCTGCCTTGCCTTTACGAGCAGGGCTACGATCCGATCATGATGGAAAGCCAGTTCTCACCAGAGATGGTTGAGGAGCATCTTGGCATGCTGCGCCGCCGCAACATCGACGGCGTGATTCTGTTTGGCTTCACCGGCATCAACGAGAAAGTGCTGCAGCCATGGCGTTCCACGCTGGTGCTGATGGCGCGAGACGCCAGCGGCTTCGCTTCGGTGTGTTATGACGATGAAGGCTCTATTCACATCCTGATGTCCACGCTTTATCAGCAGGGTCACCGGGACATCAGCTTCCTTGGCGTACCGCACGGCGACGTCACCACCGGTTACCGCCGCCACCAGGCGTATCTCGCTTTTTGCCGTGACCACGATATCGTTCCAAATGCCGCCCTGCCCGGCCTTGCCATGAAGCAGGGCTACGAGCATGTGGTTGAAGTTCTGACCCCGAAAACCACCGCCCTGCTGTGCGCCACTGACACCCTGGCGCTGGGCGCAAGCAAATATCTCCAGCAGCAAAACCGCAGCGATATTCAACTGGCGAGCGTGGGGAACACGCCGCTGATGAAATTCTTGCATCCTGAAATCATTACCGTTGACCCAGGCTACGCCGAAGCCGGTCGCGCCGCGGCTTTACAGCTGATCGGGCAGATTTCTCAGGGCCAACAGCTGCGGCAAATCGTCATCCCTAGTCACCTGCAATAAAACCACCCCTGAACGGGATTTTGTGATCTTCGCCCGGTTTCGGGAACGTTCCCATTTTCGCAAAATAGAAACCTGGCTACCCTTACAACAGGTCATTACCTCCTACCCAGGGTGTTACTTATGAGCAAAGTAAAACAACAAGACATCGACAAACTGATCGAACTGGTTGGCGGGCGCGAGAATATCGCCACCGTCAGCCACTGCATTACCCGACTGCGTTTTGTGCTGAACCATCCCGAAAATGCCCATCCTAAAGAGATCGAAAATCTGCCCATGGTGAAAGGCTGCTTTACCAATGCCGGCCAGTTCCAGGTGGTTATCGGTACCGATGTGGATGATTACTACAAAGCGCTGATCGCCACGACCGGGCTGGACTCCGCCGACAAGGAGCAGGCCAAAACGGCGGCGCGCCAAAACATGAAATGGCACGAGCAGCTGATCTCCCACTTCGCAGAGATCTTCTTCCCGCTGCTGCCTGCGCTTATCAGCGGAGGCCTGATCCTGGGCTTCCGTAACGTCATTGGCGACCTGCCGATGAGCAACGGGGAAACCCTTGCCCAGATGTACCCGGCGCTGAAAACCGTCTATGACTTCCTGTGGTTGATTGGTGAAGCGATCTTCTTCTATCTGCCGGTGGGCATTTGCTGGTCTGCGGTGAAGAAAATGGGCGGCACGCCGATCCTCGGCATCGTGCTGGGCGTTACGCTGGTCTCCCCGCAGCTGATGAACGCCTACGAACTGGGCACCAAGATCCCGGAAGTGTGGAACTTCGGCTGGTTCACTATTGAGAAAGTCGGTTACCAGGCGCAGGTTATCCCGGCGCTGCTGGCCGGTCTGGCGCTCGGCTTCATCGAAACTCGGATGAAGCGCATCGTGCCGGATTATCTTTATCTGGTTATCGTGCCGGTTTGCTCGCTGATCCTGGCTGTTTTCCTGGCGCACACCGTCATCGGGCCGTTTGGCCGTATGATCGGCGACGGCGTGGCGTTCGCGGTTCGCCACCTGATGACCGGCAGCTTCGCCCCTATCGGCGCCGCGCTGTTTGGTTTCCTGTATGCACCATTGGTGATTACCGGCGTTCACCAGACCACGCTGGCCATCGACATGCAGATGATCCAGAGCCTGGGCGGGACACCGGTTTGGCCGCTGATTGCGCTGTCTAACATCGCGCAGGCTTCTGCGGTTGTCGGCATCATTATCTGTAGCCGCAAGCAGAATGAACGTGAAATCTCCGTCCCGGCGGCCATTTCTGCCTACCTCGGCGTCACCGAACCGGCTATGTACGGGATCAACCTGAAGTACCACTTCCCGATGCTGTGCGCGATGGTCGGTTCCGGCCTGGCTGGCCTGCTGTGCGGCCTGAACGGCGTGATGGCGAACGGGATTGGCGTCGGCGGTCTGCCGGGCATCCTGTCCATTCAGCCTAAGTTCTGGGGCGTCTACGCCATTGCAATTGTTATCGCGGTGATTGTGCCGATTATCCTGACCTCCATCGTCTACAAGCGTAAATTCCGCCAGGGCACGCTGCTGGTGGTGTAGTGAGATAGACCGGGGGCAGAAATGCCCCCTTTTCGTCAGAGCAAAGTGACTTTTTCTCGCTTTGTGGGTTATCAGCTGAAAATCAGCCCGTTGATTTTCCTTGTTTATTTTTGATGGCACTTACGGTTCTTTCTACTGCCAGAAGTTTGTCATCAGTTTATGGGGCAATTCCGCCCCTTCAGCTAGCAGGAACTCGCTATGAATATCACTCCTCCGTGGTGGCAGAACGGCGTCATCTACCAGATTTACCCGAAGAGTTTCCAGGACACGACCGGCAGCGGGACCGGCGATCTGAAGGGCGTGATTCAGCGTCTGGATTACCTCAAAACGCTGGGTGTAGATGCCATTTGGCTGACGCCGTTTTATGTGTCGCCTCAGATAGATAACGGCTACGACGTCGCTGACTACTGCGCGATAGATCCGACCTACGGCACGCTGGAAGATTTTGATTTGCTGGTGGCCGAAGCCCACCAGCGCGGTATTCGTCTGGTGCTCGATATGGTGTTTAACCACACCTCCACGGAGCACGACTGGTTCAAGCAGGCGCAGGATAAACACAGCCCGTACCGCGAGTTCTATATCTGGCGCGACGGCACGCCGGATATTCTGCCGAATAACTGGCGTTCTAAGTTTGGCGGCAACGCCTGGCAGTGGCAGGCGGAAACCGGGCAATACTATCTGCATCTTTTCGCGCCTGAGCAGGCAGACCTTAACTGGGAAAACCCGACGGTTCGCGCCGAGCTGAAGAAGGTTTGCGAGTTCTGGGCCAACCGTGGCGTAGACGGCCTGCGCCTCGACGTAATTAACCTGGTTTCAAAAGACCAGACGTTCCCGAATGACGTGCACGGCGGGGATGGGCGTCGTTTTTACACCGATGGCCCACGGGTTCACGAGTACCTGCGGGAATTCAGCCGCGATGCCTTTAAGCCGCTCGGCCTGATGACCGTCGGCGAGATGTCCTCCACCTCGCTGGATAACTGCCAGAAATATGGCGCTCTCGACGGCAGCGAGCTGTCGATGACCTTTAACTTCCATCACCTCAAGGTGGATTATCCTGGCGGTGAGAAATGGACGCTGGCAAAACCTGACTACGTGGAGCTGAAGTCAATCTTCAACCACTGGCAGCAGGGTATGCACAACGTGGCATGGAACGCGTTGTTCTGGTGTAACCACGACCAGCCGCGCATAGTTTCCCGTTTTGGTCACGAAGGCGAGCTGCGAACCACCTCCGCGAAGATGCTGGCGATGGTGCTGCACGGCATGCAAGGCACGCCGTACATCTATCAGGGGGAAGAGATTGGGATGACCAATCCGCATTTCTCCAGCATCGATCAGTACCGCGACGTGGAAAGCCTGAATATGTTTGCCGAGCTGCGAACCCTTGGACGCGACAGCAACACGCTGATGGCTATTCTTGCCAGTAAGTCACGCGACAACAGCCGCACGCCGATGCAGTGGGATGCGGGCAGTAATGCCGGCTTTAGCGAAGGCACGCCGTGGATTGGCCTGTGCGATAACTACCAGACGGTCAACGCCGCAGCGGCGCTGGAGGACAAAGAGTCGGTCTTCTATACCTACCAGCAGTTGATCAAGCTGCGTAAGGCCGAGCCGGTGCTGACCTGGGGGAATTATCAGGATCTGCTGCCGGAGCACCCGCTGGTGTGGAGCTACAGCCGCCAACATGAAGGCCAGACGCTGGTAGTTGCCGCAAACCTTAGCGCAGAGGCGCAATGGCTGCAGCTGGAAGGGCACGAAGGTGAATGGGAAGTACTGATGAGTAACTACGCTGATGCCGCCCCTAAACCTGCGGAGATGAGCCTGAGGCCGTTTGAGGCGGTGTACTGGATTAAGCGTTAGTCTGATTACTGACAACCCCCAATGTCGCTTCTGACCCTCACCCTACCCCTCTCCCTGAAAGGGAGAGGGAATAGATTGAGTACTGCTTTACCCCGTTGTTTGCCCCCTCGCCCCTTTGGGGAGAGGGCCGGGATGAGGGGAAATCACCCTTTTAGCGCCTGAACCCGGCTCAGCCAGCCGTTAACGCCTTCGTCGATCAGCACTTCCGTAATCGTATTCGCCCCCTGAATAAGCGCAGGAGCCTGCCATATCATACCGGTCTTATTCGCCATCGCGTGGAACGGCAGCAGCAGCTCTTCCACCGTGTAGCGGTTAGCACCTTCTGCACGATAAGCCTCCGCCTGGCCGCCCGTCGACGTCATGACCATCAGCTTTTTGCCGTGCAGCGCGGTGCCGTTAGTCCCGTAGGCAAAGCCAAAGGTTAGCACCTGATCCTGCCAGTCTTTCAGGATCGCCGGGGAGCTGTACCACCAGAACGGGAACATCAGCACAATCGCGTCATGTTCCACCAGCAGCGCCTGTTCACGCTCAACGTCAATCTGATGATCCGGGTACTCACGCTTAAGTTCGTGCACGGTGACGCCTGCGATGCTTTTCAGGGCCGTAACGCCAGCGCGGTTAATACGAGATTCTTCAGGGGCACGATGTGCCGCCAGCACTAATATTTTATTCATCTTTCAGACCTCATTTTTGGGATGAGGCTATCTTTTCAGATGACAGGACTTACCTGTAGTCCATAACATGGCACATCTGTTTCAACCAAAGGTTACAAGCATGATGCTTTCCGCTGACGTTCATCGGCTCATTCCCGCTTTTCTGGCGGCGGCAGACTGCCAGAGTTTTTCCGAGGCAGCCCGTCAGTTGGGCATTACGCCCGCGGCGGTGAGCAAAAGCATACGTCAGCTTGAACTGCGGCTGGGCATCGTGCTCTTTGTGCGCAATACGCACTTTGTGGTGCTGACCGAAGAAGGGACTGCGCTGCGTGAAGAGGTCGCTCCGCTGTGGCAGGCGCTGAACCAGGCGCTGGTTAATCCGGGGGCGGAACCTTCGGGGCTGCTGCGCGTCAGCGTGATCCCTGGCTTTGGCCGTCACTGCCTGATGCCGATCCTGGCCGAATTCCAGCGGCGCTATCCGCTGATTCGCTTTGAGATGTCGATGGAAGCCCGCAGCGTCAACCTCATTGGCGAGCGCATTGACGTGGCCATCGGCCACCGCACGGTAAGAGATAACCGCGTGGTGGCGCGCGAACTGTATACCTCGAAAATGATTACGGCGGCGTCACCGGCCTATTTAGCTCAACACGGAACGCCACAAACGCCAGAAGATCTCGCGAAGCATCGCTGCCTCATCCACCGCAACTCCGGCACCGGGCGCCTTCAGCAATGGATGAATAACGAAACGCTGTTTGATGAGCCTTCAGCCTGGTTTATCTCCACCTCGCCAGATTCTCTGATGGATGCCGCGCTGTCCGGCATGGGGATCGTTTATCTCGCCGACTGGTATCTCACCCGTCCCATCACCGAAGGCAAATTAGTGCCGATTTTGCAGGGTTCAGCCCCCGAGCCGCAGCAGCTCTGGGTGAAGTATGCCGGAGGAAAAATCCCGCCAAAGACTCGGGTGTTTGTAGAATATTTATACGAAAAATTAATCGGATAATTTCCCTCCCATAGACAACGCCCGCCGTTTCTACCGCCCCCGATTTACTTTGTTCTGAATCAATAAAATCGCAAACATGTTTGATGCAAATCACTATATATAGAACTTAGAATGCATCCCGGCCCTACATGTTGTATTCATCGACTATTATAACGACAAGGCCCTCAGGATAAGCTTGGGGATTATCTGTGGATAAAAAGGGCCAACTTTCGGGAAATTTTGACAGGACAACTGGCTACGAGCTCCCGGAGATCCCCCTACATTTGTGGATAACCTAAAAATAAACGGAGAAATCATGACACCGCATGTGATGAAAAGAGACGGGTGCAAGGTACCTTTCACTTCAGAGCGCATCAGAGAAGCCATTCTGCGTGCAGCTAAAGCAGCGGGAGTCGATGACGCGGACTATTGCGCCACCGTCGCAGATATCGTCAGTCAGCAGATGGCCGGTCGCAGCCAGGTCGACATCGGCGAGATCCAGGTCGCCGTGGAAAACCAGCTCATGGCCGGAAACTACAAGCAGCTGGCGCGCGCCTATATTGAGTATCGCCATGACCGCGATATTGAGCGCGAGAAGCGTGGCCGCCTGAACCAGGAAATTCGTGGCCTGGTTGAGCAGACTAATTCCGCCCTGCTCAACGAGAACGCTAACAAAGACAGTAAAGTGATCCCCACTCAGCGCGACCTGCTGGCCGGGATCGTCGCCAAGCACTATGCCAAGCAGCACCTGCTGCCGCGCGACGTGGTGCTCGCGCACGAGCGCGGCGATATTCACTATCACGATCTCGACTACTCTCCGTTTTTCCCGATGTTCAACTGCATGCTTATCGATCTCAAAGGTATGCTGACCCACGGTTTTAAAATGGGTAACGCCGAAATCGAACCGCCAAAATCCATTTCTACCGCAACGGCGGTTACCGCGCAGATCATCGCCCAGGTTGCCAGCCATATTTACGGCGGAACCACCATCAACCGCATCGACGAAGTGCTGGCCCCGTTTGTGACCGAAAGCTTTAACAAGCACCGTAAAATTGCTGAAGAGTGGCAGATCCCCGACGCGGAGGGATATGCTCACTCCCGCACCGAGAAGGAGTGCTACGACGCCTTCCAGTCCCTTGAATACGAAGTGAATACCCTGCATACCGCCAACGGGCAGACGCCGTTTGTCACCTTTGGTTTTGGCCTCGGTACCCGTTGGGAATCACGCCTGATCCAGACTTCGATTCTGCGCAACCGCATCGCCGGCCTGGGTAAAAATCGCAAGACCGCGGTGTTCCCAAAACTGGTCTTTGCGATCCAGGACGGTCTGAACCATAAGTTCGGCGACGCCAACTACGACATTAAGCAACTGGCACTGGAATGCGCGTCCAAACGCATGTACCCGGACATTCTTAATTACGATCAGGTGGTGAAAGTCACCGGCTCGTTTAAAACGCCAATGGGCTGCCGCAGCTTCCTCGGCGTATACGAAGAAAACGGCGAGCAGATCCACGACGGGCGTAACAACCTCGGCGTGATCAGCCTGAACCTGCCGCGCATTGCGCTGGAAGCCAAAGGGGATGAAGCCACCTTCTGGAAATTGCTGGACGAACGCTTACTGCTGGCGCGTAAAGCGCTGATGACCCGCATTGCCCGCCTGGAAGGCGTCAAAGCCCGAGTGGCCCCGATCCTCTATATGGAAGGCGCCTGCGGCGTGCGCCTGAAGGCCGACGACGACGTGTCTGAGATCTTTAAAAATGGCCGGGCGTCCATTTCCCTGGGCTACATCGGCATCCACGAAACGGTGAACGCCCTGTTCGGTAATCAGCACGTGTATGACAGCGAAGCCCTGCGTAAGAAAGCTGTTGCTATCGTGGCTCGTCTGCGCGAAGCCACCGACAGCTGGAAGGCAGAAACCGGCTACGGCTTTAGCCTCTACAGCACGCCAAGTGAGAACCTGTGCGACCGCTTCTGTCGTCTGGATACCGCTGAGTTCGGCGTCGTGCCTGGCGTTACCGACAAAGGCTACTACACCAACAGCTTCCACCTCGACGTGGAGAAAAAGGTGAATCCTTACGACAAAATAGATTTCGAAGCACCTTACCCACCTCTGGCTAACGGCGGCTTCATTTGCTACGGCGAGTACCCGAACATCCAGCACAACCTGCGGGCGCTGGAAGATGTGTGGGATTACAGCTATAAGCACGTGCCTTACTACGGCACCAATACGCCAATCGATGAATGCTACGAGTGCGGCTACACCGGCGAGTTCGAATGTACCAGCAAGGGCTTTACCTGCCCGAAATGCGGTAACCACGATGCGGCGCGCGTGTCGGTTACCCGCCGCGTATGCGGTTATCTCGGCAGCCCGGACGCACGTCCGTTTAACGCCGGCAAGCAGGAAGAAGTTAAGCGCCGAGTGAAGCACCTGGGCAACGGGCAGATCGGTTAAGCCATAAAGCGAACTCCCCTCACCCTAACCCTCTCCCCTAAGGGGAGAGGGAACAGTCTGTGTAAATACTTACGCCGCGCGCTAGTTTTCTCCCTCTCCTGTGACAGAGGGCCGGGGTGAGTGAGACAGCTATGGCGTCAATTGAGATGCGAAAATGAATTATCACCAGTACTACCCCGTCGACATCGTCAATGGCCCCGGCACTCGCTGCACGCTGTTTGTCTCAGGCTGCGTGCATGAATGCCCCGGCTGCTACAACAAAAGCACCTGGCGCGTAAATTCGGGCATGCCGTTTACCGCAGAAATGGCCGATCGCATTATTACCGACCTGAACGACACCCGCGTTAAACGCCAGGGAATCTCGCTTTCGGGCGGCGATCCGCTGCATCCGCAGAACGTGCCCGAGATTCTAAAGCTGGTGCAGCGCGTGCGTACTGAATGCCCGGGCAAGGACATCTGGGTGTGGACGGGATATAAGATCGATGAACTGAACGCCGCACAGCAGGAAGTGGTAGCGTTAATCAACGTGCTGGTGGACGGTAAGTTTGTTCAGGATTTAAAAGACCCGGCGCTTATCTGGCGAGGCAGCAGTAACCAGGTCGTTCATCATCTGCGTTAAATCAGGCTTCCCGATAGCCGGCGGGAAGCTTCACTGCAGCACATCATGACGATGCACGTTTCCCCATTCACACATCATATCCAAAACCGGGATCAGCGACTTACCACGCTCTGAAAGGCTGTACTCTACCTTGGGTGGAATTTGCGGATATTCGTTCCGGATAATCAACCCGTCATTCTCCAGTTCTTTCAGCGTCAGGCTCAGGGTTCTGAACGAGATAGTCTCAATGCTGCGCTTGAGCTCGTTGAAGCGAATCACCGGCTTATGCTCAGCCAGCGCATAGAGAATGATCATTTTATATTTCCCATTCACCAGCGACAGCGTGTAGGCAAAGCCCGTGTCGCCCATAAATGCGCAAGAATCCGGCACAGCCTTTTCGCTCATAACACTATCCTTTGGTATAGTACATATCAACAATGACAGTATTGTACTTTAATTTAAAGCTCCCTATGATGCAAACATCAAACAAACGATAATGGACAGCGACCTCAAGAGGAATTAACCATGAAGACGTTAATTGTTGTTATTCATCCGAATATTAATGAGTCTAAAATTAATAATCGCTGGGTAAGTGAATTAGAAAAGCATCCAGCGTTATATACCGTCCACAATCTTTATCAGGCTTATCCAGATGGTGTTATTGATGTGGAAAGCGAGCAGAAACTGATTGAACAACACGATAAAATTATTCTGCAATTTCCGCTGTACTGGTTTAACAGCCCACCGTTGTTAAAGCAGTGGCTGGATGAGGTCTTTACCTATGGCTGGGCCTACGGCTCTACCAGCGGGCATCAGCTCAGAGGCCGTAAGTTCGCGCTGGCGGTAAGCGCCGGTATCAAAGAGGAGGATTTTTCTCGTGATGGGCGCTATCAGCATTCGTTACAGGAAATACTTCTGCCGTTTGAAATGACCGCGAAATACGTCGAAGCGGATTATCAGCCTTTCTACGCATTTTATGGCGCCGAATATGAAGTTTCCGCCCAGCAACTGGAAAGCAGTGCTAAAGGATATATTGATTACCTGCAGTCCTTTTAATATTTAGCCTTTAACACCTGACAGTTATCTTCTCAATAGTTTATTGAGCGGCATGCCTTTGCTATTAAAAAGCCATGTAATAATGTGGCTTTTATTTACAAAACCAACGTAAATAATGCCACATAAGCTCTCTGGAACAATTACTCCACGGCATACTGCTGAGCGCGTTCTCGTAGTTCGGCAGAATTAACAATCGTTACTCCTTCCCGAACGGGGTTGAACGCTTCAAAAAGCAGGGCTTTTGCCACGTCCAACGATTCAATGGCTTTGAGATTGCCGGGCAGCATTTTAAAAATCGGCAGCATGACGACTTCGTTTAAGCGACGGGTTTGGCGATGTCCCAGCAGCATTGAGGGGCGGGCAACAGTCAGACGCGGCCAGGTTTGCGCTATCAGCGTATCTTCCATTTCACCCTTCACGCGGTTGTAGAAGAACGGCGAGCGGCTGTTCGCGCCCAGCGCGCTGACCACCAGCATCTGTTTTGCCCCAAGCCGCTGGCCCGTAAGAGCGGCGTCCAAGACAAGTGTGTAATCGACCAGGATAAACGCCTCTTTGCTGCCGGCCTCGCGAAGTGTTGTACCCAGGCAGCAAAAGACCGTATCAACCGGTTCCGTGACCTGCGCGAACGCGTCTGACAGCTGTGGATCGTGTGGATTAACAACCTTGTTCAGCGCTACCGGCAGCGGACGGCGGGTGGGTGCCACAATCGAGGTAACGCGCGATTCCTGACTAAGCAGGCGGAGTAAATGGCCGCCCACAAGCCCCGTGGCGCCGACGATCAGAACACGACTCATACTGCCTCCTGAGAATGAATTTACTCGTCACGTAGCCAGTGTAGCTTTTTCCCGAAGCCGAGCGTGTTGTCAGTCATTTTTAGCTCATCCAGCCGAATTTCCCACATCGGGGCCGACATGACTTTGGCTATCGGGAAACGCTTCAGGTAGCGAATACGAAAGTCGGCCGCTTCTTCTGCCGCCAGCAGACGAATTTCCCCCCGGAACTGTACGCCCCGGATAAGCGCCACGGTTTTGGGCTGGCCGTTTATCGTCCCGGCGACCGGGGCCTGCTCCCCAATCAGCTCACCGTGGTGGGATGAAGTCTCGCTCAACAGATAAAAGGCCACGCGTTCAGGGTCGAAAATGTAAAACGCGTTCGCGCACCAAAGCGAATGCCCACTGCCCACGCAGTAGCTGAGAACATGTTGTTTTGTCAGCCAGCGGCTGATGGCATTGAGTGATTCCATCGTCATCCTGAACAGTGTTACTCTGCGACAAATGTTAATTATGCGCCCGCCCTATGACTCCCTGGTATCTCTATTTAATTCGCTGCCCAGATAACCGCCTTTATACCGGCATCACCACCGACGTAGCTCGCCGCTTTGCCCAGCATCAGTCAGGGAAAGGAGCCAAGGCGCTGCGCGGCAAGGGGGAGCTGGATCTGGTATTTAGTCAGGTGGTGGGCAACCGGTCGCTGGCGCTGCGGGCCGAATACCGAATTAAACAGTTGAGCAAGGCCGAGAAAGAGCGGCTGGTAGTGGGCAAGGTAGCCCTTGAAGACCTGCTCGCAAGCCTTCAAGGGGAAACTCGCTAAACGGTGTTGAAGTGGTCAGAATATTCTACCAGGCCACTGACGCCGTTCAGGGCATCATCCGCCAGCGGATGAACCTGGAATGCCGCTTCGGTGCCAGGCCAGCGGCAGCGCAGATCGTAACGGGCCGCAGGCTGGAAGCCAAGATGACCATACATCTCCGGCGAACCCAGCGTGACCACGGCGGCATAGCCAAACTCATTCAGAGAATCCAGCCCTTCGTATACCAGCTGTTTGGCAATGCCCTGCCCGCGAACCGACTCATCTACCGCCAGCGGTGCAAGCCCCACCCACTGCAGCTCTTCGCCTTCTACAGCGACCGGGCTGAAGGCCACGTAGCCAATCACCTGCCCTTCATCGTCGGTGGCGACGAGACCCAGCGTTAACAGCCCGTCTTCCCGCAGTGCTTTCACCAGCTCAGCTTCACCCTCACCTTCAAAGGAACGGCGCAGCAGCGCGTCGATGCCGGGTGCATCAATGGGAATTTCTACACGAATTAACATGGCTCACCTATCGAATTACCTTCAGGAGCGGCGTTGTGTTTCAAACCCGCCTCAACAAAATCAGCCAGCTGTAATAGCAGGATGCGCAGCGGTTTAGGCATGGCATCCAGCTCAATGGCATCCATTAGATTCTTCACATACAACCCGAGTTCCGTGTCGCCTTCAATGACCAGACGACGCTGGAAAAACAGGGTATCAGGATCCTGCTTGCGAGCGGCGATCAGCAACAGATCGTTGGCCTCAGCGCTAAAGCTCACATCTGCAGGTGCATCGTCGCACACCAGCAGCTTATTGTCCTCAACGGAAGTAAACCACTTCAGGCCCAGATCGCGTACTTCAATACTTAGCCAGCGGCCTGCCAGAAAGTCCAGCTCGCCATCCTGCAGCGCCTGACGGAACTGCCAGCCCAGCACCTGCTCCAGGACCTGACGCTTAACGGCAAAAGGGGTTAGCTTGACCGGAACCCGCAGCAAAGAAGGACCAGCCTGAACCAGGCGAGAACGCAGTTTATCGAACACGGGTTTAACTCCTTTAAAAGATTTGTCGCTATTTTGCCATAACGACAATTCCCGATGGCGCGCCAAATCAACAATTCCGCAGGTTGCTGCGGGGCCGAATTGGCGGCGGCGACACTAAGCAATACGCCTTTCTCTGCCCCAAATCAAAAATTGTCGCCGACAGGTTAACTAAAATCCCGGTTCGTTAACAATTATGCTGCCCGTCCCTGTGCAGCGCGGGCACGTATTCATGCCCCCTATGATTCAGGATAAAATATGGAGTTGCTTTGCCCGGCCGGAAACCTTCCGGCGTTGAAAGCGGCCATCGATAACGGTGCAGATGCGGTGTACATCGGCCTGAAAGATGATACCAATGCGCGTCATTTTGCTGGTCTTAATTTCACCGAGAAAAAGCTGCAGGAAGCCGTCAGCTACGTGCATCTTCGCGGCCGTAAGCTGCATATTGCCATCAATACTTTTGCCCACCCGGACGGCTACTCCCGCTGGCAGCGGGCGGTTGATATGGCCGCCCAACTGGGGGCCGATGCGCTGATCCTGGCAGATTTAGCCATGCTGGAATATGCCGCTGAGCGCTATCCACACATCGAGCGTCATGTATCGGTGCAGGCTTCGGCCACCAATGAAGAAGCGATCCGGTTTTATCATCGCCACTTCGATGTTGCCCGCGTGGTGCTCCCGCGCGTGCTTTCTATTCATCAGGTCAAACAGCTCGCTCGCGTCACGCCGGTGCCGCTGGAAGTCTTCGCTTTTGGCAGCCTGTGCATTATGGCGGAAGGGCGTTGCTATCTTTCGTCTTACCTTACCGGCGAGTCGCCCAATACCGTGGGTGCCTGCTCCCCCGCTCGCTTTGTACGCTGGCAACAGACGTCCCAGGGGCTGGAGTCCCGTCTCAACGACGTGCTGATTGACCGCTATCAAGACGGCGAAAATGCGGGCTATCCCACCCTCTGCAAAGGGCGTTATCTGGTTGACGACAGGCCTTACCACGCGCTGGAAGAACCCACCAGCCTTAACACGCTCGAACTGCTGCCGGAGCTGCTCGCCGCCAATATTGCGTCGGTGAAAATTGAGGGCCGCCAGCGCAGCCCGGCTTATGTGACTCAGGTGGCAAAAGTCTGGCGCCAGGCCATCGATCGCTGCATGGCCGATCCCAAAGGCTACCAGGCCCAACCTACCTGGATGGAGACCCTGGGATCTATGGCCGAAGGCACGCAAACAACGCTTGGTGCCTATCACCGCAAATGGCAGTAGGGAAAAGCATGAAATATTCATTAGGGCCGGTGCTTTACTATTGGCCAAAAGAGACGCTGGAAAAGTTTTATCAGGCCGCGGCGAAAAGCCGGGCCGATGTGATTTACCTGGGCGAAGCGGTATGCAGCAAGCGCCGGGCAACCAAAGTTGGCGACTGGCTGGATATGGCGAAAATGCTCGCAGGCCAGGGCAAGCAGGTGGTGCTTTCCACGCTGGCGCTGGTGCAGGCTCCGTCAGAATTGGGGGAGCTGAAGCGCTACGTAGAAAACGGCGACTTTCTGATTGAAGCCAATGATATCGGCAGCGTGAATATGGCCGCCGAGCGCAAACTGCCGTTTGTCGCCGGGCATGCGCTCAACTGCTACAACGCCGTGACGCTGCGCCTGTTATTAAAACAGGGCATGACGCGCTGGTGTATGCCGGTCGAGCTTTCCCGCGACTGGTTAGCCAATATGCTCCAGCAGTGCGATGAGCTCGGCATTCGTGACAAATTCGAAGTGGAAGTGCTGAGCTACGGCCATCTGCCGCTGGCTTATTCCGCCCGCTGCTTTACCGCCCGCTCCGAAGACCGCGCAAAGGACGAATGCGAAACTTGCTGTATTAAGTACCCCAATGGCCGGGATATGCGCTCTCAGGAGCAGCAGCAGGTCTTTGTGCTGAACGGCATTCAGACCATGAGCGGCTATGTCTATAACCTCGGCAATGAGCTGACGTCGATGAAAGGGCTGGTGGATATTGTTCGTCTGTCCCCCATGGGCTTAGGGACGCTGGATATTTTGAACGCCTTCCGCGCTAATGAGAACGGTAGCGCACCGCTGCCGCTGGCCAACCGCAGCGACTGTAACGGCTACTGGCGACGCGTCGCCGGGCTGGAGCTTCGGGCCTGATAATAGCTCACTTTGTTAACAAATTTGGTCATCGTTTAATGCACTATTAAAAGTGCAGCTTTTCTGGCCGGCGCGGTATTCCTGCGCCAGGCTGGAAGAAGACCTTCAATCTGATGACTACGCTGTAACTAAAGTGAGCGGTTATGACTGACAAAAATGTTGCTTTCTCGGTGCTGGATTTAGCGCCGATCCCTCAAGGCTCCTCGGCGCAGGAGGCTTTTTCCCACTCTCTGGATCTCGCCCGGTTGGCCGAAAAACGCGGCTACCATCGCTACTGGCTGGCGGAACATCACAATATGGTCGGTATTGCCAGCGCGGCAACCTCGGTGCTAATTGGTTACCTGGCCGCGAATACCACCACGCTGCATTTAGGTTCCGGCGGCGTGATGCTGCCGAACCATTCACCGCTGGTGATTGCCGAGCAGTTCGGTACCCTCAATGCGCTTTATCCGGGGCGTATCGATCTCGGACTTGGTCGTGCGCCGGGCAGCGATCAGCCGACCATGAGGGCGCTGCGACGCCATATGAGCGGCGACGTGGATAACTTCCCCCGGGATGTTGCTGAGCTGGTGGACTGGTTTGATGCCCGCGATCCGAACCCGCATGTACGCCCCGTCCCAGGTTATGGCGAAAAGGTACCGGTCTGGCTATTGGGCTCCAGCCTGTACGGCGCTCAACTAGCGGCACAGCTGGGCCTGCCGTTTGCTTTTGCCTCGCACTTTGCGCCAGATATGCTGTTCCGGGCGCTGCAGCTCTACCGCGAAAACTTCAAGCCGTCCGAGCGGCTGGCAAAACCTTACGCGATGGTCTGCATCAATATCGTGGCGGCAGACAGCACCCGCGATGCCGAGTTCCTGTTTACTTCCATGCAGCAGGCTTTTGTTCGCCTCCGTCGCGGTGAAACCGGGCAGCTTCCGCCACCGGTGGAGAATATGCACCAGCTTTGGTCTGCCTCTGAGCAATATGGGGTTCAGCAGGCACTGAGCATGTCTCTGGTGGGGGATAAAGCGAAGGTGCGCCACGGCCTGGAGTCCGTTCTGCGCGAAACTGAAGCGGATGAAATTATGGTTAACGGCCAGATTTTCGATCACCAGGCGCGCTTACATTCGTTCGATTTGGCCATGCAGGTGAAAGAAGAGCTTTTAGGCTAACGTGGTGTGGGGCCCTCTCAGCTCGGAGGGCCCGTTAGCATTTACTTATAGACCGGCAGGACGTCGAAGGTAGACAAGATGTGTACCAGCGCATTGCCCACGCCAAAGATCAGAATCAGGACGATCATCGGCTTGCCACCCCAGACGCGGAATTTCGGGCTGCCAAAGCGTTTACGTGATTTTCTCGCCAGCAGCGCAGGGACAATGGCCGCCCAGATCGTCGCCGCCAGTCCCGCATAGCCAATCGCATACAGGAAGCCGTTCGGCCACAGCAGGCCACCGACAATCGGCGGGACGAAAGTCAGCAGTGCCGTTTTCAAACGCCCCAGTGCGGAATCGTCAAACCCAAACAGATCCGCCAGGTAATCGAACAGCCCCAACGTGACGCCGAGGAATGAGCTCGCCACCGCAAAGTTCGAGAACACCACCAGTAACAAATCCAGGCTTCGGCTGTTGAGCACGCCGCTCAGCGCCTGCACCAGCACGTCAATGTTGCCGCCCTTCTCCGCTATGCCAATAAACTCAGGGCGTGGAATATTCCCCATCGTTCCCAGCAGCCAGATGGTATACAGCCCCAGCGCCATCAGCGTGCCGTAAACCAGGCAGCGAATAATGGTGCGAGGATCTTTGCCGTAATACTTCATCAGGCTAGGTACATTGCCGTGATAGCCAAAAGAGGCCAGGCAGAACGGCAGCGTCATTAATAAATAGGGCGTGTAGGAGGCATTGCTCTCCGCCACGTTAAATAGCGTTACTGGCGTGACGTGCCCAAGCAGGCTGCCGAAGGTCAGGAAGAAAGTGATGACTTTGGCACCAAGCACAATGGCCGTCATGCGGCTAACCGCTTTGGTACTCAGCCAGACGATAAACGCCACAGCCAGCGCAAAGGCGAGCCCCGCCAGGCGAGCCGGCACGTCCAGCGACATCTCTGAAAACGTATGATGCAGGATGGAGCCGCTGGCAGAAATATAGGCGTAAGTCAGGATATAAAGCACAAACGCAATCGACAGGCCGTTGATCGCGTTCCAGCCGCGCCCCAGCAGATCTTTAGTGATAGTGTCGAAGCTGGAGCCGATGCGGTAGTTCAGGTTCGCCTCCAGGATCATCAGCCCGGAATGCAGCATGCAGAACCAGGTGAAGACCAGCGCAGCCAGCGACCAAAAGAACCAGGCCCCCGACATCACCACCGGGAGCGAAAACATCCCTGCACCAATGATTGTCCCACCGATGATCATCACCCCGCCAATTAACGAAGGCTTTGTGCCGGGGGCGGTTAACGTTGTCATATCGAATCCCTGAAAAACTGAGCACGACGAAATTGTCTTATGCGGTTCATTGTACCAGTACATGAGTACAAAAGGGATAAAAAAAACCCCGATTGCAATAACCGGGGCTTTTATCACTGCCGTTTAAAAATAATACGGCAGATTATAGGTCAATTATGCATCACCGAAGCGACGACGAGCGGTTGCAGCTCCGTCTTCGCGACGCGGGCCACGACCACCTTCACGGCGTTCACCGCTGAAGCTACGGCCAGCACCGGCACCAGCGCCTTCGCGACGTGGGCCACGACCGCCTTCACGACGCTCGCCGCCGAAGCCACGGCCACCGCCGTCACGACCGCCGCGGCGTTCGCCACTACGCTCTGGACGAGGCTGCGCGTCACCCAGCAGTTGCATATTCATCGGCTTGTTCAGAATACGAGTGCGGGTAAAGTGCTGCAGAACTTCACCCGGCATGCCTTTCGGCAGCTCGATGGTGGAGTGGGTCCCGAACAGCTTGATGTTACCGATGTAACGGCTGCTGATGTCGCCTTCGTTAGCGATAGCGCCAACGATGTGACGAACTTCAACCCCATCATCACGGCCCACTTCAATGCGGTACAGTTCCATATCGCCAGCATCACGACGTTCGCGACGCGGACGATCTTCACCACCACGCTCTGGACGGTCGCCACGTGGGCCACGGTCATTACGGTCGCCGCGACGTTCGAAGCGATCGTCACGCTCTTTGAATTCGCGACGTGGGCGCATCGGTGCATCTGGTGGCAGGATCAGAGGACGTTCACCCTGAGCCATTTTCAGCAGTGCTGCAGCCAGCGTTTCGATGTCCAGCTCTTCTTCAGCGGAAGGCTGAATTTTTGCCAGCAGGCCACGGTACAGATCCAGATCGCTGCTTTCCAGCTGCTGCTGAACTTTAGCGGCGAATTTAGCCAGACGACGCTCACCCAGCAGATCTGCGTTTGGCAGTTCTACTTCAGGAATCGTCAGCTTCATGGTGCGTTCGATGTTGCGCAGCAGGCGACGCTCGCGGTTCTCAACGAACAGCAGCGCACGGCCAGCACGGCCAGCACGACCGGTACGGCCGATACGGTGAACGTAAGACTCGGAGTCCATCGGGATGTCGTAGTTAACAACCAGGCTGATACGCTCCACGTCCAGGCCACGGGCCGCAACGTCGGTGGCGATCAGGATATCCAGACGACCATCTTTCAGGCGCTCCAGGGTCTGCTCACGCAGCGCCTGGTTCATGTCACCGTTCAGCGCGGCGCTGTTGTAACCGCTACGCTCCAGCGCTTCAGCCACTTCCAGAGTCGCGTTTTTGGTACGAACGAAGATAATCGCCGCATCAAAGTCTTCTGCTTCCAGGAAACGAACCAGCGCTTCGTTTTTACGCATGCCATAAACAGACCAGAAGCTCTGGCTGATGTCCGGGCGAGTAGTCACGCTGGACTGAATGCGCACTTCCTGAGGATCTTTCATGAAGCGACGGGTAATACGACGAATCGCTTCCGGCATGGTGGCAGAGAACAGCGCGGTCTGATGTTCAGCCGGGATCTGCGCCATGATGGTTTCAACGTCTTCGATGAAGCCCATACGCAGCATTTCGTCCGCTTCGTCCAGGACCAGACCTTTCAGGCCGGACAGGTTCAGAGTGCCGCGTTTCAGGTGGTCAAGCAGACGCCCTGGGGTACCCACAACAATCTGTGGTCCCTGACGCAGAGCGCGCAGCTGCACGTCATAACGCTGACCGCCGTAAAGGGCAACAACGTTCACGCCGTGCATGTGTTTAGAGAAATCCGTCATGGCTTCAGCAACCTGAACCGCCAGTTCGCGGGTCGGGGCCAGCACCAGGATTTGCGGTGCTTTCAGCTCAGGATCGAGGTTGTTCAGCAGCGGCAGAGAGAACGCTGCGGTTTTACCACTACCGGTCTGGGCCATACCCAGAACGTCGCGGCCATTCAGCAGGTGTGGGATACACTCAGCCTGAATGGGTGATGGCTTTTCGTAGCCCAGATCGTTCAGGGCCTGAATGATGGAGGCGTGCAGCCCCAGATCAGAAAAAGTGGTTTCGATGATATCAGTCATGTAGTACATGTGCCTCGTTGATGGCGGCCAGTCTACGTAACTCATCGTGAAATTGATCTGCAATTTTCATTGAAAAGTGTGAACCGGCTCAAATTTGATTGATTAACGAACAAAAACGCCCTCACCCGTGAAGGTGATGACTTTAGTTAAAAAGTTTATGGGACGATCGTTGTTCGTCAGCTATTGCTGGTCCGATTCTGCCAGGTCGTCTTGCTCCTGGCCCAAGAGCGCTAATTCCAACAATGCATAACGATGCTCAACGTAGTTGTGTACGTTGTTAGCAACCGCTAACTTGAACAGTGCCTTGGCGCTGTCCTTATCCCCCAGACTTAGGTAGTACTTACCTAAATAGAAGTTGGTTTCACTGAGATGCTCAGCGAGCGAGGTGTTATCCGTTGCGTCCGCCTTGAGGCGTTCCATTAGCTCTTTTTCGCTAATGTTGCCCAGGTAGAACTCGACAATATTCCATCCCCATTGCTCTCTATCCGATTTCTCGAGACGCTGTTGTAGCGCCACTTTGGCCTGTTTTTCGTCCAAATTGCGTTCAGCAATATAGAGCCACAGGCTACGGAAAGGATCGTTGGGATCGTCTTGATAAAACGCCAGCAGATCATCTTGCGCTAAACGATAACGACCACCGTAATAGAGGGCGATACCGCGATTTAAGTGCGCGTAGTTGTAAGTTGGATCAAGCTCAAGTACAGAATCAAACGCTTCATAGGCAGCATCAAAATTGCCTGCCTGCGTTAAATAAATGCCTAAGTAATTGAATACTTCAGGCATATCGGGACGGATGGCCAGCGCTTGTGAAAAATCATTCCGCGCCAGAGCCCTCAGACCGAGGCTATCATACAACACTCCGCGCTCATATAAAAGCTGTGCGCGTTCGTCATCGGTTAAAGCCCGACTGGCAAGTATTTGTTCCATGCGTGCCAGAATCACTTCCTGCTGCAGCGTAGGCTGCAATGGCACCGCTAATACTTCGTTCTTACGCCAGGCAGAGTTGCTGCATCCGGCCAGCGTGATAGCTGTCGCAACGAAACACCAGCGCAAAAAAGGCTTCATTTCCTACTCCCGAAGACAACAAATGGATGAACGTCCTGTCCCCCGGCTGCAAACGAGACATCCTGTCCCGTAACAAACAGCTCTCCATGTCACCATGGAGAGCTTAATTGGCAAACCTTACTCAGCTTCTGGCGCGGCTGGTGCTGCACCTTCTGCCGGAGACTGCTCGGTTGCTTCTTTAATGCTTAAACGGACGCGGCCCTGACGGTCAACTTCCAGTACTTTCACCGGAACTTCCTGACCCATCTGCAGATAGTCAGTCACTTTCTCTACGCGCTTGTCGGCGATTTGAGAGATGTGAACCAGACCTTCTTTACCGCCGCCGATAGCAACAAACGCACCGAAATCAACGATACGAGTGACTTTACCGTTATAGATACGGCCCACTTCGATTTCCGCGGTGATCTCTTCGATACGACGGATAGCGTGTTTCGCTTTGTCGCCGTCGGTCGCTGCGATTTTAACGGTACCGTCATCTTCGATTTCGATGGTGGTGCCGGTTTCTTCAGTCAGCGCACGAATTACAGCCCCACCCTTACCGATCACGTCTTTGATCTTGTCTGGGTTGATTTTAATGGTGTGAATACGTGGTGCGAACTCAGAAATATCGCCACGCGGTGCGTCGATAGCCTGCTCCATCACGCCCAGAATGTGCAGACGCGCACCCTTAGCCTGGTTCAGAGCCACCTGCATGATTTCGCGGGTGATACCTTCGATTTTGATATCCATCTGCAGCGCAGAGATACCTTCACGGCTACCGGCTACTTTGAAGTCCATGTCACCCAGGTGATCTTCGTCACCCAGAATGTCGGACAGAACAACAAAGTTGTCGCCTTCTTTCACCAGGCCCATCGCGATGCCCGCAACGGCGGCTTTGATTGGCACACCAGCGTCCATCAGTGCCAGAGATGCACCGCACACAGAGGCCATGGAAGAAGAACCGTTAGATTCGGTGATTTCAGAAACCACACGAACGGTGTACGGGAATTTGTCAGCTTCTGGCATAACGGCCAGAACGCCACGCTTCGCCAGACGGCCGTGACCAATTTCACGACGCTTAGGCGAACCTACCATCCCGGTCTCGCCTACGGAGTACGGAGGGAAGTTGTAGTGGAACAGGAAGCTGTCAGTGCGCTCGCCCATCAGCTCGTCCAGCGTCTGTGCGTCACGTGCAGTACCCAGCGTGGCGGTAACCAGCGCCTGAGTTTCACCACGAGTGAACAGTGCAGAACCGTGAGTGCGCGGCAGAACACCAGTACGCACGTCCAGACCACGAATCATGTCTTTTTCGCGGCCATCGATGCGCAGTTCACCAGCCAGGATGCGGCTACGAACAACGTTTTTCTCGATAGCGTGCAGAATGTCAGACAGTTCAGCGGCATCCAGAGATTCGTCTTCTGCGGTCAGCGTCGCGATAACGTCAGCTTTGATGACGTCAACCTGTGCATAACGCTCTTGCTTCTCAGTGATGCGGTAAGCATCGCTCAGACGGGATTCAGCCAGCGCGGCAACGCGCGCATTCAGCGCTTCGTTTACCGCTTCAGGCTGCCAGTCCCAGCGTGGTTTGCCGGCTTCGGCAACCAGCGCGTTGATTTCTTTGATAACAACCTGCTGCTGATCGTGACCGAAGACAACGGCACCCAGCATCTGGTCTTCGCTCAGCAGTTCAGCTTCGGATTCAACCATCAGCACTGCGCTTTCGGTACCGGCAACAACCAGATCCAGCTTGCTGGTTTTCAGTTCTTCAGCGGTCGGGTTCAGCACATACTGGTCATTGATGTAACCAACACGAGCGGCACCGATTGGGCCGTTAAACGGAATACCGGACAGGCTCAGTGCTGCAGAAGCACCGATCATGGCTACGATATCAGGGTGAACCTGCGGGTTAACGGAGACAACGGTGGCGATAACCTGCACTTCGTTGACGAAACCTTCAGGGAACAGCGGGCGAACCGGGCGGTCAATCAGACGCGCAATCAGGGTTTCGCCTTCGCTTGGACGGCCTTCACGACGGAAGAAGCTACCTGGGATACGACCAGCAGCGTAGGTACGCTCCTGATAGTTAACGGTCAGCGGGAAGAAGTCCTGGCCTGGCTTGGCTTTTTTCTGGCCAACAACGGTAACGAATACCGCGGTGTCATCCATGCTTACCATTACAGCAGCGGTAGCCTGGCGAGCCATCATGCCGGTTTCAAGCGTGACCGTATGCTGGCCATACTGGAATTTACGAACGATCGGATTCAGCAAAATAAGATCCTTTAAAATGACGGGCAGCACGTGGCTTCACGCGCCGCCGTTGGTACCCGACCTTCATCGCATCCTCGCGACTAATGACAATCCTAACCCGCTCTGACGGGTAAAGCCTCTCATTAGCCGCGCGAACCTCTGCAATAAAGATCACACTCAGCAACAATACATTAGTTTCCATAGAATTGCTGCCGTCTGGTTGAAAAAAGGGGCCCTTACAGGCCCCTTTTTCTGAAACTCGCAAGAACTAGCGACGCAGACCCAGGCGCTCGATCAGGCCAGTGTAACGTGCTACATCTTTACGTTTCAGGTAGTCGAGCAGTTTACGACGCTGAGAAACCATACGCAGCAGACCACGACGGCTGTGGTGATCTTTTTTGTGCTCTGCAAAGTGACCCTGCAGGTGGTTAATCTGTGCAGTCAGCAGTGCAACCTGAACTTCGGTAGAACCGCTGTCGTTAGTACCACGACCAAACTCGGAAACGATTTTAGCTTTAGCTTCAACGCTTAGAGACATTTTCAACTCCAACATTATAGATAAATAAACAGGGTGCCGATCTCTAATTCAGCAACCCCAGTGCACGCCTGAACCGTTTGTTAAACAATCGGCCAGCCGTTAAGCCGCGCTATTTTACCTGTAGCGCCCTTTTACCGCAAGGTAGCGGCAAAAGTCATACGGGATATTCGACGACCAGACGACGCGGAGCAACCCGGCCCTCGCCATCGATTTCACCCATACCGATGAATTTCTTCTCTTCGCCTTCGGTGACGCGCACCAACCCTTCGGCCTGAACGCCTGCCACCCGAACTGGATTACCGTTTTTAAAGTAGACGGCAACTTCAGGCAGCAAATTCACCAGCGGGAAATCGGAGGCTGGGCTGTCCATCGGCATCAGCAGCGGATCCAGCATTTCCGCTGGCTCGCGCCCCTGCCGATGTGCCTGTTCTACCAGCTCATTAAGCTGCTCCAGAGTGACCATCCGCTCAATCGGATATTTACTTACAGCCAGACGACGCAGGAAGATAACATGCGCCCCACAGCCAAGTTTTTCACCGAGATCGTCAACGATCGTACGAATGTACGTTCCCTTAGAGCAATGGACTTCCAGCTCCAGTTCATCCCCTTCATGGCGAATAAACAACAGCTCGTACACCGTGATTGGGCGAGCTTCACGTTCAACCTCAATCCCCGCGCGCGCGTATTCGTACAGGGGCTTACCCTGATGCTTAAGCGCAGAGTACATCGATGGAACCTGCTCGGTATCCCCGCGGAAGCTCTCCAGCGCGGCAGCAAGCTGCTCGGTGCTAAAGCTAATTGGGCGTTCCTGGACCACAATGCCGTCGGCATCTGACGTGTCCGTGCGCTGCCCAAGTTTGGCAATCACGCGATAACGTTTGTCGGAGTCCAGCAGGTACTGGGAGAACTTCGTCGCTTCACCAAGGCAAATCGGCAGCATACCGGTCGCCAGCGGATCCAGCGCCCCGGTATGACCCGCGCGGTTCGCGTTATAAAGACGTTTTACTTTTTGCAGTGCGTCGTTGGACGAAAGGCCCTGAGGCTTATCGAGCAACAGTACACCATGAATATCACGACCGCGACGACGAGGACGACTCATCAATCCTCCTTGCTGTCGTCCGTATTCACGCGACGCTCGTCATCATGACGGATGACATTGGAAACCAGGTTAGACATGCGCATCCCTTCAACCAGCGAGTTATCGTAGAAGAAGGTCAGCTCAGGCACGATACGCAGACGCATTGCCTTGCCAACTAAAGTTCGGATATAGCCCGACGCGTCCTGCAGAACTTTGATGCCTTCTTTGATGGCATCTTCGTCTTTGTCGTTCAGGAAGGTCACAAATACTTTGGCATACGCCAGGTCACGGGAGACTTCGACCCCAGAAACGGTGGTCATCATGCCCAGACGCGGGTCTTTAATTTCACGCTGCAGGATAATGGCAATTTCTTTCTGCAATTCCTGAGAAACGCGCTGCGGGCGACCAAATTCTTTCGCCATAATAATTTCTCCAGACAAAACGGGGGGCACACGGCCCCCCTAAGATAGTTGATGCGGTACGGCTATCAGGAGATGGTACGCTTGATCTCGATAATTTCGAAGACTTCGATCATATCGCCCACGCGCACGTCGTTGTAGTTCTTAACGCCGATACCACATTCCATACCGTTACGGACTTCGCTTGCGTCATCTTTGAAGCGGCGCAGGGATTCCAGCTCGCCTTCATAGATAACCACGTTGTCGCGCAGTACGCGGATTGGGTTGTGACGTTTCACCACACCTTCGGTAACCATACAGCCAGCAATCGCGCCAAACTTCGGTGATTTGAAGACATCACGAACTTCAGCCAGGCCGATGATCTGCTGTTTCAGCTCTGGAGACAGCATACCGCTCATCGCCGCTTTCACTTCGTCGATCAGGTTATAGATGACGGAGTAGTAACGCAGATCCAGGCTTTCTGCTTCAATCACGCGGCGCGCAGACGCATCAGCACGGACGTTGAAGCCAACCAGAATGGCGTTGGATGCTGCAGCCAGCGTTGCGTCAGTTTCGGTGATCCCACCCACGCCGGAACCGATGATTTTAACTTTAACTTCATCGGTAGACAGTTTCAGCAGGGAGTCGCTGATTGCTTCCACAGAACCCTGAACGTCTGCCTTCAGCACGATGTTCACTTCGGACACTTCGCCTTCGGTCATGTTGGCGAACATGTTTTCCAGTTTGGATTTCTGCTGACGAGCCAGTTTCACTTCACGGAATTTACCCTGACGATACAGAGCAACTTCACGAGCTTTCTTCTCGTCACGAACAACGGTCACTTCGTCACCCGCGGCAGGCACGCCGGACAGGCCGAGGATCTCAACTGGAATAGAAGGACCCGCTTCGGTCACTTCACGCCCCATCTCGTCACGCATAGCACGCACGCGGCCATATTCGAAGCCACACAGAACGATATCGCCTTTGTTCAGGGTACCTTCACGTACCAGAACGGTAGCAACCGGACCACGGCCTTTATCCAGGAAGGATTCGATGACCACGCCGCTTGCCATACCTTTACGGACAGCTTTCAGCTCCAGAACTTCGGCCTGCAGCAGGATTGCATCCAGCAGGTCGTCGATACCGGTACCGGCTTTTGCAGAAACGTGGATGAACTGGCTTTCGCCGCCCCACTCTTCCGGCATGATGCCATACTGGGACAGTTCGTTTTTAACGCGATCCGGATCCGCTTCTGGCTTATCGATTTTGTTCACCGCGACAACTACCGGTACCTGCGCCGCTTTTGCGTGCTGGATAGCTTCGATAGTCTGTGGCATTACGCCATCATCGGCAGCAACAACCAGAACAACGATATCCGTTGCCTGAGCACCACGAGCACGCATAGAAGTAAATGCTGCGTGACCTGGGGTATCCAGGAAGGTAACCATTCCGTTGTCGGTTTCTACGTGGTAAGCACCGATGTGCTGGGTAATACCACCCGCTTCGCCGGAGGCAACTTTAGTAGAACGGATGTAGTCCAGCAGAGAAGTTTTACCGTGGTCAACGTGACCCATGATGGTCACAACCGGTGCACGGGTTTCTGCCGCAGCGCCGGTGTCACGGTCGCTCATTACCGCTTCTTCCAGCTCGTTCTCACGACGCAGGATAACTTTGTGGCCCATCTCCTCAGCAACCAGCTGAGCGGTTTCTTGATCGATAACCTGGTTGATGGTCGCCATTGCGCCCAGCTTCATCATCGCTTTGATGACCTGAGAGCCTTTAACGGCCATTTTGTTAGCCAGTTCAGCAACGCTGATGGTTTCACCAATCACAACGTCACGGTTAACGGCCTGTGCTGGCTTGGTGAAGCCCTGCTGCAGGCTGCTTGGCTTACGCTTACCTTTGCCACCGCGAACGGCTGCACGAGCTTCTTCACGGTCAGCTTTAGACTCGCCGTGCTTACCGCCAGCTTTTTTCTGACGCGGCGCTTTAGCTGCAGTACGACCACGACCACGACCGCCTTCAACTTCACGATCGTTTTCGTCTTCTGCCTGACGAGCGTGCTGGGAAGTGGTGACGTGATAGTCAGACTTATCGTCTTCCACCTTCTCCTGCTCTTCCCAAACGCCAGCGTTAGCTTCAGCCATTTTACGGGCTTCTTCCGCCACGCGACGGGCATCTTCTTCGAGTTTGCGACGGGCTTCTTCTTCAGCTTTACGCTTCAGTTCAGCAGCTTCCGCTTCACGGCGAGCCTTCTCGGCGTGGGCGGCTTTCGTCATTTCATCAGTTTGTTGATTGCTCACTTTGTCTTTTTCCGCAGCTTCACGTTTCGCTTTATCAGCGGCTTCGCGCTTAGCTTGTTCTTCAGCTTCACGCTTAGCTTTTTCTTGTGCCGCACGTTTGGCAGCTTCCTCTGCCTCACGCTGGGCTTGCTCTTCCGCTTCACGCTGCGCCTGTTCTTCCGCAGCAAGGCGTTCTGCCTCTTGCGGATCACGTTTCACAAAGGTGCGCTTCTTGCGGACTTCGATTTGTACCGATTTACTTTTCCCACCGGTACCTGGAATGTTTAAAGTACTGCGCGTTTTGCGCTGTAAAGTCAACTTGTCTGGGCCTGAACCATGTTCGTGGTTCAGGTGTGCCAGCAGCGTTTGTTTCTCTTGCGCCGAAACGGAGTCATCAGCAGACTTCGGGATCCCTGCATCAGCAAATTGCTGTACCAGGCGGTCCACGGAGGTCTGAATCTCTGCGGCCAGCGCTTTTACGGTTACATCTGTCATGCTGTTCCTTCCTGCTACAGTTTATTACGCTTCGCCGCCAAACCAGCAAATGTTACGCGCTGCCATGATCAACTCGCCGGCTTTCTCATCCGTTAAGCCTTCGATATCAGACAGGTCGTCAACACCTTGCTCGGCAAGGTCTTCCAGCGAGCTAACACCACGAGCAGCCAGTTTAAAGGCCAGCGGGCGATCCATCCCTTCGAGGTTCAGCAGATCCTCAGTAGGTTTTTTATCGCCAAGGCTCTCTTCTTGTGCCAGAGCCAGTGTGGTGAGCGCGTTTTTAGCGCGATCGCGTAATGCTTCCACGGTATCTTCATCAAGGCCGTCGATTTCCAGCAGCTCTTTCATTGGCACATAGGCCAGTTCTTCAAGCGTGGAGAAACCTTCTTCGACCAACACGGTGGCGAAATCCTCGTCAATATCGAGGTATTTGGTAAAGGTATCAATAGCCGCATGCGCTTCAGCCTGATGTTTAGCCTGCAGGTCATCAACGGTCATAACGTTGAGTTCCCAGCCGCTCAGCTGTGATGCCAGGCGAACGTTCTGACCGTTACGGCCAATGGCCTGTGCCAGGTTGCCTGCCTCTACCGCGATATCCATCGTATGTTTGTCTTCGTCGACAACAATGGATGCTACGTCGGCCGGTGCCATTGCGTTGATAACAAACTGCGCCGGGTTGTCGTCCCACAGCACGATATCAATACGCTCACCGCCTAACTCAGTAGAAACCGCCTGAACGCGCGCACCGCGCATACCAACGCAAGCACCGACCGGGTCGATACGTTTGTCGTTTGTTTTCACGGCGATTTTGGCGCGAGAGCCCGGATCGCGTGCGGCGGCTTTAATTTCGATAACTTCTTCACCGATTTCCGGCACTTCAATGCGGAACAGTTCGATCAGCATTTCAGGTTTGGAACGGCTAACGAACAACTGCGCACCGCGAGCTTCAGGACGTACTGCGTAAAGCACGCCGCGAATGCGGTCGCCCGGGCGGAAGTTTTCACGTGGCAGCATATCTTCACGCAGAATCACAGCTTCAGCGTTGCCGGACATGCCTTCCGATTTCAGTTCAAGGGAGATATTGTCGCGGTTAACTTTTTTCACTACACCGGTAACAATCTCACCTTCCTGATCGCGGAACTGATCTACTACCATCGCACGTTCGGCTTCGCGAACCTTCTGCACGATAACCTGCTTCGCAGTTTGAGTGGTGATACGGTCAAAGGTGACGGACTCAATTTCGTCTTCAACGTAATCGCCGAGGCCGAGAGCCGGATCTTCAAACTGAGCCGCTTCGAGAGTGATTTCACGCGTAGGTTGAGTGACTTCTTCAACGATAACCCAACGGCGGAAGGTATCGAAATCACCGCTTTTGCGGTCGATCTCAACGCGAACGTCAATTTCTTGCTCGTATTTTTTCTTGGTCGCCGTTGCCAGCGCACTTTCCAGCGCTTCGAAAATCTTCTCACGCGGCAGCGCTTTTTCGTTGGAAACTGCTTCAACAACAGCCAAAATTTCTTTGTTCATCCTGGGTTTTCACCTCAATCCAAACTATTAAAAGTGGGGTACCAGGTTCGCTTTCTGGATGTTGCTCAGCGCGAACACTTCGTCTTTTCCTTCGACCGTTACCGTGATCATCTCACCGTCTACGGCTTTAATAATACCCTGCCATTTGCGGCGGTTTTGCACAGCCATACGCAATACAATGCTCACTTCTTCGCCGGTAAAACGAACGTAGTGTTCTGCGGTGAACATTGGGCGATCGAGGCCAGGTGAGGACACTTCCAGGTTATAGGCCACGGTGATGGGATCTTCGACATCCAGTACGGCACTGACCTGGTGACTGACATCAGCACAATCATCAACATTGATGCCATCTTCACTATCAATATAGATGCGCAGCGTAGACGTGCGGCCCCGAACGAATTCGATGCCTACAAGTTCATAGCCCAGTGCTTCGACCGGTGCTGAAATCATCTCTGTTAATTTTTGCTCTAATGTGGACAAGCCCACCCCCAAGACATAAAAAAAGGGCATATAGCCCAGTTATTCTAAAGTCAGATAACAAAAAACCCCGATAAATCGGGGCTTTATATAACTGAACCCTGTATGCCGCAACTGCGGCCCGGACACCGTCCAGGAGAATTTTTTTCTAAATTCTTCGCGAAGGCACCGAAACTGGTGTTCACAGTATATTTGAAAAAGAACTCTCAGGGAAAGTGGTTGCGGGGGCCGGATTTGAACCGACGACCTTCGGGTTATGAGCCCGACGAGCTACCAGGCTGCTCCACCCCGCGTCCGAAAACGTGGCAAATACTACGCCAGAATTGCATTAAATGCAAGAATTGCTAGGATTTGGTACCGAGGACGGGACTTGAACCCGTAAGCCCAATCGGGCACTACCACCTCAAGGTAGCGTGTCTACCAATTCCACCACCTCGGCACTCTTTGAATACGGTAACCTTCATGTCACCGCATTGAAGCTGACAAACTTACTGTGGGATATCGCTGCTCGGCTTGGTAGGTGCCGCTGGCGCAGTCTGCTCAGTTTGTGCTGGCTGACTTAAATTTTCCCACTCGCTTCCTTTACTGGTTTTGTTGGTGCTGAGGTTACCCAGAACCAGGCTCAGGATAAAGAACAGCGTTGCGAGCACACCGGTCATGCGGGTCATGAAGTTACCAGAACCACTTGAACCGAATAACGTAGCGGAAGCGCCTGCTCCGAAGGAGGCTCCCATATCAGCGCCTTTACCTTGCTGCAGCATGATAAGACCTACAAGGCCCAACGCTACAATAAGGAAAACAACCAAAAGAGCTTCGTACATAATCAACCTGTTCCTTGCGGGGTTACCGCACGCCAATTGCTTCAAACCAGTTAAGCGGATACGTTTGTCATTACCCACTGAAGCGGGTGAGAATACTAACCAAAGCCAGACTGGTGCGCAAGGGCAATTTATTAACAATGCACTGACTGCGGAAAAAAACAGCAAACAAGTAATTTCCACCAAAGAAACAGGCGGCAACTGCCGCCTTTTCAATCAGTTTGCGAAGAAAAAATATTAAACGGCCTTCACTGCGTCTGCGATCTGATGAGCAAACGCGGTAACCTGGGCTTCATCTTCACCCTCGACCATCACGCGAATGAGTGGCTCCGTTCCGGATTTACGCAGCAACACCCGTCCACGGCTGCCCAATGCAGCTTCCACTTCAGCCGTAACGCGCTTAACCTCTTCGTTTTCAAGCGGATCGCCGCTGCCTGCGGTAAAGCGAACGTTAACCAGAATCTGCGGGAACAATTTCATTCCGCTGCAGAGATCGTGCAGGCTCATATGGTTACGAACCATTGCGGTAAGCACTTGCAAACCTGCGACTATGCCGTCACCGGTGGTGGTTTGGTCCAGCAGAATGACGTGACCGGAGTTTTCAGCCCCAATTCGCCAGCCTTTCTCCTGCAGTTTTTCCAGAACATAGCGGTCGCCAACTTTCGCGCGGGCAAAGGGAATACCCAACTGCTTCAGCGCGACTTCAAGTCCCATATTACTCATTAGCGTACCCACGGCACCGCCGCGAAGCTGCCCCTGACGTAATCCTTCCCGGGCAACGATATAAAGGATCTGATCGCCATCGACTTTAAGGCCCTGGTTATCCACCATAATTACCCGGTCGCCGTCGCCGTCAAACGCGATGCCTAGATCGGCTTTTTCCGACAGCACGCGCTCTTGCAGCATACGCACATCGGTCGCACCGCATTTTTCATTAATATTCACCCCATCCGGCTCACAGCCGATGGCAATGACTTTTGCACCCAGTTCACGCAATACATTCGGGGCAATGTGGTAAGTCGCGCCGTTGGCGCAGTCTACGACGATTTTAAGGCCATTAAGGCTCAGTTCGTTCGGGAACGTGCCTTTGCAGAATTCAATATAGCGCCCTGCTGCATCGACAATACGGCTGGCTTTACCCAACTCCGCCGAATCCACGCAGGTGATCTCTTTTTCCATCTCCGCTTCAATAGCTTCTTCGACCTCATCCGGCAGTTTAGTCCCGTCGATCGAGAAGAATTTTATACCGTTATCATAGAACGGGTTGTGTGAGGCGGAGATAACAATCCCGGCTTCAGCGCGGAATGTACGAGTTAAATAAGCAACTGCAGGCGTAGGCATTGGACCAGTAAATGAAGCAGACAACCCGGCTGCAGCCAGACCGGCTTCCAGTGCAGATTCCAGCATGTAGCCGGAAATACGCGTGTCCTTACCGATAATAATCTTACGCGAACCATGACGAGCCAGGACTTTACCCGCAGCCCAGCCAAGCTTCAGAACAAAATCGGGGGTAATAGGTGCATCGCCCACGCGACCACGGATACCATCGGTGCCAAAATATTTACGGTTACTCATAGTATTTGTTTTCCTTCACTGAAAGCGTAGCTTCGACCACGCGCATAGCTTCAACAGTCTCTTTTACGTCATGAACGCGAAGAATTTGAGCCCCCTGCATCGCAGCAATCACCGCGCAGGCAAGGCTACCGCTCAGGCGCTGATCCGGGCCAACATTAAGCAGTTGCCCGACCATCGATTTACGGGACATGCCTACCAGTAGCGGCATACCGTAGCGATGAAATTCCGAAAGGCGAGCCAATAACTGATAATTGTGGGTGAGATTCTTACCGAAACCAAAGCCCGGGTCGAGCAGCAATTTATCTTTTGAAATCCCTGCGGCTTCACAGCGGGCAATGTGCTCCACAAAAAAGCGATTCACATCGGCAAATACGTCATCGTACTGTGGTGCCTGTTGCATCGTTTTCGGTTCGCCCTGCATATGCATCAGGCAAACAGGGAGCCCCGTTTCCGCAGCGGCAGCTAGCGCACCTGGCTCCGTTAAGGAACGAATATCGTTGATAAGATGCGCCCCTACTCGTGCAGATTCGCGAATAACTTCGGCTTTCGATGTATCCACTGAGACCCAGACTTCAAACCGTTGAGCGATCGCGTCGACCACCGGAATAACGCGCTCAAGTTCTTCTTCTGTGCTCACCTCTGCCGCGCCAGGCCGGGTTGACTCTCCGCCAACGTCGATGATTGTCGCCCCGGCATTGATCATCGCATTTGCATGCTTGAGGGCCTCAACCAGGGAATTGTGCTGACCACCGTCGGAAAAGGAGTCCGGCGTGACGTTTAAAATCCCCATGACGTGAGGATGCGAGAGATCCAGCGTGGAGCCTTGCGCGGTGAGTTTCATTCTTCTTCCTTTGCGTTCGTCTTAGGCTGTACAAAAACAAAAACCCCGGGGCAGGCCCGGGGTTTATAGATTACTGCAAAAACATCTCGGTGAGCGTCTTATTTGTCGCCCAGTTGCTCAGACATCGTGTTGCCCGGATTTGGCGTACGTGGTTCATCAACCGGACGCGGCGCATTCGGGGTACCGTTGTTGTCAGAGTTATTGTTGTTTTTGCTCGCATCTTCCCAACCTGCTGGCGGGCGAACTTCACGGCGCGCCATCAGATCGTCAATCTGCGGGGCATCAATGGTTTCATACTTCATCAATGCGTCTTTCATGGTGTGCAGAATATCCATGTTCTCATTCAGCAACTGGCGAGCACGGGCATAGTTGCGTTCAATCAGGGATTTAACTTCCTGATCGATGATACGCGCAGTCTCATCAGACATATGCTTCGCTTTTGCCACTGAACGGCCCAGGAATACTTCACCGTCTTCTTCCGCATACAGCAGCGGGCCAAGTTTGTCGGAGAAGCCCCACTGAGTCACCATGTTACGAGCCAGGTTAGTCGCTACTTTAATGTCGTTCGACGCACCGGTAGAAACATGTTCTGCCCCGTAGATAATCTCTTCAGCCAGACGACCGCCATACAGCGTGGAAATCTGACTTTCCAGTTTCTGACGGCTGGCGCTAATTGCGTCGCCTTCAGGCAGGAAGAAGGTCACACCCAGGGCGCGGCCACGAGGGATAATCGTTACCTTATGGACCGGATCGTGCTCCGGTACCAGGCGACCGATAATCGCATGGCCTGCTTCGTGATAAGCGGTCGATTCTTTCTGCGCTTCCGTCATCACCATGGAGCGGCGTTCTGCCCCCATCATGATTTTGTCTTTCGCTTTCTCGAATTCAACCATCGACACCACACGCTTGTTACCGCGAGCAGCAAACAGCGCAGCTTCGTTTACCAGGTTAGCCAAATCGGCACCAGAGAAGCCAGGTGTACCACGAGCGATAATTGCGGCATCGATGTCCGGTGCAAGCGGTACGCGACGCATATGAACTTTCAAGATTTGCTCACGGCCACGAACATCTGGCAGACCCACGACAACCTGACGGTCGAAACGACCAGGACGCAGCAGCGCAGGGTCAAGCACGTCAGGACGGTTAGTTGCCGCAATAACGATGATCCCTTCGTTACCTTCAAAGCCATCCATCTCAACCAGCATTTGGTTCAGGGTTTGCTCACGTTCGTCGTGACCACCGCCCAGACCAGCACCACGCTGACGACCTACGGCATCGATTTCATCGATGAAGATAATACAAGGTGCCGCTTTTTTGGCCTGTTCGAACATGTCACGCACACGGGATGCACCAACACCAACGAACATTTCAACAAAGTCAGAACCGGAAATTGTGAAGAACGGTACTTTCGCTTCGCCAGCAATCGCTTTTGCCAACAGCGTTTTACCCGTACCCGGAGGGCCGACCATCAGGACACCTTTCGGGATTTTACCGCCCAGTTTCTGGAAGCGGCTCGGCTCACGGAGGTATTCAACCAGCTCACCCACCTCTTCTTTCGCTTCATCACAGCCAGCGACGTCAGCAAAGGTGGTTTTGATTTGGTCTTCCGTTAGCATGCGCGCCTTGCTCTTACCGAACGACATGGCACCTTTGCCACCGCCGCCCTGCATTTGACGCATAAAGAAGATCCAGACCCCAATCAGCAGCAGCATTGGGAACCAGGAAATGAAGATAGTTGCCAGCAGACTTTGCTCTTCAGGCGGTTCGCCCACAACTTTCACGTTCTTGGTAATCAGATTATCAAGCAGCTTGGGATCATTAACGGGGATGTAAGTCGTGTATCGGTTACTATCTTTCTTGGTAACGTTGATTTCACGTCCGTTGATGCGCGCTTCGCGAACCTGGTCCTGATTAACTTCAGACAGGAAAGTGGAGTAATCCACCCTACGGCCATTTGACTCGCTGGGCCCAAAGCTCTGGAATACAGACATTAGCACAACGGCAATGACCAGCCAGAGTATTAGGTTTTTCGCCATGTCACTCAAGGGATTAACCTCATATTACAACTGTGTTAACAAACAGCGTCAGGGTACTATAGTTTGCGCCCGGTCGCTACAATGTACACTTCACGTGAGCGGGCACGAGAAGAGTCCGGTTTACGAACTTTAACCGTCGTAAACAGGGAGCGAATTTCTCGCAGGTATTCATCGAAACCTTCGCCCTGAAACACTTTCACTACAAAACTACCGCCCGGCGCCAGCACGTCCCGACACATTTCCAGTGCCAGTTCAACCAAGTACATAGCGCGGGGAATATCGACTGCCGGTGTCCCGCTCATGTTTGGCGCCATATCTGACATGACAACCTGCACTTTACTGTCACCAACACGTTCCAGCAGGGCCTTGACGACTAATTCATCACGAAAATCGCCCTGAAGGAAGTCCACACCAACGATAGGATCCATTGGTAAAAGATCGCAAGCGATGATTCGCCCCTGATTCCCGATTTGCGTCACGACATATTGTGACCACCCGCCGGGTGCAGCACCAAGATCAACAATAGTCATTCCTGGCTTAAAAAGTTTGTCACTTTGCTGTATTTCATCAAGTTTAAACCAGGCACGGGACCGCAACCCCTTTTTCTGTGCCTGTTGAACATATTTATCGCTAAAGTGTTCCTGCAGCCAGCGACTGGAGCTGGCAGAACGCTTCTTACCTGTCATCTCAATATCCAACTTTGTTCATCGTGAATAGCAGGCTAACTAACAATCAGCACAGCCGATTTGGCGATACACTGGAGATGGCGGTAGAATGAACCGTTTTCAATCCCAACGTAAGCAAAAAATACGATGAATCTGAGTACTAAACAAAAACAGCACCTAAAAGGTCTGGCCCATCCGCTCAAGCCGGTGGTTATGCTTGGCAATAATGGTTTGACCGAAGGGGTACTGGCCGAGATTGAACAAGCGCTTGAGCACCATGAATTAATCAAGGTGAAGATCGCAACGGAAGATCGCGAAACCAAAACCTTAATTGTGGATGCCATCGTGCGGGAAACCGGCGCCTGTAATGTACAGGTCATCGGTAAAACGCTGGTGCTCTACCGCCCTTCTAAAGAGCGTAAGATTTCTCTGCCGAAATAAGCAGAGGTGTGCAAAATGCCACGCTATGTTCGTTGATAAAAGGCCGCTATGCGGCCTTTTTCTTTTCTTTACAATACGCCAACCCTTTAGCCAGCGTAGTAAAAATTACAAATATTCTACTTTTAAGATTTCGAATTCGACATCACCGCCCGGCGTGCGAATTACGACAACATCGTCGCATTCCTTGCCCACAAGACCGCGAGCAATAGGCGAGTTTACAGAAATAAGATTCTTTTTAAAATCAGCCTCATCGTCGCCAACGATGCGATAAGTAAGCTCTTCATCACTGTCCAGATTCAATACTGTTACGGTAGTACCAAAGATCACACGGCCGTTATTTGGCATTCTTGTGACGTCGATCACCTGAGCATTAGAAAGCTTCGCTTCGATATCCTGGATGCGGCCTTCGCAAAAGCCCTGTTGCTCACGCGCGGCATGATATTCAGCGTTTTCTTTCAGATCGCCATGCTCGCGAGCTTCAGCAATCGCAGCAATGATTTCAGGGCGACGAACGGACTTCAGGAAATCCAGTTCTTCGCGGAGTTGTTCAGCGCCACGTAAGGTCATCGGAATAGGTTGCATTTGTTATACCTCTTAAAATCAGTCCTCTGCAGCAGGGTAAACACCGTGCTGGCTTAAGAGCATGGCCGGTAACGCAAGTCTCTCCGGCAACAAATAAAAGAAAACCGACCCGGGGTAATGACTCCAGGTCAGTAACAGTTTTCAAATTGACCGGTATTTTACCCTGGAGTTCCCTGAGGGTCATCGTTTACTTTGCACCATAATGCACCGTAGTATGGCGGTCACGTTTCCAGGCCGTTACCGCGAGATTATGCGATTTTTGAGATTTGTCATTGGGTTGACCGCTGCCGTAGCCATCAATGTTCAGGCTGCGAACGTTGAAGAGTACACCTCCCAGTTGCCTGACGGGGCGAACCTGGCGCTGATGGTACAAAAAGTCGGTGCGACAAGCCCGTTCATTGATTATCACAGCCAACAAATGGCTCTGCCTGCCAGTACGCAGAAAGTGATTACGGCGCTAGCGGCGCTCCTTCAGTTGGGCCCGGATTTTCGTTTTACCACCACGCTGGAAAGCCGTGCTCAAATCGATAATGGCGTACTTAACGGCGATCTTATCGCTCGTTTCGGCGGAGATCCTACGCTTAAGCGTCAGGATATTCGCAACATGGTTGCCGAATTAAAAAAAGCGGGCGTCCAACAGATTAAGGGCAACGTGCTGGTCGACACGTCTATTTTCGCCAGCCACGATAAAGCACCGGGCTGGCCGTGGAACGACATGACACAGTGCTTCAGCGCACCACCCGCCGCCGCCATCGTGGACCGTAACTGCTTCTCTATTTCCTTATACAGCGCGCCAAAAGCTGACGATTTAGCCTATATCCGCATTGCTTCGTACTATCCGGTCGTGATGTTTAGTCAGGTCAGAACGCTGGCCAAAGGTTCTCCTGACGCCCAATACTGCGAACTGGATGTTGTCCCGGGCGATCTCAACCGCTATACGCTTACCGGCTGCCTTACACAACGTGCCGATCCGCTGCCCTTAGCCTTTGCCATTCAGGATGGTGCAAGCTATGCAGGTGCCATCATTAAAGATGAACTGAAGCAGGCAGGGATCAGCTATAGCGGAACACTACTGCGCCAGACTCAACCCAACGAACCGGGCACGGTGATAGCCAGCAAACAGTCAGCCCCGTTGCATGACCTGCTTAAAATCATGCTCAAGAAATCCGACAACATGATTGCCGATACCGTATTCAGGACCATCGGACATAACCGGCTGGGTGTTCCTGGCACCTGGCGGGCAGGTTCTGATGCTGTACGCCAGATATTGCGCCAAAAAGCGGGCGTAGATTTGGGGAACAGTATTGTCGTCGATGGTTCAGGCCTTTCGCGTCATAACCTGATTTCACCGGCCACAATGATGCAGGTGCTGCAATACATCGCGCAGAATGATAATCAGCTAAACTTTATCTCTATGCTGCCGCTCGCGGGCTACGATGGCTCTCTGCAGTATCGTGCCGGCCTACATCAGGCTGGCGTGGATGGGAAAGTGTCGGCGAAAACGGGTTCATTGCAGGGTGTTTATAATCTGGCTGGCTTCATCACCACGGCAAGCGGGCAGCGCATGGCCTTTGTGCAGTATCTCTCTGGTTATGCCGTTGAACCAGCGGACCAGCGTAATCGCCGCATCCCGTTAGTGCGCTTCGAAAGCCGGCTTTACAAAGACATTTACCAGAATAACTAGTTATGAAACTGCTTATTGTTGAAGACGATTTACTGTTACAGGAAGGTCTTGCGCTGGCGTTAGGTGGGGAAGGCTACGCGCTGGACTGCGCCGCGACGGCTGCGGAGGCTGATGCCTTGCTGCAAAGCGGTGAATACAGCCTGATTATTCTCGACCTGGGGCTTCCGGACAAAGATGGTGCCACGCTGTTGAGTCAATGGCGTCGGCGTGGGGTAAAAAACCCGGTGCTAATCCTGACGGCTCGTGACGCGCTTGAAGACAGAGTAAATGGTCTGGACTCCGGCGCGGATGATTATCTGGTTAAGCCTTTTGCGCTTGCAGAACTGCAGGCGCGTGCGAGAGCGCTGATCCGTCGCTACCAGGGACACAGCGACAATCTGCTTCAGGAAGACGATTTAACCCTCAATTTGCAGACTCAGCAGGTGCTGCTCGCCAATCAGGCTGTAGAAATTACGCCCAAAGAGTTCGCTCTTCTGACACGCCTGATGATGCGAATCGGCCAGACGGTCCACCGTGAAACGCTACAGCAGGATATTTACAGCTGGCAGGACGATCCCGGCTCCAACACCCTTGAAGTGCACATTCACAACCTACGCCGAAAATTAGGCAAAGACAGAATCAAAACCGTGCGCGGCGTTGGCTACCGGCTGGAAAGCCGCTCATGAGCAGCATGCGCCGGCGCCTGATGATCCTGCTGGCGCTTATTCTTCTTTTCTTCCAGTTGATTAGCGTTGTCTGGCTGTGGCATGAGAGCCGTGAGCAGATTGGTTTTTTGGTGAGTGAAACGCTCTCCGCAAAAGCCCGAAACCAGCAGGTCGAAAAAGAGATTCGTGAAGCGATTGCTTCCCTGTTGGTGCCTTCTCTGGTCATGGTTGCCTTTACGCTGTTTTTCTCTTTCTGGGCAATTACCTGGATAACCCGCCCGCTGAATCAGCTGCGTTCAAGCCTGGCTAACCGCTCAGCCGACAACCTCACTCCCCTGCCTATGTTTTCCGACATGGACGAAATGGTGGCCGTAACCAATTCCCTCAACCAGCTACTTGGCCGGCTGGATCATACGATTCAACAGGAGCGCTTATTCACTGCCGATGCGGCCCATGAACTGAGAACACCGCTTGCTGGTCTCAGGTTACATCTGGAATTGATGGTAAAAAATGGGGTAGCGCAGGCCCCGATGCTGCTAACACGTATCGATCAGCTTATGCATACCATTGAACAGCTCCTGATGCTTTCGCGCGCCGGGCAAGCTCTGGCCAGCGGGCATTACAATACGCTGGTCTGGAGTGACGACATCATTGCGCCGCTTAAAATGGAAATGGAAGAGTTGGCGGCACAGCGCTCGCAAAAGCTAACCTGGCCTGCAGCATCCGCTCTGACCGTGCAAGGTGATGCCGTGCTGCTGCGTTTAATGTTGCGTAACCTGCTGGAAAATGCCTCCCGCTATAGCCCGGAAAAAGGCGAAATTCATATAGCATTGACGGAAAAAGAGGGTGGAACGATCTTGAGCGTGGCCGACAGCGGCCCGGGCATTAAAGACGAATATCTTCAACAAATCACGGAACCCTTCAGGCGTATGGATCAGCGCTATGGCGGTAGCGGACTGGGTCTGAACATTGTGCAGCGGATTGTTCAACTTCACCATGGCCGCCTGGCATTAGGCAATCGTGCGGAAGGCGGCTTGCAGGCTGACTGCTGGCTTCCGAACAGCATCCAATAAAAAAGGCCGGGAGCACCGGCCTTCTTCGTTGAGACTTACTTCTGGTAGATAATTTCGACGCCTTCGTCGTCTTCATCATCCCAGTCGTCATCCCAGTCTTCTTCTGCTTCAGCTTCCATTTCATCGAGCTGTTGGCGATGGTAATCATCCCACATAAACTCGACTTTCTCTGGCTGCTTAGCGACCTCAGCCGCCGTAATCGGGTTCTCGATGATAAAGGTCATCACATCCCAGCAGAGATCTTTGACGCCCATCTGGCTGGCAGCGGAGATCAGGTAGTATTTATCTTCCCAACCAAGCGCTTCGGCAATGGCTTTCGCTTTTTCTTCGGCCTGCGCTTTATCCATCAGATCGATTTTGTTAAACACGAGCCAGCGAGGTTTTGACGCCAGGCTTTCGCTGTATTTCTCCAGTTCGCCAACGATGATGCGGGCGTTTTCAACCGGGTCAGAGCCATCGATAGGTTCAATGTCAATGAGATGCAGCAATACGCGGCAGCGCTCAAGGTGTTTAAGGAAGCGAATGCCCAAACCAGCGCCGTCAGCGGCGCCCTCGATAAGCCCCGGGATATCCGCGACAACGAAGCTCTTTTCATTGTCCATACGAACAACGCCCAGGCTTGGCACTAGCGTAGTAAATGGATAATCAGCCACTTTTGGCTTCGCTGCAGATACCGCGCGGATAAAGGTAGATTTACCCGCATTTGGCATACCCAGCATACCGACATCGGCCAGCAGCATCAGCTCTAGCTGCAGATCGCGTTTTTCACCCGGAGTCCCCATCGTTTTCTGACGTGGGGTACGGTTTACGGAGGATTTAAAACGGGTATTACCCAGACCGTGCCAGCCGCCTTTGGCAACCATCAGCTTTTGGCCATGCTGCGTCATATCGCCCATGGTTTCACCGGTGCCCTGATCGATCACTCGGGTACCCACTGGTACCTTTACAGTGACGTCATGCCCACGTTTACCGGTACAATCGCGGCTTTGGCCGTTCTGGCCACGTTCTGCGCGGAAGGCCTTTTCAAAACGATAATCGATAAGCGTATTCAGGTTCTCGTCGGCTTCAAGCCATACGTCACCACCGTCACCACCATCACCACCGTCCGGGCCGCCTCTCGGGATATATTTTTCACGACGGAAGCTAACGCAGCCGTTACCGCCATCACCTGCTACGACCAGGATCGTTGCTTCATCAACAAACTTCATCTTACTTCTCCGTAAATCATTCGCCCGAACGCTGCACCGGCGTGATCGTTTCGGTTTTATGCCAGCGCCCCCAAAGGCGGTGGCCAATCGCGGAATACATCGCACCAGCCACAACCACGAGAGCCCCGATATAACCCACAAGGTTAAGCATCGGTATGGCGAAATACTCGGGCCAGGCCTGAGACAGCAGGTCTGAGAACAGCAACGTAAATAACGGGGTTAGCGTAATGATGGCGCTAACCTGGGAGGCCTGCCAGCGCGCCATCGCCTCAGCGAGCGCGCCATAGCCTACCAGCGTATTCAGACCGCAGAAAACCAGACATGCCAGTTGCCAGCTACTGAGCTGGAAAATCACACCAGGTTTTGCCAGCGGCAAAAGTGCAATAGTACATAAAGTGTACAACAAAAAGAGGATCTGCTGTGAGGCTAACCGGCGTAATAACACTTTCTGCGCCACACCATAGCTGACCCAAACCGTTGCCGCCAGCACGCCGAAGATAACACCAAGGGTGTAATCCGTCAGGCGGGTAAAAATCTCTACAAGACTGGTGTTGAAGAACATCACCAGACCACACAAGAGCATCATGGCACCAATAATCTGCGTGCCACGCATTCTCTCTTTTAGCACTACTACGCTCGCCACCATCATCCCGACAGGAGAAAGCTGGCCAATAACCTGAGACGCAGTAGGACTTAAATACTGCAGGGAAGAACTAAAGAGCAGAAAGTTGCCAAATAATCCCCCAGTGGCGATCGCTAACAGTACTAGCCACCGGGGCTTACGGAACATCCTGAGCGGCGGTAATTTCCCCCGAATCGCAAGGAAAATACCCAGGCCAATACTGGCCATCAGAAATCGATAAAATACCACGGTTGGTGGCGCCATCACCGGAAGCACCTGCTTCATCGCTATGGGTAACGCCCCCCAGCACATCGCCGTGGTTAACGCTAAAAGAATACCGATTCCCGCCTGCTGCCCCATGCCCATTCCCTGTCTTAATTTACCAGGCGTACAATGTAAAAAGCCCCGCAACACGTTGCGGGGCTTTCATCCGTTACCGGACCGAAAAACTTACTCAGCAACGATGCTGATGTATTTACGATTGTTCGGGCCTTTAACTTCGAATTTCACTTTACCGTCTGCTTTAGCAAACAGGGTGTGGTCACGACCACAACCTACATTGTTGCCAGCGTGGAATTTGGTACCACGTTGACGAACGATGATGCTACCAGCCAGTACAGTTTCACCACCAAAGCGTTTTACACCCAGGCGTTTTGCTTCTGAATCGCGACCGTTACGAGTTGAGCCGCCAGCCTTTTTATGTGCCATTTAATCTACTCCTCAGGTCTTAGGCGCTGATGCCAGTGATTTTCACATCAGTGAACCACTGACGGTGGCCCGCTTGCTTACGATAGTGTTTACGGCGACGGAACTTAACGATTTTAACTTTCTCGCCACGACCGTGAGCAACGACTTCAGCTTTAATAACGCCACCATCGACGAAAGGAACGCCGATTTTGACTTCTTCACCGTTTGCGATCATCAGAACTTCAGCGAACTCAACAGTTTCGCCAGTTGCGATGTCCAGCTTTTCCAGGCGAACGGTCTGACCTTCGCTTACTCGGTGTTGTTTACCACCACTTTGGAAAACCGCGTACATATAAAACTCCGCTTTCCGCGCTTACCTTACATAGGTTTCAGGTAGCGCTATAAATATTCACAATAGGGCGCGAATATTACGCAAATCGTGAGGGTTTGACAAGCCCGATCGTCAATTACCGTAGAAAAAAAACGCAACAGCACACACACCGTTTATCTGCCTCGTTTTTTCAGTACAATCTGTACTACAGTATCGAACCTCAACCCTCTCGTTATGCCATATGGATATGGAATAAACAGGACGAAAGCCAGACTTTTGCGATGAATTTAGAAAAAATTAATGAGTTAACCGCGCAAGATATGGCGGGTGTCAATGCGACAATCCTTGAGCAATTGAATTCCGATGTTCAACTGATCAACCAGTTGGGCTACTACATCGTCAGCGGTGGCGGTAAACGCATCCGCCCAATGATTGCCGTACTTGCCGCGCGGGCGCTTGCTTACGAAGGGCAAGCACATGTCAGAATTGCAGCGCTGATCGAATTTATACATACCGCCACGCTACTTCATGATGACGTCGTGGACGAATCAGATATGCGTCGGGGTAAAGCCACAGCCAATGCCGCTTTCGGCAACGCTGCGAGCGTTTTGGTCGGCGATTTCATCTATACGCGAGCATTCCAGATGATGACCAGCCTCGGTTCGCTGAAAGTGCTGGAAGTGATGTCAGAGGCCGTAAACGTTATCGCTGAAGGCGAAGTGCTACAGCTGATGAACTGTAATGACCCAGACATTACTGAAGAAAGCTATATGCGGGTCATTTACAGCAAAACGGCCCGCCTGTTTGAAGCTGCGGCTCAATGCTCGGGGATTCTGGCAGGCGCAACGGAGATTCAGGAAAAAGCGCTGCAGGATTATGGGCGGTACCTGGGTACTGCGTTTCAACTCATTGATGACCTGCTGGATTACAGCTCAGATGGGCAAACGCTGGGTAAAAATGTCGGCGATGATCTGAACGAAGGCAAACCGACGCTGCCGCTGTTACACGCCATGCGCAACGGCTCACCAGAGCAGGCTCAGATGATTCGTGAAGCGATCGAACAGGGAAATGGCCGTCATTTACTGGATCCCGTACTGAGAGCTATGTCGGATTGCGGTTCTCTGGAATGGACTCGTCAACGCGCCGAAGAAGAGGCAGATAAAGCAATCGATGCCCTTTCAGTGCTGCCTGATACTCCTTACCGTGAAGCGCTAATTTCTTTGGCGCACATGTCCGTTCAACGCGACCACTAACATCAACTTTAGCGCGCCAGTTGGCGCGCTAAAGTTTCCAGTAAAACAGATCCTCAACCCTTCCCTCTTTCCTGAATATTTCATTCTCACTAGCTTTCATCATATTTGCGGATGAAAACACAGAATCTATTATTCCTTGCACTTACTGGAATCATTTGGAAATTTTTATGTTATAAATTTCCTGTGCCATCGCTCATCTCAGAGCAGGATTAGTAAGATCACAGGGAGAGATTATGGAAAATCAATTTGTGGACTGGCATCCGGCGGACATTATTGCCGGACTGCGAAAAAAGAAAACGTCGCTCGCCGCCTTATCACGCCAGTCAGGTTTAAGCTCATCAACGCTCGCCAATGCGCTGTCTCGCCCCTGGCCCAAAGGGGAGTTTATTATCGCTAAGGCTTTAGGTGTTGCACCACAGGTTATCTGGCCTTCACGCTACCACGACCCGGTGACACGTGAGTTTATCGACCGAACACGGAAGATCCGACAGCTATAAAAAAGCCGGGGCATGCCCCGGCTATCCGTCTTTAAGGGAGGATGTTTACTCGCTTCCCTTGACGCGCTCGATCTTAGCCCCCAGCGCCTGAAGCTTATCTTCAATACGCTCATAGCCGCGATCAATGTGGTAAATACGATCCACTATCGTTGTCCCTTCTGCGATACAGCCCGCCAGAACCAGACTTGCAGACGCACGAAGATCGGTTGCCATTACCTGAGCTCCGGAAAGCTTTTCGACACCGTGGCAGATAACTGTATTGCTTTCGATCTCAGCATGCGCGCCCATACGGATTAATTCAGGCACATGCATAAAGCGGTTTTCGAAGATAGTTTCGGTGATAACGCCTGTCCCTTCCGCCACCAGATTCAGCAGGGTGAATTGCGCCTGCATATCGGTAGGGAAACCTGGGTGTGGAGCAGTACGCACCGTTACGCCTTTTGGACGTTGGCCATGCATATCAAGACTGATCCAGTCTTTACCCGTTTCAACTTCCGCGCCAGCTTCACGCAGCTTCGCCAGAACAGCATCCAGAGTATCCGGCTGCGCGTTACGGCAAAGAATTTTACCGCCAGAGATTGCCGCAGCCACCAGGAACGTCCCGGTTTCAATACGGTCAGGCAGCACGCGGTAAACGCCCCCGCCCAAACGAGCAACGCCTTCGATAGTAATACGATCGGTGCCCGCACCGCTGATCTTCGCGCCCAGGGTGTTAAGGAAGTTCGCAGTGTCGACGATCTCCGGTTCACGGGCAGCGTTTTCAATGATCGTTTTGCCTTCCGCAAGCGTGGCCGCACTCATGATGGTCACGGTTGCACCCACGCTGACCTTATCCATCACGATATGAGCACCTTTAAGGCGGCCATTTACCGACGCCTTAACGTAGCCTTCTTCGAGCTTAATCTCCGCACCCAACTGCTCCAGACCAGTAATGTGCAAATCCACCGGACGAGCGCCAATGGCACAACCACCAGGCAGAGAAACCTGCCCTTGGCCAAAGCGAGCAACCAGTGGCCCTAGCGCCCAAATAGAGGCTCGCATGGTTTTCACCAGGTCATATGGCGCACAGAAAATATTTACGCCGCTGGCGTCAATGTAGACGGAACCGTTGCGCTCAACTTTGGTACCCAGCTGGCTCAGCAGCTTCATCGTGGTATCAATGTCTTTCAGTTTTGGAACGTTCTGAATCTCTACCGGCTCTTCCGCCAGAAGCGCGGCGAAGAGGATTGGCAGCGCGGCGTTTTTAGCCCCTGAGATTGTGACTTCTCCACTCAGGCGGGTAGGCCCCTGCACACGAAATTTATCCATTGAAACTGCTCTCTTTTAAATTCAAAACGTTATCACCAGCCTGAGCCGATGATTCAAAAACCATTCAGTTTGCGATCGCGCGCCCACTCTTCTGGCGTATAGGTCTTAATAGACACAGCATGCATGCGATTATCCGCGATAAATTCCATCAGCGGGGCATACACGGTTTGCTGTTTTTTGACGCGACTTAACTCGGCGAATAACTCACCCACCGCTATAACCTGAAAGTGGCTGCCATCGCCTGAGACGTGGACTTCCTGGAGGGGCAGTGCGTTCATCAGCACTGTCTGAATTTCATGATTTTCCATGGGGTATCTATTCGTCGATTAATAAATGATGAAATAAGCCACACATCTTAGAGGAAAGTGGCGTCCGCTTAAATAAGCAAAAAGCCCCAGAACTTAGCAGTTCGAGGGCTTTGAAAGTAACGTGCTGAAATCATTAGCCTGCCAGATGTGGCAATAGCGCCTCTGGCAGATTGTAGAGTTGAGCCAGTGTGCGCAAATTATCAGTAGCGCCCCTAAGCTCAATCTTGTTCCCCTGGCGAGCCACGATGGCTGTCAGGTGAATAAGCAACGCCAGCCCGGCGGTATCAACGCGAGTTAAGCCACTTAGCTCAAAGAGACTGATACCCGTGACCATTTTCTCACGCTGCTGCCAAAGCGAATTAACGGTGACGCCATCCAGCTCTCCGAAGAAATGCAGCGTTGCACCGTCCTGCTTCCAGCTTAGTTCTTCCGCCATTACTTTTTACTGTCCAGGGTAATTGGCTGTTTCGAAATCGACTGCAGCTGCGCGGTCAAACCATCGATACCTTTCGTACGGAGCAGGTCGCTCCACTCGTTTTGTTTGGTGGTGATCATGCTGATCCCTTCGGCAATCATATCGTATGCCTGCCAGTTCCCGGTTTGGCTATTTTTACGCCATTGGAAATCAAGACGCACTGGTGGACGCCCATTTGGATCGATTATCGTCACACGGATCGCCACAATATCAGCATTACCAAGAGGTTGCTCCGGGGCGATTTGATAAGTCTGACCGTGATACAGCGCCAGCGCCTGACCATAGGCCTGCTTCAGGTACTCTTCAAAAGCCTTGAAGTAAGCGTCACGCTGCGCAGGCGTAGCATCTTTGTAGTAACGCCCTAACACCAGCGCCCCCGCGTATTTTACCTGAACATAAGGCAGCAGTTCCTGGCCAACGATATCCCGCAGATAATTCGGATTCTGTCGAATTTGAGGCTGCTCGTTTTTCAGGCGATCAAAGGTCTTCTGCGCCGCCTCATTCATTAATTTGTAAGGGTTGGTCTGGTCTGCCGCCATCGCAAATGGGGCGATAACCAGCATAGCTACCATCATAAGACGCTTAAACATCACTTGTTCCTCTTAAATTAATTCGTAGTACCTGACTGCGGTGCAGCATCAGTATGGCCTGCGGAATGCGCTTCAGCATCGCCAGAATTCTTATTGTCGCCGTTGCCGCTCTTGTAAAGGAACTGACCTATCAGATCCTCAAGAACCAAAGCAGATTTCGTATCCTGAATGGTGCTGCCATCTTTCAGCATAGATGACCCCAGTTCCGGGTCGTCAAAGCCGAGGTTAAGAGCAATATATTGCTCACCCAACAGCCCAGACGTGCGAATCGCCAGAGAGCTGGTATCCGGAATCTGGTTGTAGCGCTGTTCAATGTCCAGCGTTACGCGAGGCAAATAGGTTTTCGGGTCAAGAGCGATACCATCAACTCGACCAATAACAACACCACCAAGACGAACCGGCGAACTCATTTTCAGGCCACCGATGTTGTCGAAGGTGGCATATACCCGATAAGTCGGTTCGCTACGCAGAGAGGTAACATTCGCCACTTTCAGACAGAGAAAAATAATAGCGACCAGCGCGACCAGCAGAAAAGCACCAACCCAAACTTCAAATTTCTTTGTTTGCATGAACTCAATTCCCAAACATCAGTGCTGTCAGCACAAAATCGAGGCCCAAAACGGCCAGAGAAGCGTGCACAACGGTGCGCGTGGTTGCCCGGCTAATCCCGGCAGAAGTCGGAATAGCATCGTACCCGTTGAATAACGCAATCCACGTTACGGTAATGGCGAAGACTACGCTTTTAATCACGCAGTTAACCAAATCCAGCCGCCATGAGACTGCATTTTGCATTGCTGACCAGAAGAAACCGGCATCAATGCCTTTCCAGTTCACGCCCACCAGAGCACCACCCCAAACGCCCACGGCAACGAAGATAAGCGTCAGAAGCGGCAGCGAGATAACCCCAGCCCAAAATCGCGGTGAAACGACGCGGCGCAGCGGATCGACAGCCATCATCTCCATGCTGGACAGCTGTTCCGTCGCACGCATCAGGCCAATTTCGGCGGTTAAAGCAGAACCCGCACGCCCGGCAAACAGTAGCGCGGCAACAACCGGGCCAAGTTCACGGAGCAGTGAAAGCGCCACCAGCATGCCTAGACTCGACTCAGCGCTGTAAGTCGTCAGCACAAGATAGCCCTGTAAGCCAAGCACCATCCCGATGAACAGGCCGGAAACCATAATGATCAACATCGACAGTACACCGACATTATAAAGCTGACGAACCAGCAACGGCGCATGCTTGCGAAACTCCGGTTTCCCTACCAGCGCGTTGAATAACATCAGTCCGGCACGTCCAAACGAAGCGCAGGTTTTTATCCCGCGTCGCCCGAGAGATGCCAGTGCATTTAGCAGCATGAGCAGTTTAGCTCCTCGTTCCAGGTAATAAATCTTGTTGATAATCCCCGGCTGGATAACGGAATGGCACCGGGCCATCCGCGATCCCATCAAGGAACTGTCTAACGCGTGGATCGTGGTTTTCACGCAATTCCGCCGGGCTACCTTGAGCAACAATGTGCTGATCGGCAGCAATATAAGCGTAATCCGCGATGCTTAATACTTCTGGTACATCGTGTGATACCACAATGCAGGTGACGCCAAGAGCGCTGTTAAGTTCTGAAATAAGCTTAACCAGCACGCCCATGGTAATGGGATCCTGTCCGACGAAAGGTTCATCAAACATAATCAAGTCTGGCTCAAGCGCTATAGCACGGGCCAACGCCGCGCGGCGCGCCATCCCGCCAGATAATTCAGAAGGCATAAGATTGGCCGCCCCGCGAAGCCCCACGGCTTCCAGTTTCATCATCACCGTGCTGTGCAATAGCGGTTCTGGTAACTGAAGATGTTCACGCAGTGGATAAGCCACGTTTTCAAACACATTAAGATCGGTAAATAAGGCGCCGGATTGGAACAGCATACTCATGCGTTTACGCACGGTAAAAAGCCGTGAACGCGACATCGACGGTACGTTCTCACCATCAAAAAGGATCTCGCCGCTGTCCGGCTGGATCTGCCCACCAATAAGCTTCAACAGCGTAGTTTTACCGATCCCCGATGGCCCCATGATCGCCGTCACCTTGCCGCGTGGTACCGTCAGCGAAATATTCTCGAAGATCTGGCGCTCGCCGCGAGAGAAACTCATCCCACGGATCTCAACCAGATTGGCTTCTGTCTGACTCATCGCCCTTCCTTTTTTATGTTTGCCGGCAAGCATGGCCTCAAAGGGATGCTAAAACCCAACATTTTTACAGAATATTACCTGCGCAGGTTAGCGAAAGCTGGCATTTGTTTTACTTTTTCGCCGCATAAAGTCAGAATTAAGACTTATCGCCAGGCTCAGGCTGCACTTCGTTTTGCCCGACCCTTCAGCCCCTCAGGATCGGCGATTATACCCTAATAAAGGATTTTTCATGCTGTTAGCTACGGCGCTATTAATTATTGGTTTACTCCTGGTGGTCTATGGTGCCGACCGTTTAGTTTTCGCCGCAGCGATACTTTGTCGCAGCATCGGGATCCCGCCGCTGATTATCGGCATGACGGTGGTCAGCATTGGCACTTCACTGCCTGAAATTATCATCGCCAGTACGTCAGCGCTGCACGGCCAGTTGGATTTGGCCGTAGGGACAGCTATCGGCTCAAATATCACTAACATTATGCTGATCCTGGGGCTCGCCGCGCTGCTGCACCCATTTACCGTTAATTCCGATATTCTACGTCGTGAATTGCCTCTAATGTTGGCGGTGAGTGCCGCCGCAGGTCTGTTTCTCTATGACGGTGAACTGACGCAGGCCGAGGGCGTCATGCTGCTGACAATCGCAGTGTTATATCTACTCTTTATCATTAGAATAGGCCGCCTTGCGGAACGGCAGGGGATCGATAGTCTGACGCGGGAGCAGCAGGCCGAACTCCCTCAAGAAGGCAGTCTGTCCGTCGCATTTTTATGGCTGGGAGTGGCGTTGGTTATTATGCCGATGGCAACGCGAATGGTCATCGATAATGCCTCGGTGCTTGCCCATTATTTTGGCGTAAGCGAACTGGTTATCGGTTTGACGATCATTGCGATTGGTACCAGTCTGCCGGAATTAGCGACCGCCATAGCCGGCGCGCGCAAGGGCGAAGATGATATTGCGATTGGTAATATCATCGGTTCGAACATTTTTAACGTTGTGTTTGTGCTTGGCATTCCTGCGTTGGTGGCACCGGGCCACCTCAACCCGTTAGCTTTTGCCCGGGATTATTGGTTGATGTTAGCGGTAAGTGCTGTTTTTGCCCTGCTCTGCTGGCGCAAACCTCGCCAAATCGGCAAGCTCGCGGGCGCTCTGTTAACATGTGGATTCATCATATGGATTGTGGTGCTGTGGTTCGTTGCGCCACCTGTCGTCGAATAAAGCGGAAACGGGAATTATGTCTCATATAGATTTAGCGCCGGGTTTTGACTTTCAACAAGCGGGCAAAGACGTGCTCAATATTGAACGTGAAGGCCTGGCTCAACTCGACCAGTACATCAACGACGATTTCTCGCTGGCCTGTGAGAAGATATTCTATTGTCCCGGTAAAGTTGTTGTCATGGGGATGGGAAAATCGGGTCATATTGGGAAAAAAATCGCGGCAACCTTTGCCAGTACCGGCACGCCAGCCTTTTTTGTGCACCCAGGAGAAGCCAGCCACGGTGATTTAGGCATGGTCACGGCACAGGATATCGTCCTGGCGATTTCTAATTCCGGCGAGTCGAACGAAATTTTGGCGCTCATCCCGGTATTAAAGCGCCTTCAGGTGCCTTTGATTTGCATGACCGCCCGCCCGGAAAGCTCAATGGGCCGTGCAGCGGATATTCATCTGTGCATCAAAGTGCCTCAGGAAGCTTGCCCTCTCGGCCTCGCGCCAACCTCCAGCACAACGGCGACGCTGGTTATGGGCGATGCGCTGGCCGTGGCGTTACTGAAGGCTCGTGGTTTTACCGCTGAAGATTTTGCTCTGTCTCATCCTGGCGGCGCGCTGGGGCGTAAGCTATTACTCCGCGTGAACGATATCATGCACACGGGTGATGATATCCCGCACGTAAGCAAAGAAGCCTCTTTGCGGGATGCGCTGTTGGAGATTACCCGTAAAAATATGGGGATGACGGTCATCTGCAATGACCTGATGAAAATAGAGGGCATCTTTACCGATGGCGATTTACGTCGCGTGTTCGATATGGGTGTTGATTTACATACCTTACGTATTGCGGATGTCATGACAACGGGAGGCATTCGCGTACGCCCTGGCACATTAGCTGTGGACGCATTAAACCTGATGCAGTCACGCCATATTACTTCGGTTATGGTGGCGGATGGCGACCAGTTGCTGGGTGTGGTACATATGCATGACATGCTACGCGCGGGCGTAGTTTAAAAAAGGATTAGCCTTAATGAGTAACCATGATGCGCTGCTTAATACCTGCTACGGGCCGGTAAGCGCGCAGGTCATAGCGAAAGCGAAAGAGATTCGCCTGCTGATTCTGGACGTTGACGGCGTAATGTCTGACGGCCTTATTTACATGGGCAACAGCGGTGAAGAGCTGAAAGCCTTTAACGTACGCGATGGCTATGGCATTCGCTGCGCCCTGACCTCCGGAATTGAAGTCGCTATTATTACAGGCAGGAAAGCAAAACTGCTGGAAGATCGCTGCGAAACGTTGGGCATTACCCACCTTTATCAAGGGCAATCCGATAAAGTTGTGGCGTTCCACGATCTGTTGTCAAAGGTTGCGCTTTCTCCCGATCGGGTTGCCTACATTGGCGATGACCTGATCGACTGGCCAGTCATGGAACGGGTCGGTTTAAGCGTTGCCGTTGCAGACGCCCACCCATTATTGACGCCAAAAGCGGATTACGTGACCAGAATCAGCGGCGGGCGAGGCGCAGTGCGGGAAATCTGCGATCTCCTGTTGATGGCGCAAGGCAAGCTTGATGAGGCGAAAGGGCAATCCATATGAGCAAGACCAGACGTTGGATTATTTTCCTGCTTGCCATTGCGGCATTAGTGCTTATCGGCCTGAATCTGACGGAGAAGGACGAGTCCGGCGTAACCGTTAACAGCGATACGCCAACTTATCAAAGCGAATTTTCCACGACAGTCGTATACAACCCACAGGGCGCGCTGAACTATAAGCTTATTGCTCAACACGTTGAATACTTCTCGGATACGGGTATTTCATGGTTCACCAAACCCGTCATGACCCAGTACGATGAAAATAAAATCGCCACCTGGGAAATTCAGGCGGATCGCGCCAAACTTACCGATGACAAAATGCTTTATTTGTATGGCAACGTCGTCGTCACTGCGTTAACACCTGACTCTCAGTTACGCAGAATCACGACGGACAATGCGCAGGTGAATTTAATTACTCAGGATGTCGCTTCTGACGACCTGGTGACTTTGTACGGCACCACATTTAACTCCAGTGGCCTGAAAATGCGTGGCAACTTACGCAGCCAAACTGCACAGCTGATTGAAAAGGTTAAAACCTCATATGAAATCCAGAATAAACAAACTCAGCCTTAAACTTGTTCTGCTTGGTTCGCTTTTTGCCGTACCGCTGTCAGCCTGGGCACTGACCGGTGACACCGACCAACCTATTCATATCGAATCCGACCAACAGTCTCTCGATATGCAGGGCAACGTCGTTACCTTTACCGGCAATGTCGTTGTGACTCAGGGCACGATCAAAATCAACGCCGATAAAGTCGTTGTGACCCGCCCAGGCGGTGAACAAGGCAAAGAGGTGATTGATGGCTACGGTAACCCAGCTACTTTCTATCAAATGCAGGACAACGGTAAGCCGGTAAAAGGCCACGCGTCCACCATGCATTATGAATTGGCTAAAGATTTCGTTGTACTGACCGGCAACGCTTACCTTGAACAGCTGGACAGCAACATCACCGGCGACAAGATCACCTACCTGGTGAAAGAGCAAAAAATGCAGGCGTTTAGCGAGAAAGGCAAACGCGTGACCACCGTGCTGGTGCCGTCTCAGCTGCAAAACAAAAACGGCCAGCAACCGGCACCAAAAAAGAGTAACTGATTCGTTATGGCAACTTTAATTGCGAAAAACCTGGCCAAAGCCTACAAAGGCCGCCGCGTAGTCGAAGACGTCAGCCTAACCGTTAAATCAGGTGAGATCGTTGGGCTGCTCGGGCCAAACGGCGCCGGTAAAACCACGACGTTTTACATGGTAGTGGGGATCGTGCCACGCGATGCAGGTAACATCATTATTGATGAAGAAGACATCAGTCTGCTGCCGCTGCACGCTCGTGCGCGTCGCGGCATCGGTTATTTGCCGCAGGAAGCGTCCATTTTCCGCCGCCTGAGCGTGTTTGATAATCTGATGGCGGTGCTGCAGATTCGCGATGATCTGACGTCAGAGCAGCGTGACGATCGCGCTAACGAGCTGATGGAAGAGTTTCATATCTCGCACCTGCGTAATAACCTCGGGCAGTCACTGTCCGGCGGTGAACGCCGCCGCGTAGAAATTGCTCGCGCGCTTGCGGCAAACCCGAAGTTCATTTTGCTGGATGAACCCTTTGCCGGGGTTGATCCTATTTCCGTTATTGATATCAAACGCATTATCGAGCACCTGCGTGACAGCGGCCTCGGCGTATTGATTACAGACCATAACGTCCGCGAAACGCTGGCCGTCTGCGAACGCGCCTACATCGTTAGTCAGGGGCACCTGATTGCCCACGGTACACCGGAAGAAATCCTTGAAGACGAGCAAGTTAAGCGAGTCTATCTGGGCGAAGAGTTCAGACTCTGATAGGGTGGGAAGTCTTACACGACTTATTTGAGGACGTTTGCTCTGAACATGAAGCAAGGTTTGCAATTACGGCTTAGCCAACAACTTGCTATGACGCCCCAGCTGCAGCAGGCCATCCGTCTGCTTCAGCTCTCAACGTTAGAGCTTCAGCAAGAACTCCAGCAGGCACTGGACAGTAATCCATTGCTTGAGCAAACCGACCTGCATGATGAGATCGATACTCAGGAAGTGCCTGAGAGCGAAGCAATGGACACCCGTGAAGCCCTCGAGCAGAAAGAGATGCCCGATGAGCTGCCGCTGGATGCCAGTTGGGATGAAATTTACACCGCTGGAACGCCTTCAGGTACGGGAACTGACTATCTGGACGACGAGCTGCCTGTCTACCAGGGCGAGACCACCCAGTCCCTGCAGGACTACCTGATGTGGCAGGTCGATTTGACGCCATTTTCCGATACGGACGCCGCTATCGCGACGTCTATTGTCGATGCAGTGGATGAAACCGGGTATCTCACCGTGCCGCTGGAAGACATTCTGGAAAGTCTGGGCCACGACGATGTAAGCCTTGACGAAGTGGAAGCCGTCCTCAAACGCATCCAACGTTTTGATCCCGTCGGCGTCGCAGCACGAGACTTACGCGATTGCCTGTTAATTCAGCTTTCTCAGTACGCCAAAGAGACCCCATGGCTGGCGGAAGCCCGGCTTATTGTTAGCGATCATTTAGATCTGCTGGCAAATCACGACTTCCGGACGTTGATGCGGGTCACGCGTATCAAAGAGGACGCGCTTAAAGAGGCCATGTGCCTGATTCAGTCCCTCGATCCTCGCCCCGGCCAGTCGATCCAAACGGGTGAACCTGAGTACGTTATTCCTGATGTACTGGTGCGTAAGCACCTGACGCGCTGGGTTGTAGAGCTTAACGTAGACAGCATCCCGCGCCTCAAAATCAATCAGCAATACGCAGCCATGAGCGGCAACACGCGCAATGACAGCGACTCGCAGTTCATCCGCAGCAACCTGCAGGAAGCGAAATGGTTGATTAAAAGCCTGGAAAGCCGCAATGATACGTTATTGCGCGTGAGCCGATGCATTGTCGAACAGCAGCAGGCCTTCTTTGAGCACGGTGAAGAGCATATGAAACCGATGGTGCTGGCCGATATTGCTCAGGCAGTGGACATGCACGAGTCGACAATTTCGAGGGTGACCACTCAGAAATATTTGCATAGCCCACGCGGCATCTTTGAATTGAAATATTTCTTCTCCAGCCACGTCAATACCGAAGGCGGCGGTGAAGCCTCCTCCACGGCAATTCGGGCGCTGGTGAAGAAGTTAATTGCTGCGGAAAACCCCGCCAAACCGCTGAGCGACAGTAAGTTAACCTCAATACTGTCGGATCAAGGTATTATGGTGGCGCGCCGCACAGTTGCGAAGTACCGAGAGTCTTTATCCATTCCACCGTCAAACCAGCGTAAACAGCTGGTGTGACTTTACCGATAAGGAAGACACTATGCAGCTCAACATTACGGGACAAAACGTCGAGATCACTGAAGCACTGCGTGAATTTCTGAACTCGAAGTTTGCCAAACTGGAGCAGTACTTCGAAAGAATCAACCAGGTCTATATTGTATTAAAGGTGGAAAAAGTCACCCATACAGCGGATGCTACGCTGCATGTGAACGGTGGAGAACTGCATGCCAGTGCCGAAGGCCAGGACATGTATGCGGCGATTGACGGCCTGATTGATAAACTGGCCCGACAGTTAACGAAACACAAAGATAAACTAAAACAACACTGATAATCCGGGCATCCGATGTGCATATGGCCGGCCCGCTGCTTAAGTCGCGGGCCGTTTGCACAAAAGTGCTTAGGTGAACTTATGATGAACAACGATTCCGCTCTACAACTGAGCAATGTCCTTAACCAGGAATGTACTCGCAGTGGCGTCCACTGCCAGAGTAAAAAACGTGCGCTGGAAATCATCAGCGAACTGGCAGCCAAACAGCTTGGCCTTCCACCGCAGGTCGTTTTCGAAGCCGTACTGACCCGTGAGCGTATGGGCAGTACCGGCATTGGCAACGGTATCGCTATTCCCCACGGCAAGCTGGAGGAAGATACGCTTCGCGCCGTCGGCGTCTTTATTCAACTGGAAACGCCAATCGCTTTTGATGCCATCGACAATCAACCGGTTGACCTGTTATTTGCGTTACTGGTACCTGCTGACCAGACAAAAACCCACCTGCACACGCTTTCCCTGGTGGCCAAGCGTCTGGCGGATAAAACCATTTGTCGCAGGCTGCGCTCAGCCGGCAGTGACGAAGAGCTTTACCAGATAATTACTGAAACAGAAGTCGATCACGACAGCGAAAATGAATAATCGGCGCGTTTGATGTCTCAGACAGATAAATCGGGAGAATGATTACATGGTGCTGATGATTGTCAGCGGCCGCTCAGGTTCAGGGAAGTCTGTAGCCTTGCGCGCACTGGAAGATATGGGATTCTATTGCGTGGATAACCTGCCGGTTGTCCTGTTGCCAGAGCTGGCAAAAACGCTTGCCGATCGGCAAATCTCTGCTGCCGTCAGCATAGACGTGCGCAACATGCCGGAGTCGCCGGAAATCTTCGAGCACGCAATGGACAGCCTGCCGGACGCTTTTTCTCCGCAGCTGCTGTTCCTTGATGCCGATCGTAATACGCTAATCCGCCGCTACAGTGACACGCGCCGCCTTCATCCGCTTTCCAGCAAAAATCTCTCTCTGGAAAGTGCGATTGACGAAGAAAGCGATCTCCTCGAACCACTAAAATCCCGCGCGGACCTGATCATCGACACCTCCGAAATGTCGGTACACGAATTGGCGGAGATGCTGCGTACTCGTCTGTTGGGTAAACGTGAACGCGAACTCACCATGGTGTTCGAGTCTTTTGGCTTTAAGCACGGCATACCGATTGACGCCGATTATGTGTTCGACGTGCGTTTTCTTCCTAACCCGCACTGGGATCCAAAACTGCGTCCAATGACCGGCCTCGATCGCCCTGTCGCCGCCTTCCTCGACAGGCACACAGAAGTACACAATTTTATCTACCAGACCCGCAGCTATCTTGAGTTATGGTTACCGATGCTTGAAACCAACAACCGTAGCTACCTGACCGTGGCGATTGGCTGTACCGGCGGTAAACACCGTTCGGTTTATATTGCAGAGCAGCTGGCTGACTACTTCCGCTCACGCGGGAAGAACGTCCAGTCCCGTCACCGCACGCTGGAAAAACGTAAAACATGAGCGTAAAGCAGACCGTTGAAATCACCAACAAGCTGGGCATGCACGCGCGCCCGGCGATGAAACTGTTTGAGCTGGTACAAAGTTTTGACGCAGAAGTGATGCTGAGAAACGAAGCGGGCACCGAAGCTGAAGCCAGCAGCGTGATTGCCCTCCTGATGCTGGACTCCGCCAAAGGAGGCCACATAGAAATAGAAGTCACAGGCCCGGAAGAAGAGCAAGCCCTGGCGGCCGTGATTGCTCTGTTCAATGCCGGATTTGACGAAGACTAACCGCCGTGCGCGGATCTAACCGCGCCCTATTTTCCATACTGCGGCAACGTTACGCGCTGTCACGCAAATATTCTCGCCCGCCTTTTCCAACGCCTCCGCCAGCGTCTGAACCCGATTAAGCACCGAAAATACAGCGTCGAGCCCGTGCTGATGGACTACGCCGTAATCAGTCGTCATACCGCCAGCCAGCGCGATAACCGGCACCTGAAAACGCTTCGCCACTCTCGCCACGCCTATCGGCGTTTTGCCATAAATGGTCTGGCTGTCTATACGCCCTTCTCCGGTGATAACCAGGTCCGCCCCCTGAACAGCCTCGGCAAGCCGCAAAGCTTCGGTGACAATTTCCACACCGGGCTGCAGGCGGGCATGAAGCAAACCAAACAAAGACGCCCCCATGCCCCCTGCCGCCCCGGCACCTGCTACGGCAATCACATCCTTACCGCTGATGTGCTCCAGCTGTTCGCCATAATGCCTGAGTGCAGTATCAAGCTGCATAACCTGCTCGGGCGTAGCGCCTTTCTGCGGCCCAAAGACCGCTGACGCACCGCGCTCACCGCACAGCGGATTATCGACATCACAGGCCACCAGAATGTCGCACTGTGCCAGGCGGGCATCCAGTTGGCTAACATCAATCTCTGCAAGCTCAGCCAGGGCAGCACCGCCTGCGCAAAGCACATTACCCTGTGCATCACGAAGCCTGACGCCCAGCGCCTGCATCATGCCGGCCCCGCCGTCGTTGGTCGCACTGCCACCGATACCAATAATGATTTTACGTGCGCCGCGATCCAGCGCCGCCAGAATAAGCTCCCCGGTGCCAAAAGTGCCGGTCAGCAGCGGATTTCGTTTTTCGGGCGGCACCAGATGCAGCCCTGAAGCGGCCGCCATTTCAATGATGGCTGTTTCGCTATCGCCCGTGATGCCAAAGAAAGCCTCAACAGGCAGCCCCAGCGGGCCGGTCACCGTTACAGGGATAATTTGCCCGTGCGTCGCGGCAACCATCGATTCAACGGTCCCTTCTCCTCCGTCGGCCATCGGCAGCTTGATATACTCTGCGTTCGGGTAAATCTCGCGAAAACCTTGCTCAATGGCCTCGGCGACCTGCATCGCGCTCAGGCTCTCTTTGAAAGAATCGGGGGCAATAACAATTTTCATGGCAACCTCATTAACCCGCTAAATTAAACACACCAAACATCAGGGTTGAAACAAAAGCGATGGCCAAACCAACGGCTGTTTCGTAGGGAAGCAGTTTTAAGCGTTCATGAACCTGCATATTCACGCTGCCCCCGGTGGCATGGAAAAAGCTGCCGTGCGGCATATGGTCAAGCACCGTCGCCCCGGCATGGATCATTGCCGCCCCGGCGAGTGCAGAAATTCCCATATCGACAAGCGTTGAGCTAAACACCGCAGAAGCCACCGCCGTTCCTGCCGTTGTTGATGCGGTAGCCATGGACATCAGCGCCCCGGAAAAAGGTGCCAGAAGGTAGGACGGCATACCGGAGGCCGTTAAACCGTTAATCAGCACATCCTTCAAGCCGGAGTTGGCGATGATCCCGGCCAGCGTTCCGGTCCCCAGCAGCATAATCGCCACCGGAGACATACGCGCCAGCCCCGACACCATAAAATGATTTGTCTGCCGCCACTGCCCCATCACTATAGCCCCAATCAGGCCGCCTATCGGCAACGCAACCAGCGGATCAATCGCAATGCCGGCAATCGGGCGAAGTGCAAGCAGGCAAATAGCCACCAGCGGCGCCGCTATTGCCGCGCCAAACGCAGGCAAGGCCTTTTCTTTTTCCCCGGCAATCAACTCACTGCTGGCAACTTTAGAGCCCCGATGCTGCAACCGCTTCGCCAGAAAATAGGCGAGCGCCAGCCCAAACAGACCCGGTACAACGCCCGCCATCATTAAGTCGGTGAGTGGAACGTGGAAAGCGTCAGCCGCCGCAATCGTATTAGGATTGGGCGACATTACATTGCCGGCCTTCCCGCCGCCAATCATCGCCAGCAGTATAGCCATTTTCGAAATATCGGCCCGGTGGGCAATCGCCAGGGCAATAGGAGAGACCGTGATAACGGCAACATCAATAAATACGCCGACGGCGGTCAGCAACATGGTCGCCACTGCCAAAGCGAACAGCGCCCTTTTCTCACCCACCTTACGGACAATGGTTTCGGCAATTGTGTTGGCTGCCCCGGACTCAATCAGCACGCCCGCCAGTATGCCTGCCCCGAGAATGCGCAGTACCGCATTGGTAATCCCCTGCGCCCCGGTAATCATAAGCGAAAGCGTCTGCACTAAATCAGCGCCGCCAACTAACCCGCCAGCCAGAGCGCCAGCAATCATGCCGTAGGCCGGAGGAACCTTGCGTAAAATTAGGACAATAGAAACAACCAGCGCCACCAGGGCGCCCAGAGCCGAAACCGTGGTCATGAATCACTCCTGTTTTGATTTTTTTAGGGAGATCGAAAGGTACGGCGGGACATTACCCTGAGCGGGCTGCAAATAGCTTGAGAGAAAACACCAGAAAATGGGCGGTGAAAGAAACGTTTTCTTGTAGATTACTACAAATCAGTCGCTGAGCTGCATACCAATAAACAGCTGAAGAGTCGAATCTAACTTATTAATATCTAAAGCCGTTATCGACTCTATTTTACTTAGCCGATAGCGCAATGTATTGACGTGAATATGCAGCAATTTTGTCGTTTGAGACAGATCACAATTCTGTTCAAAATAGCAGCGCAGCGTGCGGCGAAGCACGCCTTTCGGATCGGCTTCACAAAGCGTTTTCCATGCTCGCCCCATTTCCTCGGCCTGCCAGCTGCCGGAAAGTCCGTTGAGCAACACAGGCAATAAAAAATCCTGATAGTACAAAATCGACCGGCCAATTTTTTGCCGTGAAGCCATCTCATGCAGCGCCACGGCGCTAAGCCAGGATCGTCGTAACGCGTCGTCGCCGTCGAAGCATCCCCCAACTGACAGGGTGACTTCAAAATGCGCCAACAGCTGAGAATGAAGTTTGCGCAGCGTTTTTTTCAGCAATGCCTGCCACTCCTCAGGCCGGCCACCGCCAAGGGGTAGTAGCATTGCGATTTGTTCAAAACCGAATGGCGTGACTAATGCCTGGTTGTCGTAGCCGCCAAGCCGCTCGAGCAGCTCCCGCTGACGCAAAACATCTCGAGAGGGAAAATGAATCATCAGCGCAAACCGTGGCAATTCAAGGTCTACGCCAAGGCCGCTGGCCATAGGGCGCAGTTCCGCCAGACTTTGCTGGCCTGAAATAATCTGCGCGGCGAGCTGCTCCCGGTAGCGCTTTTCCCACTGATTTTGCTCAAGCATTTCCGCCTGCTCAAGGATCAGCTCGGCCGCCATTTTGACCAGTTCGGCATAAGCCTGCACTTTCTCTGGCTCACCAGAAATCCCCACCACGCCAACGATTTTCTGGCGAAAGACGATGGGCAAATTAATACCGGGTTTAACCCCTTTCAGCCGCCGGGCAGAAGCCTCATCAATAATCACGGTCCGGTTTTCCGTCAGCGCCAGGACAGCACCTTCATGGCGCTGATACAGACGGCGTGGATCGCCAGAGGCAATAATCACCCCCTGCTCGCTCATCACATTCACCGAGTGATCGATGATGTTCATGGTGCGCTGGACAATTTGCCGGGCGGTATCTTCTTTCAGGCAAGAGGTCATCATAGCGTTTACCTTGTCGTGGAGAGCGCGCGAGTGCGTTGGATGCGGCTTATTTTAAATTGTGCTGCTCAAGGAATGACTCTCCGCCCAGCTGGCGCATCTGTCGCAAAATCCACTGCTGGCGCTGGCGAATATAGCCTGAAGGCGCATTAGCCTTAAAACGAATTGGGTTAGGCAGGACGGCGGCGAGCAGCGCTGCTTCGGCAGGTGTCAGGCGGCTAGCTGGCTTGTTGAAGTAACGACGGGAGGCTTCTTCCACGCCGAAAACACCTTCACCAAATTCGGCGATATTGAGATACACCGTCAGAATACGTCGCTTGCTCCACGCGGTTTCGAGCCCCACCGTAAGGCCGGCTTCCAGCCCTTTACGTAGCCAGCTCCGTCCATCCCACAGGAACAAATTTTTTGCGGTTTGCTGGGAAAGCGTCGACGCGCCTCGTACCCTATTTTCGTTGCGTTCATTATGGGCCAGCGCCTTTTCGATGGCATCAGTATCAAAGCCCCAGTGCTCGGGAAATTTTTGATCTTCAGAGGCGATCACTGCCAGCCCCATCCACGGCGAAATATCATCCATGGAAACCCAGTCAGAATGGGCAACGTAACCGAAGTTACCGCTGAACCACGCGCTGAACTGCCGCTCCACCATCACTGCGGAAAACGGCACCGGGAGGAAGCGAAAGGTCAGGATGCCCATGAACCAAATCGCCAAAACCGCCAGCACAGCTTTTAGCAGCCAGCGTTTAACCCACTGCCACGGCGCGAAACGCCCTTTACTCATGCGCTAAGTTCCAGCACTCGGGCAACCAGCTTGTCGATCCCGGCAGCGGCCTCTGCGATATTTTGCGCGAGCATGTAAGCAGGAGTGGTGACAACCTTCTGTTCTTCGTCCACCACGATATCATCCACCGGGCAAGGGATGTGTTCTGCCCCCATGGCTTCCAGTAACTCTGCGGTATCGATGTCGGTGCCGATGGTCAGACGCACAGGCATATCCAGAATCTTTGGCAGCATCGCCGGGGCAATACACATAAAACCGAGCGGCTTGCCCTGTTCGTGGCATTCCCGTGCAACGCGACGGAGATCGGCATCAACCTCACAATCTGCCCCCTTTGAAGCAAAAGTGCTTAGATTTTTCGCCGCGCCAAAACCGCCGGGCACAATCAATGCGTCAAGGTTTTCAGACAAAGCTTCACGCAACGGCTGAATATTGCCACGAGTAATACGCGCAGCCTCCACCAGCACGTCGCGAGTTTCTGCTGCAGCTTCGCCGGTTAAATGATCGATCACGTCAGACTGAGGTTTATCCGGCGCGAAGCAAACGGCTTCCGCACCAGCGCGAGAAATGGCCAACAGCGTTAATACGGCCTCATGAATCTCACTGCCGTCATAAACCCCACAGCCGCTCAGCACTACGCCTATTTTTTTCATCCGTCAGTTCCTTTTCGTTCCGGGTGAATCAGTATCAGCCACGTTAATTTGATCGCTATGCTTCACATATTTTACTGATTCACGTAACAAATATTTTAAGGTTTGCTATCTTATATGGCTGACAGCCCGCGAATTGCTGGTTGTGCCGTTCAATAATTCAACGCTAAAAAAGGCGCAACCCTGTTTTCCCTGGTGTTGGCGCAGTATTCGCGCACCCCGGCCTGGCCGGGGTCATTTTTTTCCAGCTTCCGCAACCCACGCTTTTAATACGCTAACGTCATGTTGCCACTCTTGTTTCAGCTCTTCGATCCATTCCCCGACATTATCAGACCACGCAGGCAAATCCGGGGACTGAATTTGCTGGGCAACCTGCTGTAAATGCCGCAAACCAACGGAGCCTGCCGCACCTTTAATTTTATGCCCCTCTTCCACCACGCCTTTGTTATCCCGCGCGGTCATATTGGAATCGAGCACCTCTAAATAACCCGGCATCATTTTTTCAAACATCGCCAGGCCATCGGTAATGAGTTTTGGGCCCACCAGCTCGATATATTGTTCGAGCATCGGAATATCGAGTAATGCTTGCTGTTTTTCACTATCGACTTTTGTCACCACAGGCTCCTTATCCGTTATCTGCTTATCCCAGAATTTTTGGATCATCGACATCAAGGCCGGCACGGCGAGCGGCTTACTCAGCACGTCATCCATCCCGGCCTCAAGATACTCAGTCTTGTTTTTCAGCACGTTGGCCGTGAGCGCTACCAGCGGCGGCAGCTCATCTTTGCTAAAACGCTTATTCAGCTCACGAGAGATATCCAGCCCGGTCATATCCGGCAACTGGATATCCAGCAGCACCAGGTCATATTCGCCCGGCATAAACATCTCGAGCGCGTCTTTCCCGGTCATGGCCACATCAACGCTGTTGCCGAGCTTCTCGAGTACCGAACGCGCAACGATGACGTTAAGCTCAATATCCTCCACCAGCAGCACATGCAGGGCAGGCAGCGGCATATCGTCATCTTCCAGCGTGTCTTCCACTTCCTCGGCCACGCTCGGAGCCTGAACGGTCAGCGTGAACAGCGAACCTTCACCCGGCTTGCTGGTCACGGTAATATCCCCGCCCATGCTTTTTGCCAGACGGCGAGAAACCGCCAGCCCAATCCCCGTTCCTGTCGCGGGCTTGCCGCCGTGACTGTCTTTAACCTGATAGTACATCGCAAAGATTTTGTCCTGCTCGTCCACCGGAATGCCAATCCCGGAGTCCTGAACCTCAAAGCGCAGGCAGCTCTCTTCTTCGTAACGAACGCGTACCGTGACTAATCCCCCTTTCGGCGTGAACTTCACGGCATTGCTGATCAGGTTCCAGAGGATCTGGCGCAGACGCGTCCCGTCCGTCACCACCTTGTGCGGCAGCGGCAGCGCTGGGTCCATCACAAATGACAGCCCTTTCTGCTGAGCCTGCAGGCCAGAGAGGTTTTCCAGATCGGCAAGGAAGCTGGTGAAATCCACCGGCTGGTTATCGAGCTGCACTTTGCGGCGCTCGAGCTTATCCATATCGATGATATCGTTGAAAATATTTCCCAGCGTGATAGCCGACACGTGGATCGTTTTCAGATAATTTGTCTGCTCGGCGGTGAGATCGGTGTCCAGCAGGATGCGACTCAGGCCGACAATGCCGTTCAGCGGCGTACGCAGCTCGTGGCTGATAGTGGAGATAAAGGTGGTCTTGTCCCGGCTCGCACGCTCCAGCGCGTCCTGATAGCGTTTACGCTCGGTAATATCGCGGCCAAAGCCCATCAGCCCGTGGCGTTTACCAACGCGATCGTAATAAGGCACCTTACGAATTTCAAAGCAGGCTTTGCGGCCATCCGGATAATCCAGCCACTGCTCATAGGTCAGAGAGACATTATGACGAAACACTTTTTCGTCTGTTTCCAGCACTTTCTCAGCGGCTTCGGCAGAGTACACATCCTGCGGCTTGAGATGGATAAGCTGTTTCTCGCTCTTGCCGGTCAGCAGCTCCATCGCCCGGTTGCAGCCTGAAAACTCCCGGTCTTCGTTGCGATAGAAGACCAGATCGGGCGAAGCATCCAGGAAAGAGCGCAGGAAAGAGGATTGTTGCTCAAGCCGGATTTGCGTCTCTTCACGCTCCTGCATCTCAACTTTAAGCTGCTCCAGCATGGTCTGGCGCTCGGCTTCCGCTTTGACACGGTCGGCAATTTCCTGGTTTAGCTGGGCGATATTGTCCTTCAACTGCACGTTCAGAATAAGATCGCGCTCGCGCATCTCCTCCAGCTTTTCCACCAGCTTCGACAGCCGCTGCCTGGACTCCTCAAGCTGTTCAACCACAACCGACAGGAAATAAACCGCCCAGGGCGTAATCAATAAACCAAAGAAGATAGAGCGGACAACGTCGATACTTTCAACCTGGCCGCTCAGCAGCATGGTGACGGCCATTTGCACCACCATCGCCAGCACGACCAGCGCCGAGGCCAGCAGCAGGGAGAAGCGCACCAGCCCCAGCTTCACCATAAGATCAACGTAATACTGCGCCAATAACCGAATTTGCTTCATGGAACGATTCCTTCGCCTTGGATGCGCTAAATATACCGCAAAAAGGAACCGGGCTCAGGATTTACGAAAGAACTGAGAGATCCCACGGCGTACCCAGCGCTGACCCCTGCGCCCCGTGCGTCAGCAAATACCTGTCGATATCCACCATCGCGGCCCAGCGGTTCTCACACCATAAAGGCGCAAGCAAGGTTGGGCGCCGGGCATTAGCCGAAATACGATGGAACACGACATCAAGCGGTGTATGGCGAATCATTTCTCCCGCGGTGACGACATACTCATCCAGCGCGATCCCCTCAAGGCGACCAGCCCGCCAGCTTTTGGCCATTATGCTGCCGTCAACAATATGCAAAGGATGCAGCTTCAGGCCGTCCACACCGGTTTCAACCACTTTCTCCAGCGTGTCCATACATTGCTGCTGGCCTTCACCCGGTAAACCGACAATCAGATGGCTGCAAACTTTTAAACCTCTCGCTCGGGCCCGGCGGGTAGTTTCCTGATAACAGGCAAAATCGTGCCCCCGGTTGATACGGTGCAGCGTTTTGTCATTCGCCGTCTGTAACCCCAGCTCCAGCCATACCTCATAGCCCTGTGCATGATAATCGCTTAGCAAATCCAGCACGCTGTCGGGCACGCAGTCAGGCCGGGTACCGACGCACAACCCCACGATGCTGGTCTGGCTCACCGCCTGCTGGTACATCGACCGCAACACCTGCACTTCAGCCCAGGTGCTGGTATAGGCCTGGAAATAGGCCAGATAACGCTGAGCGCGGTTCACCCGGCTGGCCTGGTGTGCGAGCTGCTCAGCGATGGAATTGTGCTGCTGCGTTTCGTCAGCGAAAGAGGCCACGTTGCAAAAAGTACAGCCGCCTCGCCCGATAGTCCCATCGCGATTGGGGCAACTGAAACCACCATGCAGCGTGAGTTTATGGACTTTTTGCCCATAGCGACGAGAGAGATCGCCGCCAAACATATTGACTAATTTCTGTAACTGCATAATCTGATGGGCCGTCCCGAAAAAGGGACCTAGCCTGCCATTTTCTTCTCGCACCGGCGATGACCTGGATCAATCGCTTCGGCGCAGCCTTATCTATTGCATATAAACCCAAAATAAGTGCAACTCTATTCACATAGCACTTGATTACTTTTCCTTATGACGCCGCCCTTTATTTAAAGAATATGACGAACGGTGAAAAACAGTGTCATGCTGCACTCTGCGAGGGTTAATCAGCATATCATGCTGGCAATATCATTCATGCCAGCATGGTCTGGAGTTTCACGGCCTTTCGGATAGTGAGGACGATCACATAACACTCGGCGTTCACCGTCGCCCCCTCACAGCCAAAAAAGCAAAAAAAACCATTAAATTCATTTTATTAAGCCACTCTTAGCACGATTCCGTATAAATAAGAATGCCATTTGACCTGTGTGCTCTTTCCCGATAAGTTGGAAATCCGCTGGAAGCTTTCTGGATGGGTTCTGTGCCCATCATATTTATGCAGTAATTGAGATTCCCTCTAAAGCAAGTCCTCAACACTTGTGACACCGGATGCGTTGGACATTAAGAGGGCGACACGCGAGGCAAGCGTATGATGCGCAAACCCCGTCGCCATGCCCTTGCTGCGTCCACGCGCAAACGGTTGGGAGTAACGTAGAGCCTGGGGAGGTTCACTGATATGTTGTACGATAAATCCCTTGAGAAGGATAACTGTGGTTTCGGCCTGATCGCCCACATAGAAGGCGAACCTAGCCACAAGGTAGTGCGTACCGCTATTCACGCGCTAGCCCGTATGCAGCACCGTGGTGCCATCCTTGCCGACGGTAAAACCGGCGACGGCTGTGGCCTGCTGCTGCAAAAACCCGATCGTTTCTTCCGCATTGTTGCAGAAGAACGCCATTGGCGTTTGGCCAAGAACTATGCCGTTGGCATGATTTTCTTGAACCAGGATGACGCGCTTGCCCGCGCCAGCCGCCGCATTGTTGAAGAAGAGCTGCAAAACGAAACTCTGTCTATTGTTGGCTGGCGTGAAGTACCGGTGAACAAAGACGTGCTCGGTGAAATCGCCCTCTCCTCTCTGCCACGTATTGAACAAATTTTCGTTAACGCCCCGGCGGGCTGGCGCCCTCGCGATATGGAACGTCGCCTGTTTATCGCCCGTCGCCGTATCGAAAAACGCATCCAGGAAGATAAAGACTTCTATATCTGCAGTCTGTCCAACCTGGTGAACATTTATAAAGGTCTGTGTATGCCGGCTGACCTGCCGCGCTTCTACCTGGACCTGGCGGACCTGCGCCTGGAATCGGCTATTTGTCTGTTCCACCAACGCTTCTCCACCAACACCGTGCCACGCTGGCCGCTGGCTCAGCCGTTCCGCTATCTGGCGCACAACGGCGAAATCAACACCATTACCGGTAACCGCCAGTGGGCGCGCGCCCGTACCTATAAATTCCAGACGCCGCTGATCCCCGATCTGCACGACGCTGCGCCGTTCGTGAACGAAACCGGCTCCGACTCCAGCTCCATGGATAACATGCTTGAGCTGCTGCTGGCCGGCGGGATGGATATCGTGCGCGCCATGCGTCTGCTGGTTCCACCGGCATGGCAGAACAACCCGAACATGGATCCTGAGCTGCGCGCCTTCTTCGACTTTAACTCCATGCATATGGAGCCGTGGGATGGCCCGGCCGGTATCGTAATGTCCGACGGGCGTTTCGCCGCCTGTAACCTGGACCGTAACGGCCTGCGTCCGGCACGCTACGTGATCACCAAGGACAAGCTCATCACCTGCGCCTCTGAAGTCGGGATCTGGGACTACCAGCCGGATGAAGTGGTTGAGAAAGGGCGCGTTGGCCCGGGCGAGCTGATGGTTATCGACACCCGCGTCGGGCGCATTCTGCACTCCGCTGAAACCGATGCCGAGCTGAAAAGCCGCCATCCGTATAAAGAGTGGATGGAGAACAACGTTCGCCGCCTGGTGCCGTTTGAAGATCTGCCGGACGAAAAAGTGGGCTCGCGGGAGCTGGACGACGATACGCTTGCCAGCTATCAGAAACAGTTTAACTACAGCAGCGAAGAGCTGGATTCAGTGATCCGCGTGCTGGGCGAGAATGGCCAGGAAGCCGTCGGCTCAATGGGTGATGACACCCCATTTGCCGTGCTTTCCAGCCAGCCACGCATTATTTACGACTACTTCCGTCAGCAGTTTGCGCAGGTGACAAACCCGCCAATCGATCCGCTGCGTGAAGCGCACGTCATGTCCCTGGCCACCAGCATTGGCCGGGAAATGAACGTCTTCTGCGAGGCAGAAGGCCAGGCACACCGCCTGAGCTTCAAATCACCGATTCTGCTGTGGTCTGATTTCCAGCAGCTCACCACGCTGGAAGAGGAACACTATCGCGCCGATACGCTCGACATCACCTATGACGTGACCGAGAAGTCGCTGCAAGAAACCGTGATGGCGCTGTGCGACGAAGCTGAACGCATGGTTCGCAACGGCACTGTCTTGCTGGTGCTGTCCGACCGTAATATTGCCAAAAATCGCCTGCCGGTTCCGGCTCCAATGGCCGTGGGCGCCATCCAGACTCGCCTCGTTGAGAAGAGCCTGCGCTGCGATGCCAACATCATTGTTGAAACCGCCAGCGCCCGCGATCCGCACCACTTCGCCGTGCTGCTGGGCTTCGGTGCGACCGCTATCTACCCATATCTCGCCTATGAAACCCTGGCGAAGCTGGTCGACAACGGCGCCATCGATAAAAACTACCGCACCGTGATGCAGAACTACCGCAACGGCATCAACAAAGGGCTGTACAAGATCATGTCCAAAATGGGCATCTCGACTATCGCCTCTTACCGTTGCTCTAAGCTGTTCGAAGCGGTGGGTCTGCATAAAGAAGTGTCCGAGCTTTGCTTCCAGGGTGCGGTCAGCCGCATCGGCGGGGCAGGCTTCGGCGACTTCCAGCAGGATCTGCTGAACCTGTCCAAACGCGCCTGGCTGGTACGTAAGCCGTTGGATCAGGGTGGCCAGCTGAAGTTCGTTCATGGCGGGGAATACCACGCCTATAACCCGGACGTGGTACAGACGCTGCAAAAAGCGGTGCAGAGCGGCGAATACAGCGACTATCAGCAATACGCGAAACTGGTTAACGAGCGCCCGGTCGCCACGCTGCGCGATATGCTTGCGCTGAATCCGCAGGACGAGTCCGTCAAAATTGAAGACGTTGAGCCAGCGACCGAGCTGTTCAAACGCTTCGATACCGCGGCAATGTCCATCGGCGCTCTGAGCCCGGAAGCACACGAATCCCTGGCTGAAGCGATGAACAGCATCGGCGGGAACTCTAACTCCGGCGAAGGCGGCGAAGATCCGGCGCGCTACGGCACCAATAAAGTGTCCCGTATCAAGCAGGTTGCTTCCGGCCGCTTCGGGGTGACGCCTGCCTACCTGGTCAACGCCGACGTTATCCAGATTAAAGTTGCGCAAGGCGCGAAGCCGGGCGAAGGCGGTCAGCTGCCGGGCGATAAAGTGACGCCTTATATCGCCAAGCTGCGCTACTCCGTGCCGGGCGTGACGCTGATTTCCCCTCCGCCTCACCACGATATTTACTCTATCGAGGATCTGGCGCAGCTGATTTTCGACCTGAAGCAGGTTAACCCGAAGGCGATGATTTCCGTGAAGCTGGTTTCCGAACCGGGCGTCGGCACCATCGCAACGGGCGTAGCCAAAGCCTATGCGGACCTGATTACTATTGCTGGCTACGACGGCGGCACTGGGGCAAGTCCACTGTCATCCGTGAAATACGCGGGCTGCCCGTGGGAACTTGGTCTGGTGGAAACCCAGCAGGCACTGGTGGCTAACGGCCTGCGCCATAAGATTCGTCTGCAGGTGGACGGTGGCCTGAAAACCGGCCTCGACATCATCAAGGCAGCAATTCTTGGGGCAGAAAGCTTCGGTTTCGGTACCGGGCCAATGGTTGCGCTGGGCTGTAAATATCTACGAATTTGTCACCTGAACAACTGCGCTACCGGCGTGGCAACTCAGGATGACAAACTGCGTAAAAACCATTACCACGGCCTGCCGTTCAAAGTGACCAACTACTTTGAATTCATCGCCCGCGAAACCCGAGAACTGATGGCGCTGCTGGGCGTGAAACGTCTGGTTGATTTGATTGGCCGTACCGACCTGCTGAAAGAGCTGGACGGGTTTACGGCGAAGCAGCAGAAGCTGGATCTCTCTGCCCTGCTGAAAACGGCTGAACCGATGCCGGGCAAAGCGGTGTACTGCACCGAGCATAACCCGCCGTTCGATAAGGGCGACCTTAACGCACAGCTGCTGAACCAGGCACAGGCGTATGTGGACGACAAGCAGAGTAAAACGTTCTGGTTTGATATTCGCAACACCGACCGTTCGATTGGAGCTTCTCTCTCCGGCTACATTGCCCAGCAACATGGCGATCAAGGCCTGGCGTCTGACCCAATCAAGGCGCACTTTAACGGTACCGCAGGCCAGAGCTTCGGCGTCTGGAACGCGGGCGGCGTTGAGCTGCACCTGACCGGCGATGCCAACGACTATGTCGGTAAAGGTATGGCGGGCGGGCTGATTTCTCTGCGTCCACCGGTAGGCTCAGCCTTCCGTAGCCACGAAGCGACCATTATCGGCAACACCTGCCTGTATGGCGCCACCGGCGGGAAGATGTATGCCGCAGGCCGTGCAGGCGAGCGTTTCGCGGTGCGTAACTCCGGGGCGATTACCGTGGTTGAAGGCATCGGCGATAACGGCTGTGAATACATGACCGGCGGTATCGTCTGTATTCTGGGCAAAACGGGGGTTAACTTCGGGGCTGGTATGACGGGCGGCTTCGCCTACGTACTGGACGAAGACGGTGAATTCCGCAAACGCGTGAACCCGGAACTGGTTGAATTACTGAATGTGGAAGAGCTGGCGATTCATGAAGAGCACCTGCGAGGCATGATTACCGAACACGTTCAGCTGACCGGCTCCCAGCGCGGCGAAGAAATCCTGGCCAACTGGCCGGCATTCGCCTCGAAATTCACCCTGGTTAAACCGAAGTCCAGTGATGTTAAAGCATTGTTGGGTCACCGCAGTCGTTCCGCAGCTGAGCTGCGGGTGCAGGCGCAGTAAGAGGTCACGATGAGTCAAAACGTTTATCAATTTATCGACTTGCAGCGCGTTGATCCGCCGAAGAAGCCGCTGAAGATCCGCAAAATTGAATTTGTGGAAATCTACGAGCCGTTCTCTGAGGGGCAGGCCAAGGCTCAGGCCGACCGCTGCCTCTCCTGCGGCAACCCGTACTGTGAGTGGAAGTGCCCGGTTCATAACTACATTCCGAACTGGCTGAAACTGGCCAATGAGGGGCGCATTATTGAGGCAGCCGAGCTGTCTCACCAGACCAACAGCCTGCCGGAAGTCTGCGGCCGCGTTTGCCCGCAGGACCGCCTTTGCGAAGGCTCCTGCACGCTGAACGACGAGTTCGGGGCGGTGACTATCGGTAACATCGAGCGCTATATCAACGATAAAGCGATTGAGATGGGCTGGAAGCCGGACCTGACCGGCGTGAAGCAAACCGGTAAGCGCGTGGCTATCATCGGGGCAGGCCCTGCCGGGCTTGCCTGTGCCGACGTTCTGGCACGTAACGGCGTGAAGGCGGTGGTTTACGACCGACACCCAGAAATCGGCGGTCTGCTGACCTTCGGTATTCCAGCCTTTAAGCTGGAAAAAGAGGTGATGACCAAGCGTCGCGAAATCTTCAGCGGGATGGGGATTGAATTCAAACTCAATACCGAAGTGGGCCGCGATGTGCAGATGGACGAGCTGCTGAGCGAATACGATTCCGTGTTCCTGGGCGTCGGCACCTATCAGTCGATGCGCGGTGGTCTCGAAAATGAAGACGCGCCTGGCGTGTATGACGCCCTGCCGTTCCTCATCGCCAATACCAAGCAGATCATGGGCTTCGGCGAAACAGCTGAAGAGCCGTATGTCAGCATGGAAGGTAAACGCGTTGTCGTGCTGGGCGGCGGGGACACCGCTATGGACTGCGTGCGTACTTCAGTGCGCCAGGGTGCAACCCACGTGACCTGTGCCTACCGTCGTGACGAAGAAAATATGCCGGGCTCTAAACGCGAAGTGAAAAACGCGCGCGAAGAAGGCGTGGAGTTCCAGTTCAATCTGCAGCCGCTGGGCGTGGAAATTAACGCAAATGGCCGGGTGTGCGGTGTGAAAGTGGCCCGTACCGAGCTGGGTGCGCCGGATGCGAATGGCCGTCGTCGCCCGGAGATCGTCGCCGGCTCCGAGCACGTATTGCCTGCCGATGCGGTGGTAATGGCCTTCGGTTTCCGCCCTCACAGCATGACCTGGCTGGAGCAGCACAGCGTTGAGCTGGACAGCCAGGGGCGCATTCTCGCACCAGAAGCTAGCGAGAACGCTTTCCAGACCAGCAACCCGAAAATCTTCGCCGGTGGCGATGCGGTTCGTGGTTCCGATCTGGTGGTCACCGCTATTGCTGAAGGGCGCAAAGCCGCAGACGGGATCCTGAACTTCCTCGAAGTATAAGCGTTAAAATCTGGCGGCTCAGGCTGCCAGATTGCGCCGAATCCTCCATAAAAAAAGCCAGTCTTTCGACTGGCTTTTTGTTATTTCACCACGCGCAGTGCGGGGCGACCACCGCGAGGCGGCGGCGGCGGATCGTCATCCGGGTTATTGTCATCATCGCCGTGATCCGGGCGATCGCCGTCAATAACCTGCATAACTGTTTCAGTCTCACCGATAACGGGCTGGTCATCGTTGTGGCTTTCAGCGTCTTCATCATAGCCCGCTTCCGGCTCAAACATGGTGCCCGCGCCATTTTCACGTGCATAGATAGCCAGCACGGCAGCCATAGGTACGTTAACCTGGCGAGGTACGCCGCCGAAACGCGCGTTAAAGCGCACTTCGTCATTGGCCAGCTCCAGATTCCCTACGGCTCGCGGGGCGATGTTCAGCACAATTTGCCCGTCACGCGCATACTCCATCGGAACCTGTACGCCCGGTAGTGTGATATCTACCACCAGATGCGGCGTGAGCTGGTTATCCAGCAGCCACTCATAAAAGGCCCGCAGCAGATAAGGACGGCGCGGCGACAGCTGCGACATATCCATCAATTAGCCTCGGGTCTGCAGACGCATTTCGCGCTCAGGTTCGGTCAAAGAGGCCAGGAAGGAGTCACGCTCGAAGACGCGGGTCATGTACCCTTTCATCTCTTTGGAGCCCGCACCTGTCAGCTCAATGCCCATCTGCGGCAAGCGCCACAGCAGCGGAGCCAGATAGCAGTCGACCAGGCTGAACTCGTCGCTCAGGAAGAAAGGCTTCTGGGTAAAGACCGGGGCGATACTCAACAGCTCTTCACGCAGCTGCTTACGAGCGGCTTCCGCTTCCTGCGCTGAGCCGTTCATCACCACGTTCATCAACGAATACCAGTCTTTCTCAATGCGGTGCATGTACAGACGGCTTTCACCACGCGCAACCGGATAAACCGGCATCAAAGGTGGGTGCGGGAAACGCTCATCAAGGTATTCCATGATGATGCGGGATTCCCACAGCGTCAGCTCGCGGTCAACCAGGGTCGGTACGCTGTGATTGGGGTTGAGGTCAATCAGATCCTGAGGCAGGTTATCCGTTTCCACATGCTCAATTTCAACGCTAACACCTTTCTCAGCCAGGACGATACGGACCTGGTGGCTGTAGATGTCAGTAGGACCGGAAAACAGCGTCATCACCGAACGTTTGTTGGCAGCGACAGCCATGAAAACCTCCAAGTTTATCCAGAAAATTACTGCTAATAGCCGCAAGCGGCGACTAACCTGACCGTTATTACCCAATGCTTCGCCGAAACATCGCTGACGCCTTATCAGGGCGAAAACAACTGGATGCCGACATTTGGGCAGAAAATTGGATGATAGTTTACCAGATTTTACTGGTTTTGTGGTGGTCGTATATCGAATTTGCCTGAAAGGCAAATAATTTCAAAATGTTAGAAGCAATAATATAAATTACAGGCATAAAAAAACCCGGTACCAGGACCGGGCTTTTTGCCAACTGTCTTGCTGCCTGAACAGGCAGAGAACAATTAACGTTTGGAGAACTGAGGACGACGACGTGCTTTACGCAGACCGACTTTCTTACGTTCAACCTGACGAGCATCACGGGTAACGAAGCCAGCTTTACGCAGCTCGGAACGCAGGGACTCATCGTACTCCATCAGAGCGCGGGTGATACCGTGACGGATCGCACCAGCCTGACCAGAGATACCACCACCTTTAACGGTGATGTACAGATCCAGTTTCTCAACCATGTCGACCAGTTCCAGCGGCTGACGAACTACCATGCGGGCAGTTTCACGACCGAAGTACTGTTCCAGAGAACGTTGGTTGATAACGATTTTGCCGTTGCCCGGTTTGATAAACACGCGAGCTGCGGAACTTTTGCGGCGACCAGTGCCGTAGTATTGATTTTCAGCCATTGCCTATAATCCCGATTAAATGTCCAGAACTTGCGGTTGCTGTGCCGCGTGGTTGTGCTCGGTGCCCGCGTAAACTTTAAGTTTACGGAACATTGCACGACCCAGCGGGCCCTTTGGCAGCATGCCTTTAACCGCGATTTCAATCACACGCTCAGGACGGCGGGCAATCATCTCTTCAAAGGTCGCTTGTTTGATACCACCGATGTGGCCGGTGTGGTGGTAGTACACTTTGTCAGTACGCTTGTTGCCGGTTACAGCAACTTTGTCAGCGTTCAGAACGATGATGTAATCACCAGTATCAACGTGCGGAGTGTATTCCGCTTTGTGCTTACCGCGCAGACGGCGAGCCAGTTCAGTAGCCAGACGACCTAAGGTCTTACCTTCAGCATCAACGACATACCAGTCGCGCTGTACAGTTTCTGGTTTAGCTGTAAAAGTTTTCATTAAAAGCTTACCCAATATATAGTTACACGTTGGTGAACACCCAAACGTTTAAAATCAGTCGAGGTTCACGCGACATTGTCCAGCAAACCTACCCCTTCGAATAGCCTATGCCGGCACGACAAAAGTTTTGGGAAAAAAACTTTGGTTGTAACGTGGGGTCGCAAGATTATAGAGAAGTCGACCTCAAAGATCGACCACAATTTGTCGTTGATATCACATATTCATCGTCACGGCAGATGAGGCCGGCGTAAATACTCTTCACTTTGCATTTCCTGCAGCCTGGAAAGACAACGCTGGAACTCAAACTTAAGCCTTTCCCCTTGATAAATATTGAATAGCTCGGTCTCAGCAGACACCACCAGCTTGACGTGGCGCTCATAGAATTCGTCCACCATAGCGATAAAACGGCGTGCCTCACTCTCCATCAACGTTGTCATCACCGTTACATTAAACAGCAGAACGGTGTGGAACTGGCGCGAAAGCGCGATGTAATCATGTTGGCTGCGCGCGTCCACGCATAGCGTGTTGAAATCGATAGCCAGCGTCTGGTTTGCGGCCCCCATCGTCACCATTGGCCGATGGTTGATTTCCAGTACCGGCGCCCCTTCGCGCTTTGCCCCGGCCAGAGCGACATAAAGCTTTTCCATTTGCAGCGCGGAGTCTGCATTCAGCGGTGACAGCCAAAGGTGCGCCTGAGTCAGCGTTCTCAGGCGGTAATCAATCCCGGCATCCACGTTCATCACGTCGCAATAGCGTTTGATTGCTTCGATGGCGGGTAAGAACCGCGCGCGCTGCAGCCCATTGCGGTACAAATCATCCGGCGGGATGTTCGACGTGGCCACCAGCGTGATGCCTCGCGCAAAAAGCGCTTTCATTAATGTACCCAGCAGCATGGCATCGGTGATATCAGAGACAAAAAATTCGTCGAAGCACAGCACATCCGTTTCGGCCTTAAAGCCGTCAGCAATAATTTCCAGCGGATCCGTGTGGCCCTGCTGCTGCGCCAGCTCTTCGTGAACCCGAAGCATAAAGCGGTGAAAGTGGAGCCTGAGTTTGCGCTCTCCCGGCAAACTCTGAAAAAACATATCCATCAGCCAGGTTTTACCTCGCCCCACGCCTCCCCACATATACAAACCCCGGGCTGGCTCCTGCCCGGCCTGAACCTCTTTTTTACCGAACAGCTTGCCGAACTTAGTCAGCAACCCACCGGCAGGCGCGGGCGTAGGTGCAACGGACAATGCTTGCCAGATAGCGTCCAGGCGCATAATCGCTTCGCGCTGCACATCATCAGGTTGAAAACTGCCTTCTGCCAGGGCCTGCTGGTAGCGCGATGCAGGAGAGAGATTTTGCATGGTATTATTATCTTCCCTTTATAATCGGATAGCCGTTCACTGCCTTTTTCGAACCGGTTGTCCAAAAAAAGGCCGTTCTACCCTAAGCGATGCAGCGTCAGGATTCCACTTCTCTTAGGTTAACGGTTATAGTGGCTACATTACCCTACGGAATCACAAGATAACGGGAGAAGTTCATGACTTGGGAATATGCGCTTATTGGGTTAGTAGTGGGCCTTATTATCGGCGCCGTAGCCATGCGTTTCGGCAATCGTAAGCTGCGCCAACAGCAAGCTCTGCAGTATGAGCTGGAAAAAAACAAAGCGGAGCTTGAAGAGTACCGCGAAGAGTTAGTCAGCCATTTTGCCCGCAGCGCCGAGCTGCTGGATAACATGGCGCACGATTATCGCCAGCTGTATCAGCACATGGCAAAAAGCTCCAGCAGCCTGCTGCCGGAGATGACAGCGGAAGCCAATCCGTTCCGTAACCGTCTTGCCGAGTCTGAAGCCGGGAACGATCAGGCGCCGGTTCAGATGCCGCGCGATTATTCAGACGGTGCTTCCGGCCTGCTTCGCGCCGGTGCAAAACGCGATTAATCCCTGTTTTAGCTTTTCCGGGGCACAGTTCAGGTGCCCCATCCTTTCCTGACCCAGCTATCATTTAATTATCTTGTGCTTTCTTATTACGCCATTGTGAGTCGATTGATCTTTCAATAACATCAATTGCGTGAGTGGGCATTCCTTTTTCCAGGTGACGAGAGCCAGCATCCAATGAAGAAACAAACACGGCTGTTGAATGCATTAGCGTTAAGCGTCGCTCTGACGCTCGGCGTATCCCCTCTGGCAAGCGCGTCACTGCCTTCCCAGGTTCCAGGCCAGCCGGCTTTGCCAAGCCTTGCGCCGATGCTGGAAAAAGTCTTACCGGCGGTCGTCAGCGTACAGGTTGAAGGCACCGCCTCAGCGTCCAGCCAGAAAGTGCCGGAAGAGTTCAAAAAATTCTACGGCGATGAAGCCCCCTCCGACACACCTCAGCAGTTTGAAGGCTTGGGTTCCGGCGTCATCATCAACGCCGCAAAAGGCTATGTCCTGACCAACAATCATGTGATTAATCAGGCACAGAAAATCAGCGTGCAGCTGAATGACGGGCGTGAATTTGATGCCAAACTGATTGGCGGGGACGATCAGAGCGACATCGCGCTACTTCAGTTGCAAAACGCGACCGGGCTTACCGAAATCAAAGTGGCCGACTCTGACAAGCTCAAAGTGGGTGATTTTGCGGTTGCGGTGGGTAACCCATTTGGCCTCGGTCAAACAGCGACTTCCGGCATCGTTTCCGCTCTGGGCCGCAGCGGCCTGAACCTTGAAGGACTGGAAAACTTTATTCAAACAGATGCTTCAATCAACCGGGGTAACTCCGGCGGCGCGCTGCTCAACCTGAACGGCGAACTGATTGGCATCAACACTGCGATTCTTGCTCCCGCGGGCGGCAGCGTAGGGATTGGTTTTGCTATCCCGAGCAATATGGCCCAAACCCTCGCCAAGCAGCTGATGGAATTTGGTGAAATCAAACGTGGCCTGCTGGGAATCAAAGGCATGGAGATGAACGCCGACATCGCCAAAGCGTTTAACCTTTCCACCCAGCGTGGTGCCTTTGTCAGTGAAGTTCTGCCTCAGTCAGGGTCGGCAAAAGCGGGCGTTAAAGCCGGGGATATCATCACCAGCCTGAACGGTAACCCGCTGAGCAGTTTCGCCGAATTGCGAGCGAAAATTGCCACAACCGAGCCCGGCACCGTGGTGAAACTGGGCTTGCTGCGCGACGGCAAACCACTGGAAGTGAGCGTGACGCTGGACAAGAGCACCGCCTCTTCCGCAAGCGCAGAAATGATCCTGCCGGCGCTGCAGGGCGCCACGCTAAGCGATGGGCAACTGAAGGACGGCGGCAAGGGCATTCGTCTGGATAACGTGGATAAAGGCACGCCTGCGGCTCAGGTTGGTCTGCACAAAGACGATATCATCGTCGGCATTAACCGTGAGCGAATTCATACCATCGCCGAAATGCGCAAAGTGCTGGAAACCAAGCCTGCGGTCATTGCGCTGCATGTTGTTCGCGGCGAACAGAGCCTCTATTTGCTGTTGCGTTAACGGAAGCAGAGAAACGGACATCGTCTGTACGATGTCCGTCCAACTCATGCTATTCTGCGGTCGATCTCTCACTTATTAACTCAAACTCATGTTTCTAAAGATCTTACGTTCGGTGATCATTGGGCTGATTGTTGCGGGGCTGCTGCTGCTCGCGATGCCGTCGTTACGCAAAGCCGTGGGCCCACTTGCGCCTGCACAATATGACAGCACCGACGAAACGCCGATGAGCTTTAATCCGGCCGTGCGCCGCGCTGCCCCGGCGGTAGTGAACGTATACAATCGCAGCGTCGGCAATAACGGCCAAAACCAGCTTCAAATCAAGACGCTCGGCTCCGGCGTTATCATGGACGGACGCGGCTACATCATTACCAATAAACACGTGATCAACGATGCCGAGCAAATCATCGTTGCGCTCCAGGACGGGCGAGTGTTTGAAGCCCTGCTTATTGGGTCCGATAGCCTGACCGACCTGGCTGTGCTGAAAATCAACGCCACCAACCTGCCGATCATTCCTATTAACGGCAAGCGCCAGCCCCATATTGGCGATGTGGTCATGGCCATCGGTAACCCTTACAACCTGGGGCAGACGGTCACGCAGGGCATTATCAGCGCGACCGGCCGCATCGGCCTGAGCCCTTCGGGCCGACAGTCGTTCCTGCAAACTGACGCCTCAATTAACCGCGGTAACTCCGGCGGGGCGCTGGTGAATTCGCTCGGGGAACTGATGGGCATCAACACCCTGTCGTTTGACAAGAGCAATGACGGCGAAACGCCGGAAGGGATTGGTTTTGCGATACCAACCCAACTGGCGACCAAAATAATGGATAAGCTCATCCGCGATGGCCGGGTTATTCGAGGCTACATCGGCATTGGCGGCAGAGAAATCACCCCGCTGCATGGCCCTTCCACCGGCATCGATCAGCTGCAAGGGATTATCGTTAATGCTGTATCCCCGGACGGCCCGGCAGCTCAGGCTGGTATTCAGGTTAACGACGTGATTATCTCGGTTAACCACAAACCGGCTATCTCGGCGCTGGAAACCATGGACCAGGTGGCGGAAATTCGCCCGGGCTCGGTGATTCCGGTCGAGGTCATGCGTGAAGACAAGAAACTCACGCTGCAGGTCACCGTGCAGGAATACCCCGCCGGAAGCTAAACGGCAGACATAAAAAAACCGGAACCTGAGTTCCGGTTTTTTTTATCCAGGGTCGATTACTTAACGAATTCTTCGCCCAGTTGGATATCTTTCTTCAGGGTATCCAGCATGCCTTCCATCGCGTTTTTCTCAAATGCGCTGAGGGTGCCGATAGCTTTACGCTCAACGATACCATTTTTACCCAGCAGCAGCGGCTGGGAGAAGAAACGTGCGTGCTCGCCGTCGCCTTCAACGTAAGCGCACTCCACAACGTTGCTTTCGCCTTTCAAAGCGCGAACCAGAGACAGACCGAAACGAGCCGCAGCCTGGCCCATAGACAGCGTTGCGGACCCGCCACCGGCTTTCGCTTCAACCACTTCAGTACCCGCGTTCTGGATACGTTTGGTCAGGTCAGCGACTTCCTGCTCGGTGAAGCTCACGCCAGGGATCTGGGACAGCAGCGGCAGAATGGTTACGCCAGAGTGGCCGCCAATCACCGGGACTTCGATATCCGTTGGCTGCTTGCCTTTCAGCTCGGCAACAAAGGTGTTGGAGCGGATGATATCCAGCGTAGTGACGCCGAACAGTTTGTTCTTATCGTAAACGCCCGCTTTTTTCAGCACTTCTGCGGCAATCGCCACGGTGGTGTTTACCGGGTTGGTAATAATACCGATGCAAGCTTTAGGGGCGGTTTTCGCCACTTGCTCGATCAGGTTTTTCACAATACCCGCGTTCACGTTGAACAGGTCGGAACGATCCATACCTGGTTTACGTGCAACACCTGCGGAGATCAGCACCACATCTGCACCCACCAGCGCAGGGGTAGCATCTTCGCCGGAGAAACCTTTGATTTTCACGTCAGTCGGGATATGACTCAGATCCACCGCAACCCCTGGGGTTACTGGCGCAATGTCATACAGAGAGAGTTCTGAGCCTGAAGGCAGTTGGGTCTTAAGTAGAAGGGCAAGCGCCTGGCCGATACCGCCAGCTGCGCCGAGGACTGCAACTTTCATCCTAAACTCCTTATTATGGTTAGCAAAATCGTGCCGTAACTCCATGCGGTGGCGACCATAATCCAGAGAGGAGATAATTACAATCTTCCCGCCGCCAGATTGCGATATAAAGCAATCACCGACCGCGTTGCTGCTGCATTTACTCGCCGGGAGGAACGACGCCATAGCGCCCGGTCACGACCTGATGTGGTTACATCAACGGCGGTTACATTACCCCTCCGCGCACACCAAAACAACATCATTTTGATAACATTTAATTTACTTTGAAGCTTATTTGCGAGTCGTGACACAGGCATGTTCGCCGATAACGAAATTTGATAAAATCGCCCGCTTTCATAACATTATTTCAGGCTGATCTCCGCCGGATGATTCTCCCACGCTATTCAGGCCGCCGTAAAATCAGGCACCTGAAGGAAGATGAACAATTTGCATAAAAATTCATTTAAATGCATAATAATGTTATCTCTTTTACCCAGGATAGGTTATTTATGCGTAACTCCTCAAAACAAGAAGAATTAGTAAAGGCTTTCAAAGCATTACTTAAAGAAGAGAAATTCAGCTCACAGGGCGAGATAGTTCAGGCGTTACAAAACGACGGCTTCGAAAACATCAACCAATCCAAAGTGTCCCGCATGCTGACTAAATTCGGCGCGGTAAGAACGCGTAATGCAAAAATGGAAATGGTCTACTGCCTGCCTGCCGAGCTGGGCGTCCCGACGACCTCCAGCCCGCTAAAAAACCTGGTTCTGGATATCGACTATAACGACGCCGTCGTAGTGATCCATACCAGCCCTGGCGCCGCACAGCTCATTGCTCGCCTGCTGGACTCACTGGGAAAAGCGGAAGGTATTCTGGGCACCATTGCCGGGGACGACACTATTTTCACCACGCCAGCCAATAACTTCACGGTGAAAGAGCTCTACGAAGCCATCCTGGTGCTGTTCGAACAAGAGCTGTAATCACTCCCCCTCTTCTCAGCCCGCCGTCATGATGCGGCGGGCCTCTCAGTCGGTAATCTTCCGTAAATAAACCTCAATCCAGCGTATGGAATTGCTTCAATACCATTCCACAGGGCATTGTTCTGCGTGTAACCGCACAAATAGTCAAATTTACCCATATCTATGATTTTACTTATATTTAACAAAAAAGCCGTGATAAAAACGTCTTTTTAATAACTATCAGGAATAAAAAATCATTTCGTTAATTTAAAGTTGCATAGGCAACAATTAGCAGGGTATTAATTTTTCACGTAACTAGTGTATACTTGATTTCGTGATGAGGGTCACAGAACGATGACCCAACCAAAAGAATACGACGAGGAAAAAACCATGAACATGAAAGCCACTTTAGTTACCGCCAGCCTGCTCTCCGCTCTGTCATTCGGCGTTTTCGCCGCTGACTCTATCGACGCTCAGCAAGCGCAGAATCGCCAGTCACTGGGTACCGTTTCCGTTGATGACATCGGCAGTTCTCCGATGGATATGCACGAGATGCTGAACCAGAAAGCAGAGCAAAACGGCGCTTCCGCTTATCGCGTGATCGAAGCACGCACCGGTGGACACTGGCACGCAACGGCAGAACTGTACAAATAAGCGTTCTTAGCCCTAAGCCAGTTGAATAGAGTTGAGTAGAAACGTTAAGCCTCGGCGGCCCCAAGTAGAAAAATCGCGATTAAGCCCTTCCGGCCGCCACGTTAAACCTTCAGGAGTAAAGACTATGAAAACCAAATTAACTATCGCCGCACTGAGCCTGCTGTCCGTTATCTCTTTAGGCGCTAACGCTGCCGCACACCAGATCAACAGCGAACAAGCTCAAGGCCTGCAATCCATGGGTTCCATTTCTGTAAGCCAGGTCGGCAGCGCACCAATGGATATGCGTCAGGAATTGTCCCAGAAAGCCACAGAACAAGGTGCCTCTGCTTACCGCGTGATTGAAGCCCGTAGCGGCGATAACTGGCACGCAACTGCAGAGCTGTACAAATAAACCCTCGTCGTACTTGTCCTACGACTTTGCCCCCGCTCCCCGGGGGCTTTTTTATGGCCGCTGATCAAACGCTAGCCGTGAATGTTAAAGCGGAGCTGGCCTTCCAGTTCTTCTTCTGCCTCGTCAAAAAGCAGAATGAGCGCCCCGAACCTGCGCCGCTTGCTCTCCGGCAAATGCGCAAATTCGATCTCCACGGGCAGCGGTAACATTGACGCCGTGACCACGTCCCACAGGCTATCCAGGTCGTGAACCTGCTCTTTGCGTAGCGCGAGTTGCTCCGCAAACTGGCGATAGAAAGCCAGGTTGTCCTCGATGTGGTTAAAATCAAAAGTAAATTTTTTCATCGCTGCCGCCCCGACTCTTTTAAGCAAGCGCTGAGCTAAAGCCCGCCGATATGTAGCGTTTTCACTTCAAGGAACTCGTCCAGCCCCAGCACGGAGCCTTCACGCCCTAACCCCGACTCTTTCACGCCGCCGAAGGGCCCCAGTTCCGTAGAAACAGCACATTCATTGATCCCAACCATGCCACTTTCCAGAGCCTGAGAGACGCGGAAAACGCGCTGTAAATTCTGGGTATAGAAATAGGCCGCCAGCCCAAATGGCGTATTGTTGGCTCTTTCGATGACCTCTTCTTCCGTTTCAAAGCGGAAGCAGGCCGCAAGGGGGCCAAACGTCTCTTCCCTGGCCAGTTTCATATCATCGTTAGCGTTGATGATAACGGTGGGCTGCCAGAAATTGCCGCCCAGCGCATGGGGCTTGCCGCCGACAAGCGCTTTCCCACCTTTCGCCAGCGCGTCATCAACATGCTCTCGTACTTTTTCCACCGCAGATTGCTCAATCAGCGGCCCGACAATCACGCCCTCTTCCAGGCCGTTGCCTACTTTCAGCTTCCCAACCTCTGCAGCAAGCTTATTCACAAAACTGTCGTACACATTTTGCTGGATGAAGAAACGGTTAACGCTGACGCAAACCTGGCCAGCATTACGGAATTTGTTAGCAATGGCACCTTTTACCGCCGCGTCAATATCCGCGTCATCAAACACGATATAAGGCGCATTTCCCCCCAGCTCCATCGACACTTTTTTCATCGTTTCTGCGGCATTGCGCATCAGCGTTTTGCCCACCGCCGTTGAACCCGTGAAGGAGATTTTGCGCACCTGATGGCTGGCCATAATGGCATCGCTAATTTCCTGGGTTTTCCCGGCCACGGCATTCAATACGCCGTCCGGCACGCCGGCCTGCTTCGCCAGTTCCAGCAAAGCAAAAGCGGAAAGAGGCGTGTTATTCGCGGGCTTTATCACTCCGGTACAGCCAGCGGCCAGAGCAGGCCCGAGCTTGCGGGTCAGCATCGCCATGGGGAAATTCCACGGCGTGATTGCCGCGACTACGCCGACGGGTTCACGCGTGGCCAGAATGCGAGAACCGGGCTTAACCGGAGGAATAATCTCGCCGTTGGCGCGTTTGCCCTGTTCAGCAAACCACTGAATGAAGCTGGCGGCGTAATCCACTTCACCCTCAGCCTCTTTGAGCGGTTTCCCCTGCTCAAGGGTCATTAACCGGGCGAGCCAGCTTTTGTTCGCCAGCATCAGTTCAAACCAACGGTAGAGAATTTCAGATCGCTGTTTGGCGGTTTTCGCCCGCCAGGCGGGGAAAGCTTTGCTGGCGGCCTCAATCGCGGCTTCGGTTTCTCGTTTGCCGGCTCTTGCCACTCTGGCCACTATTTCTCCCGTAGCAGGATTCAGCACATCAAAAGTGTCTTCGAGCGAATGCCACTTGCCTGCGACCAGATAGCCGGTTTTAAAGAGCTCACTTTGCGGGAGTGTCTGATTCGTCATAATAGCTCCTGTTCATAAGTGTTCATCCCATGGACCGCAGTTAAGTATAGATAGAAAAAAGCCGACGCAGGCGTCGGCTCTTCAGGTTAAGGTTGGGCTCAGGCGTTAATCAGCGTATGCCGGTAGCGATGTAAAATGTCCGCCAGCCGCTTCACCGGCTCGGTGACCTGCCGCGGCGCTTCCCACAGGCGAAGTTTCTCTTGATAGATTTCCAGCTCGCCTAAAAGGCTTTCGTAATAGCGCTCTCGCTTATCATCACTGCTGGCAGAAATCACCTTATCCGCCGTTTTACGCAACTGCCGGTGGAAGGCAGAGAGATCGTCATTGACCGGGATAGGCGCATCGCGCAGGCGTTGATGCGCGATGATTAGCGTCAACGCAAGGCGATAACGATCTATGTCGCCAGGAAACATGTTCAACAGTAAAAACAGCTGCTGATACAGCGCCGGAAGGTGGTTCTCTTTCCGCCGGGCATTATTGGTCGTCAGCGCCGATACCGCAGCGGAGACAAACTGGTTCAGTAGCGTGCGGCCCGTGCGCTCTTTCGAATTATCTCGGATCAGCAGGATCACCATCATGGCCAGGAAACAACCGACGATCTGCCCCAGCGCGCTGTCGAGGAAGCTGCTGAAATGGAAAGTCATCGGGTTATCCAGCACGATAATATTTATCGTCCCGGCCAGCGCCCCCATAGAACCCAGCCGCCGCTTCTGCACCTCAATGCCCATAAAGAAGCCCAGCAGGGCAAGGCTGATACACAGCAGCAGCATACTCTGCTGCGTGGACGGCAGCACCACAAGGAAGTAGAACGCGCCGAGCGGCAGCGCCACCAGCATGCCATACAGGAAGTCGAGCGAAACCATGCGCGGGTTAGGCAGGCGCATTGCCAGCGCCGTCACCACCGCAATCATCACCATCGCGCCGCTGCCGGATGTCCAGCCGGTCCAGAGCCAGAACAGGCTTCCAAGCACGCAGGAAATCGTCGTGCGCCAGAAGTTAATCATCGCGTGATGGCCCTCGGCGGATTCCACCTTCACCACTGCTTCACCGTTCAGCACTTCTTCTTCAATCGCGCTCACGCGGCTATTACTGATAAACCCGCGCTTCAGCAACAGATAGCGGGTCGAGGCGGAAACCCAGGATCCGATGGTTATCGGTGTGGCCTTTTCGCCCATCGCAGATATCGCTCGGCGCAGCAATTTCATCCGCTTATAAACGTCGTCGGCGGTTTCCACTTCGACGGCAAAAAGCTGGCGGAATTCTGGCGTGACGTATTCGGGCCGGGTGTTTTGAATCAGGAAAGTTTCACAGGCCTGGGTGATCAGCGTCAGCGAAAGGGTGTTGATCGCTTTCAGGCGTCGGTTGGCCTTCGCCCAGCGGGCGGATTCCATATTCAGGTTGGCACGCATGCCGTTCAGCGCGGTGACTTTACGCACCAGCCCGCTCCAGGCTTTATCCACCTCTTCTTTGTCGCCGTGGGCAATACAAAGCTGCATCAGGCGGTATTGGTCCACCAGCAGGTTATCCAGTTCCCGGTCAATCTCCTGCTTGATGGAACGCGGAGAAAACAGCAGGTCGGCGACGATGGCACACACAATCCCGATAACGATTTCGCTACAGCGTTCAACGGCAAACTGCGGCGTAGTCAGCGGAGCAACCTGAATAGTGACCACAATAATCAGCGCAGTGTAGCCCGCGAGGCCCCAGGCGTAGGAGTTTTCGACGCGAACAAGCGAGGAGATCCAGGTACAGAATCCGGCCCAGATACAGCACACCAGCAGCATGACAACCGGGGCACGGATCAGCGTGATAATGATGACCAGCGCGGCCGCACAGCCAATAAATGTCCCGATAATGCGCAGCATCCCGCGGTAGCGTATGGCCCCGGAATAAGGCTCTCCTCCAGCGGCAAAGGCTGGCCCGGCGGCCACAATCGCGGCGGTCAGCACCGCCCAGCGCGGCGTTTCCAGCTCAAAGTGAAAACCGACAAACACCGCCAGAACAATGGCGAAAGCGAGCTTTATCGCAAAGCGGACGTGCAGCCTGGAAATGTTATACATAGCGGCCTGCTTAACCGAACTCGCGCAGACGATGCATCAGCTTAATAAAGGCTGAGTCATTCTCCGCTTTGCGGTCTTTTTCTCCCGTCACAACGACGGTGGCCGTTGTCCCGGCGGGATACAGATTCCCCATCTGTTCATCAAGGCGGATTCTGACCGGCACACGCTGAGCAAGGCGCACCCACTCAAGGTTGGAGTCGACCGTTGCCATGCCTTTTGAATCGCTGGTACTGCTGGCGTTTGTCACTCCGGCAGAGATGCTGTCGACGCTGCCGCGCAGCACGCGGTTACTGCCAAGCGGCGTGATCTGTACGCGATAGCCCGGACGAATTCCTTCCAGTTTGGTTTCTTCCATGTAGGCCAGAATGTAGAACGAATTCTGTTTCACCAGCGCGACGGACGCCGCGCCGCGGTTAATAAATTCCCCGGTGTGCACGTTAAGGTTGGTTACCCAGCCGTCCGCTGGGGCACGAATGACCGTGCGCTGCAGGTCTAGTTTGGCCAGATCGCGCGTCGCCTGGGCTTTATCTAGTTGATGAAGAACGGTTTGCAGCGAGTTGTTGGACTGATCAATCTCTTCGCGCGACATGGCCTGAATGCCAAGGGAGTTACGCCGTCCGGCTTCACGACGTTTTTCAGAGGACAGCGCCTGGTAATAAGCCACGTCTGCTTCGGCCTGCTCGAGCGCTTTCTGGTAGCGCGGCTGGTCGATGGTGAACAGCACCTGGTCTTTTTTCACCAGTTGGTTGTCCTGAACGTTCACGCTGGTGATAAGCCCGGACACGTCCGGCGCAATGGCAACAACGTCAGCGGTGAAACGCGCGTCTCGTGTCCATGGGGATTCGGTGTAAAACACCCACGCACGGAAGATAGCGATGAAGGCCAGCAGCACCAGCAAAAGCGTGATAGCGGTACGGGTTATGTTTCTTGTTAGTATTTTCACATCAACCTCAAACGAACAAACGCGAAATCAGATAAAAAAGGCAGCAATAGAGCGCTGTATTGAATAATGCAGGGTGCCAGACAAAATCATAAATGCCGGTTGGGGTCAGCAGCCGACGCGCCAGCCAGAACGCGGCGAGCGACAGAATTAATTCGAAGAATATCGGCGGAAAGGAAAGACCGAATATTACGATAACCGGAAATAGACTCATTTTGACCTTGATAAGATAATGCAGGCGATACATAACTCGACGACAAACCGCGACGGAGAGGCCAGAAAAGGCGGGCGAGCGTGCGGTATGAGTTATGTTAATAATAATATATTAACGTAACTGTTACCCTGTTATCTATAATGTGTGATCTAAATCACTTTTCACTCAGAGTGAACAATGGAACGACTGAAACGTATGTCGGTGTTTGCCAAAGTCGTTGAACTTGGCTCCTACACCGCTGCCGCAAGGCAGCTACAAATGAGCGTCTCTTCCATCAGCCAGATCGTGTCCAAGCTGGAAGATGAGCTACAGGTTAAGCTGCTTAACCGCAGCACCCGCAGCATTGGCCTGACCGAAGCCGGTAAAATTTATTATCAAGGCTGCCGCAAAATGCTGCACGAAGCACAGGAAGTCCACGAGCAGCTTTACGCCTTTAACAACACGCCTATCGGCACGCTGCGCATCGGTAGCTCTTCAACTATGGCACAGAATGTTCTCGCCGACATGACCGCCGAAATGCTGCGTGAACATCCCGGCCTGACCGTCAACCTGGTCACCGGCATACCGGCACCTGACCTGATTGCCGATGGTCTTGATTTGGTCATTCGCGTCGGCGCTTTGCAGGATTCGAGCCTGTTTTCCCGCAGGCTGGGGTCAATGCCAATGGTGGTTTGTGCCGCCAAAAGCTATCTGCACATTCACGGCACACCTGAAAAACCGGCTGATTTGGCTAACCATTCATGGCTGGAATACAGCATCCGGCCGGATAACGAATTTGAGCTGATTGCGCCCGAAGGGATCTCGACCCGCCTGTTGCCGCAGGGCCGCTTTGTCACCAACGATCCAATGACGCTCAGCCGGTGGCTGAAAGCCGGGGCAGGTATTGGCTATGCGCCGCTGATGTGGGTGATCGACGAGATCAATAGCGGACAGCTGGAGATCCTGTTCCCTCGCTATCAGTCCGATCCCCGTCCGGTGTACGCGCTGTATACCGAAAAAGACAAACTGCCGCTGAAGGTGCAGGTATGTATTAACTATCTGACGAACTATTTTGTGAAGGTAGCGGAGCTTTATCAGGGCGTGCAGGGCAGGAACGGGAAGGCAAAACAAACGGGCCGGAGCTAGTCCGGCCTCATATTAACTCAGGCAGTGCCGCCCACGGTCAGGTTATCAACCTTCAGGGTTGGCTGGCCGACGCCAACCGGCAGGCTTTGGCCTTCTTTACCGCAGACGCCGACGCCGTTATCCAGCGCCAGATCGTTCCCAACCATCGAAATTTGCTGCATGGTTTCGATGCCGGACCCAATCAGCGTGGCGCCTTTCACTGCCCTGGTCACCTTCCCTTTTTCAATCAGGTAGGCTTCCGAGGTGGAGAACACAAACTTGCCGGAGGTGATGTCTACCTGACCACCGCCGAAGTTTGGCGCGAAGATGCCGTAATCCACGGACTCGATAATCTCCTGCGGCGTGGATTTCCCGGCCAGCATGTAGGTGTTGGTCATGCGCGGCATCGGCAGGTGGGCATAGGACTCACGGCGACCGTTCCCGGTAGGCGCCACGCCCATCAGGCGGGCATTGAGCTTGTCCTGCATATAGCCTTTAAGAATGCCGTTTTCGATCAGCACGTTGTAATGACCCGGCACGCCTTCGTCATCAATAGAGACGGAACCACGGCGGTTAGCCATCGTGCCATCATCCACCACGGTACAGAGTTCGGAGGCCACCAGCTGGCCCATCTGGCCGCTGAAGACCGAAGTCCCGCGACGGTTAAAGTCGCCTTCCAGACCGTGCCCGACCGCTTCGTGCAGCAGCACGCCTGGCCAGCCTGCGCCCAGTACCACCGGAAGCATTCCCGCCGGAGCAGCAACGGCGGACAAATTAACCATCGCCATGCGCACGGCTTCTTTCGCCCAGGCATCAGCCCGCACTTCGCCGTTCACGCTTTCCAGGAAATACTCATAGCCAAAACGACCGCCGCCGCCGCTTGCACCGCGCTCGCGCTTGCCGTCTTCCTCAACCTGAACGCTAACCGACAGGCGTACCAGAGGGCGAACATCAGCCGCCAGCGTCCCGTCCGTGGCCGCAACCAGGATCAATTCATACACGCCGGTCAGGCTGGCGCTAACTTCCTGCACCCGGGCATCCGCGGCGCGCGCAACGCTGTCCACGCGTCTCAGGATGTCGAGCTTCTCTTCACGCGTCATGCTTAGCAGCGGATCGGCGCTGGTATAAAGCGCACTATGCGGAACGTTACCCAGCGTACGGGCGCGTCCGTCGCCCTGCTCACGAACGATGCTGCGGGCCGCATGAGCGCTTTGCTCCAGCGCTTGCAAAGTAATTTGATCGGCATAGGCAAACCCGGTTTTCTCACCGCTAACCGCACGAACGCCAACGCCCTGATCGATATTCCATGAACCGTCTTTAATAATGCGGTCTTCCAGCACCCAGGATTCATGATAGCTGGACTGGAAATAGAGATCGCCGTAGTCGAGACGGCGCTCGGACAGCTGCCCGAGAATGGAAAACAGATCTTGATGGGTTAAGCCATTCGCAGACAGCAACTGCTCACTTACCAGGTTAAGACTCATCGTTTCGCTACTCTTATTGCTTATCGCCCGTTTGGCGAGGAATGGTTTATTTATGGAGCTTGCGGCAATTAACCGCTAACGTCAAATCAGTGAGCTTCGCTGGTGCGCGGCTGCCGCAGCACTTCATCAATTTTCGGTTTATCTACCGGGCCGGTAATGCTGTAGCGCAGCACCGAGATTTTGCTCCACAGCGGGCCAAGCACTTTACTGGCGGCAAACACCGCGGCGCCGACTATTGGGTTAACCGCAAAAGCGGTAGCCACGCCTACCGTCGCGGAGATTTCAGGGGCAACAACCGCTTCCATATTTAGCTCACGACGGACTAAGTCCACCGAGCCTTTCATCGCGATATCCGCCTCAAGCCCGTCAACCAGCGTGTCGTCAGTATGCAATACGCCATCTTTTATCCAGGCGGTGCTGCGAATCGAGTCGTAGTAGAATCCGCTGCCAAAGGTATCGCTAAAATCGAAACGGAGTTTGCGAAGCAGCGCGTCAAAGCTGACCAGGCGCAGAAGTTGGCCCGCATGGCCCGTGCTGACGTCGGTAATTTGCCCTTTCCCCAGCCTGGTATGCAGAATACCGTTCAGCGAAGCTTCATCCGGCTTCCAGGGTACCGCCCGCCAGTGCAGGTCATAATCAACGTCGAAAGAAGAGCCCTGCAGCGGCGTTTTCACGCCAAAGAAGTTCGCGGCCGCGTCGAGCTTCTCGCCCTTCAGCTTGCCTTTCAGGGAAGTACGTTCGCTGCCGGGCTTATTCACCCATTCACCGTCGGCGGTGAGGCGAGCAAAGCCGGTATCAATCAGCCCATTGGCCAGCTGCAGCGTGTCGCCATTAATGGTCACATCCCCATCGATACGGCCATATTTCTGTCCCCACAGCCAGCACTCCGCGCAGCGCAACTGCACATTTGGCCAGCCACGGAAGCTAAGCGTATCGCCGCTTTCCGGGACCTGCTGCGTCTTCGTTCCGTTTGCACCACTCGGGAGAACGCTCCAGTTCGGGTTGAAATAAAGATACTTAACGCTGGCCTGCCAGAGCGCGTTGTTCTTCATGTTCAGCGAGGCATTAATTTCACGCCCCTGGGCCTCAACCTGCGTGCCGTTCATCTCCGGGCGAGAAACCAGGCTCAGGTTATGCCATTGCTGGCCCGCCAGCGTTAATGCCGGGGTCCGCAGTGTCACTGCGGACGGGAAGACGGCAGATCCCCCAACGCTGTCCGCCGCGCCTTCACTGAAGAGCGCCAGCCACTGAGCGCCGTCCATTGCAGGGAGATCGAGCTCCACGCCCGGTTGCTCTGGCAGAGGCGGCACAGTTTTACTGTCCGTCGCCCAAATAGCCCGGTCGAGGGTGAGTTTCTTATTCAGCAGCCAGCGGCTGGAGAAGTGATTGAGCGCGCCTGCATTGCCCGTGAGATCGAAGCTCTTTAAATCGCCCTTAACGGCGATATTCAGCGGCAGCGCTGCCCCGGATTTTTTATCTACAGGCGCAGGTAAGTGACTGCTCACATTCTTCAGATCGCCCGCCAGATCGACCTTGTAACTGGCGCTGCCGTGATAAGGCAGCGTAATACCCACGTCGCCTTTCCACGCGATGTTTCCGCTGAGCGCGTCGTTGACCTGCTTCGGCAACACACCGGTTTTATTGGGCTGCCAGTCGCCGCTCAGGTTGACGCCAATCTGATAGTCTTTATCGCCAGTTTTGGTGTTGAAGTTCAGGCTCACCGGCTGATTAAACCAGCTCGCGCTCATCGCTTCACTCTGCAGGTCACCGTTGGTAAAGCTGAATTTGCCGCTCAGATTATGCAGCGTACTGTTCAGCGGTTTGATCAGCAGCGTGTTGTTGTTCAGCCGCACATCGCCTTTGGCCGTTGTCATTTCACCAGTGAGAGGAATATCCAGATGTAAGCGGGCATTCACATCGCCGCCAATCTGGAGTTCATCCAGCGCGGCAGCCAGGGAATCCTCCAGCGGCGTATCTTTGAAATAAGGCCCTACCGCATTGCCCGGGCCATTGATGTCGGCATCTATCAGCAGCTTTTCTTTGGCATAATCGGGGATGTTTGCCGTCAAGTTAGTGGCCGTTACACCGCCCAGCTTGACCGACTTGCTGTTCATCCACAGCCCGTTATTGATGAAATCTAGCGTGATATCGAGGTTTTCCAGCGCAGGCCAGTCCGGCTGGAAAGCAAATTTTGCGTTACGAAGCGGGACGTACACCTCAAACTGGCCTTCATTGTGCTCGTAGGGGAAAAGATGTGGGTTGCCGCCGTACACCAGCGTGGCGTTATCGGCCTGGCCACCCTGAATCGCCGAGCTGAGATAATCCGTCAGCTCTTTGCCCATCAGGTTTTCCGGGAAGTAGCGCCAGGCGTCCGCACCGTTATCGGTGCTAATGCCCGCCAAAATGCCCAGCCACGGATCGCCGCTGGCGGGCTGGAAGTAGCGGAAATCGCCACGCGCCCAAACGGAGCGAGCCTTAACGTCGATATTCTTGCCGTCTAGCTGGAAGCCGTCTGCGTTTTTCTGCCAGGCAAGCGTCGCTACGCCTTTCTCAATCTCAAGCGGCGCGCGGAAGACGGTTTCATAAGGCATTTTTGCGTCGGTTATTTCGGCATTAAGCTGCCCGTTTGCGACGCTGCCGGTCACCGATCCTGAGAAGTGCTCCGCGCCAGGCAACAGTTTCCACTGCTTCCAGCTCACATCTTTCCACCGGGCCTGCAGACGAGTCAGCTCGGTTTGCTGGAGCGGAATGTCCAGCGCCAGCACGTCAATGTGGCCCTGAGGCTGCAGCGAAGTCCAGATATCCCCCAGCTGCGGCGAAATTTTGGCGGCAATCGGCAACAGGCCATTAAACCTGTCCAGTTCCATATTGCTGGCGCGTACGCGAAGTTCATCGCTGCGCTGGCTTTGTTTCCCGCCTACATCCTGCGGGGCTACCCAGGCCACAGAGAGCGAGCCTTTCGGCCACGCCTGGTCATCCAGCGTGATATTGGTAGAAGGGACGGAGATCTGCCAGCTGGATTTCTCCCGGCTGACCTGAGCGGTAAGATTATCGACCGAAAGCGAGTGCGTCACGCTGCCGGAACCCGGCCAGCTTGCCCCGCCTTTTTTCAGCCAGATGCTGCCGCCGCTGATATCCCCTTCTTTCACATCCATCCAGGCTTCGAGGCTAAAACGGGCGCTTTTCAGGTCGACATTGTCTTCCATCCAGCGGCCCAGCCAGGGCTTCACGTCGACGTCATCTGCCTGCAGCCAGACCTTGCCGTTGTTCAGAATCCCGTTTTCATCCCGCAGATCCATACGAACGTTGGCCACGCCGTGCTGGCCGTTAAAGCTGGACAGGCTGACCTGGCCTTCTGCGCGGTGGCGGTTTTTACCGTTAAGCCAGGTCAGTTGAGGAATAGAAAGTTCGGCCCGCTGGCCGGAGAGCGTCAGGAAGCTAAGGGAGCTGTCGCGAAGATCGAAGTGATCGAACTGACGAAGGAAAAGATCGCTGATTTTGTCCGCTTCCAGCGTACCATCTCCACCGTTCTGGCTGAGCGGCGTGTTGGTACGCATTTGCAGTTGATAGAAGGTCAGGTCACGAAACTGCCAGCGAGCGTGCAGCAGGCTTTGCCAGACATCCAGCGCCAGCGTAACGCGTTTGATACTCAGCGTGCCGCCGTCTTTGAGGCCGGCCTTAACGTCGCGAACATCAAGCGTGGGGCCAAAATTCTCCCAGCTTGCCTGTAACTTACTGACTTCCACCGGCAAACCTGTGGCGGCTTCAATTTTATCCAGCAGCGCGGGCCGCCAGGCATCCAGGTGCGGCAAAACGAGCCGCAGGCCACTCACCAGTAGCGCGACGATAACAACCAACGTTACGCCTGTGAGCAGCAGAATGCCGGGCAGTCGCCTCACCTTTCTCTCCTTGTCAGCCTTACGGGCAAAATGCACATCCGCACATTTGAGGTTGCTGACAAAGAGGGAAAAAGCGTGGTTTTTCCCTCTTTGTGATTATCAGCCGAAAATCAACGAATTGATTTTCCTGTTTTTTTTGACTAAACGTCTGGTATTTCTTCTATCATCAGAGGTTTGTCAGTCGTCTGCAATGCGAATTTACATCATCACGACGTCGAACTGCTCCTGATTGTAGAGCGGTTCAATCTGAACTTTGACCTGTTTACCCACAAAGATTTCTACTTCAGCCAGCGCGTGAGACTCTTCGCTTTTCAACGCCTCGCCCACCGCAGGAGAAGCATAGACCAGGAAACGGTCGGAATCGTAGGCATGATGCACACGAACGATTTCACGCATAATTTCGTAGCAAACCGTTTCCACCGTCTTTACGGTGCCGCGACCGTGGCAGGTCGGGCATTCGTTGCACAGCACATGCTCTACGCTTTCGCGCGTGCGCTTGCGAGTCATCTCGACCAGGCCGAGCTGGGAGAAGCCGTTAATGCTGGTCTTCACGCGATCTTTGCTCAGCGCCTGCTCGAGAGAATGCAGCACGCGGCGGCGGTGATCTTCATTACTCATATCGATGAAGTCGATGATGATAATGCCGCCCAGATTACGCAGCCGGAGCTGGCGCGCGATGGCCTGAGTCGCTTCGATATTTGTATTAAAAATTGTGTCGTCGAGATTGCGATGGCCCACGAACGCGCCGGTATTAATATCCACCGTGGTCATCGCTTCGGTCTGGTCAATCACCAGATAGCCGCCAGACTTCAGTTCCACCTTACGCTCCAGCGCACGCTGGATTTCATTCTCAACGTCGTAGAGATCGAAAATCGGCTGGCGGCCGCTGTAATGCTCGATTTTGCTGGTCATCTCCGGCATGTACTCGGCGGTAAATTCCAGCAGCATTTCGTAAGTCAGGCGGGAATCAACGCGAATTCTGTCCAACGCCGCGTCGGCAAAATCACGCAATACGCGCTGGGCCAGCGCCAGTTCACCGTACATCTGGTAGCGGGTTTGATTGCGTTTTTTACGCTCGCTGACCTTGGTCCATACGCGCTTCAGGTAAGCCGCATCAGAGGCTAAATCTTCTTCACACACGCCTTCCGCAGCGGTACGAATAATGAAACCACCTTGCTCATCGCAATACTCATTCACGATACGCTTCAGGCGGTCGCGCTCGGCTTCGCTTTCGATACGTTGGGAAACACCCACGTGAGAAGCGCCGGGCATGAAAACGAGGTAACGGGAAGGAAGCGTGATGTCGGTGGTCAGGCGAGCGCCTTTGGTGCCCAGCGGATCTTTGACCACCTGCACCATTAAATCCTGCCCCTGGCGAACCAGTTCGGCGATGTCGCGCACGCTAAAGTTCTTTTGCTCCTCACCGGCGACGCACTCGGTGTGCGGCATAATGTCAGAAGCATGAAGGAATGCCGCCTTGTCCAGGCCAATATCTACAAACGCCGCCTGCATTCCAGGCAACACCCGGCTAACGCGACCTTTGTAGATATTCCCTACTATTCCGCGGCGCGCTTCGCGCTCAATATGAATTTCTTGCAGTATGCCACCGTCAATATAGGCCACCCGCGTCTCTGATGGGGTAACGTTGACTAATAGTTCAGCCGTCATCTTTTCCTCGTCCGTCACGCAGCGCGTGAAAATTGCTCAGCAACTCACCAGTTTCCACCAGCGGTAATCCCACCACTGCATGATAACTGCCATTAATCCTTTTAACGAAACAGCCACCAAGCCCCTGAATGCCGTAAGCTCCGGCTTTGTCCATAGGTTCACCGCTGGCAATATAATCGGCAATATCCTGTTCGGATAAGCGGCGGAACGTCACATCGGTCACCACCAACGCTTCCAGCACCTGACTGGCGTCGGCAATAGCAACTGCCGTCATCACCTGATGCTGATTGCCGGAGAGCAAACGTAGCATCTGTGCGGCATGCTCTGTATCCCGTGGTTTTTCCAGCACTTCGCCGTTGAAGATAACGATTGTATCCGCACCCAGTACAGGCAAATCTTCGGCGGCCATCTCCACCCCGGCCTGCGCTTTTTCGCGCGCCAGACGGCGAACATACTGTTCCGCGCTTTCGTGCGGCTGCCGCTGTTCTTCAATGCCAGGCACGAGGCGCTCGAAAGAAACGCCCAGCAGGATCAGAAGCTCCTGACGGCGAGGCGAACCGGATGCCAGATACAACGTAGTCATGTTTACCTTTTATTGCACAGCGAATTGCTGGCGAACTTTGCGCATTAACAGGAAAATCCAGGGCCACAGGATACCGTTAACTACACTACTCCAGAACACTTCCGGTCTGAAAGAGACGTTGATCACTAAAAATTCTGACCAGAAAACAATGATGTCTGTGACCAGCGAGAGCAGCATGACAACCAGCGCCTGCTGCCAAAGGGCGAGGTTACGGAAAAGCTGGTATTTCAGCGCCACCAGGTAAGCCACAATACTCAATGATAGAGCACGCACGCCGAGCGTGGAGCCGCTAATCAAATCCAGTATGGCGCCCACAATAAAACCCGTCCCGACGTTAACGCGGTGCGGCAGGGCTAAAATCCAGTAAAGCAGAATCAACAATACCCAATCCGGCCGGTAAAACTTGAGGTCATCCGGCCAGGGCATGACCTGCAGTAGCAGGGCAATCAAAAATGAAAGCCAGATAACCCAACGGCCCTGGCTGCGATAACTTCCCACTACTGTGCTCCCGTAGCAGGCTGTGTGATACCGGTTGCTGGCGCTGGGACCGGCGCAGGAGGGCCCATTGAACCCGGCGGCGGCAGAACCTGAGGCATCATCTGCATCAGGCGCTCATTGGCCACGCGGTGGACTTCCTCTGGCGGCATTGGCGACGAGCCGTTTTTATCCGCGCCCCAAAGCAGCAACAGATAACGCAGACGCTGCAGACCGGCGGTAGGACGAGCCTGAATCACGGTATAGGCGCGCTGGGTATCCAGCTTAACGGATGATACAACGCCAACCGGGTAGCCTTCAGGGAAGCGGCCGCCAAGACCAGAAGTCACCAGCACATCGCCGACACGAATATCGGTATTGGCCGGCAGATGCTCCAGCTGCAGATCGTCCGTGCAGCCGTTACCGGCGGCAATCACGCGGATATCGTTACGCAGTACCTGAATAGGCAGCGCGTGAGTGGCATCGCAAATCAGCAGCACCCGGCTGGTCAGCTTCGCGACTGCGACAACCTGGCCGACAACGCCTTTATCACTAATAACCGGCTGACCTTCGTACACGCCGTTCACGCTGCCCTTGTCGATCACCACCTGATCGCTGTACGGATCGTTAACGGTGGAGATGACCTGGGTCACCATTTTTTGTTCATCCTGACGCAGCGGGGAACCGAGCAGCTCGCGCAGGCGCGCGTTCTCCTGCCGGTATTGACCCAGCATCAGCAATTCACTGTTTTTCAGGATTAACTCCTGACGCAGAACCCGATTTTCAAGTTCAAGCTGGTCGCGCGAGGCCAGCGTTTGAGACACGCTGTCGAGTAATTCACGGGGACCATTAGAGACAAAATAGAAAGGACTGACGGCTGTATCCATGTATGTTCGAATCTGGCTGAACATACCGAGGCGACTGTCGGCGATAATGACACCAAGCGCCACCAGCACCGCCAAAATAAGGCGAATCTGTAGCGACGGGCCACGGCTAAAAATTGGCTTCATAGGCTATGCGTATTCCCAAACCAGCAAGCAGGGGCAGCGCAAAGCTCCCCCTGGCCTGTGGCTGTTACTCTTCGCTAAACAAGTCGCCGCCGTGCATGTCGATCATTTCCAGTGCCTTGCCGCCGCCGCGGGCAACACAGGTCAGTGGATCTTCTGCAACTACTACCGGGATACCCGTCTCTTCCATCAGCAGGCGATCGAGGTTACGCAGCAATGCGCCACCGCCGGTCAGAACCATACCGCGCTCGGAGATATCGGATGCCAGCTCTGGCGGGCACTGTTCCAACGCAACCATCACCGCGCTAACAATACCGGTCAGTGGCTCCTGCAATGCTTCGAGGATTTCGTTAGAGTTCAGGGTGAAGCCGCGTGGCACACCTTCAGCCAGGTTACGGCCGCGAACTTCGATCTCACGCACTTCATCGCCCGGGTAGGCAGAACCGATTTCGTGTTTGATACGTTCCGCGGTCGCTTCACCAATCAGTGAACCGTAGTTACGGCGCACATAGTTAATGATAGCTTCATCGAAGCGGTCACCGCCGATACGTACGGAAGAGGAGTAAACCACGCCGTTCAGGGAGATAACGGCCACTTCGGTGGTACCGCCACCGATATCCACAACCATGGAGCCGGTTGCTTCAGATACCGGCAAGCCTGCGCCAATTGCCGCAGCCATAGGTTCTTCAATCAGGAACACTTCACGTGCGCCTGCACCCTGTGCGGATTCACGAATAGCACGGCGTTCAACCTGGGTAGCACCTACCGGCACACACACCAGCACGCGCGGGCTTGGGCGCATGAAACTGTTGCTGTGAACCTGTTTGATAAAGTGCTGCAGCATTTTCTCAGTCACGAAGAAGTCAGCGATAACGCCGTCTTTCATCGGACGAATAGCCGCGATGTTGCCCGGGGTACGGCCCAGCATCTGTTTAGCATCATGGCCTACGGCCGCAACGCTTTTTGGCGAGCCGGCGCGGTCCTGGCGAATGGCCACAACGGAGGGCTCATTCAGTACGATGCCTTGTCCTTTCACATAAATCAGGGTATTCGCAGTACCCAGGTCAATGGACAGGTCATTGGAAAACATGCCACGAAATTTTTTCAACATACTAAGGGATAATCCTGAAAGCTGGGGCGGATACAAAATCCGCTTACTTTACCAACCACACGCTACAGCGACAAGGCGCAAAAATGTTCTGCAACGGTGAAAAATAGTGCAGTTCACTACGGCTGTAACACTTTTGAAACGTCTTCCTACATGGCGTTCAGAAATGCGGCAAACGCGGTAGAATAAACGAACAGCTAACAGCAGCAAACCGGTTCATAACGGCTGCGACAATCTGGCTGGCAGGCTGACTAGCCCCCTTGAGATGCAGCGCGCGTTATTCTACGTGAAATAATGGCAAACGGCAGGTTAAACCGAGTATCTTTGTGAATATTTTTTCACATTACTGTCAAGCGGCTGAGATGCGGCGATAAAATCGCCCTGCGCCCCCGCAACCCCGTTATCAATCAGCGTCTGCCACTCGCCGCGGGTCCTCACTCCTGTGGCAAAAACATGGATTCGCGTCCCGTTACAGGCTTCAACCAGGCTCTTCACAAAAAGCTGGTTTTCGGTACGCTTGCCGATGTTTCTGACCAGACCCGGATGCAGCTTGATTAACTCCACATCCAGCTCTTTTATATAAGTTGTGCTGACGACCGTTAATCCCGCCTGGATAATCACAACCCTTGCCCCTAATGCAGTGATTAACCTTACAACATGTTGCAATCGGCTGATGTGTTGACAGACATCTGCCTCAGCAAGTTCAAAAATAATCCGTGCGCGCTTCGATTTTTCGCACTGCATCAGCGAATCACGCAGCCAGCGCTGGAATGGGGCGCGGATCAGCGAGTCAACGGTAATTTGAATGGCAAGGGTTTCTTCCGGCCAGAAGTTTAGCAGCGGCAACAGCCTGGACACGATCTGCCGATCATATTGTTCGGATAAACCAAATTGCCTGACCATCGGCATGTATTCAGCCGACAACACCTCCTGCTCACCGTCGAAGATACGGCACATGATTTCACGGTGGTGAACCACCCCATGTTTATCAACCGCGGGTTTCTGGTAAAAGCGCGGGCCGCCCTGCTTGAGGACCTGCTCAAGCAAAGTGCGCCATTTCACGTTGCCCCGACCCTGTTCCGGGAGCTTATCGTCGTATACGGACCAGCTGTTGGCCCCCTGGAAAGCGGCGTTGCGGGTCGCGATTTCCGCATGCTCCATAACCTGCTCTTTTGTTTGCCCGCTGCGCCATGCGCAAATGCCAATGTGCAGCATATCGCTACGATCAACCATACGGGTTGACGGCAGCGCATCCACGGAATTCAGCAGTTGGCTGGCAATACCATCCGCTTCTTTCAGCGTACGGTGCGGCAGCAATACCGCAAAATCACTGCGGAAATAGCGGGCTAATAACGCGCCAGGGTAGCGCATCACAAAGGTCGAGAGCAGGTTAACCAAAGTGAATAAGTATTCTTCAACCGGGCCGTTGCCCCAGGTCTCTTTTAATAGCTCGAAATCAGGCAGGCGAATCATCATCACCACGCCGTGAGCACCGACTTGCTCCTGGCCTTCCAGCAGCGTGGCCAGTTGGTTATCAAAGAACAAACGGTTATTGAGGCCGGTTTTAATGTCCTGGGCGGCAAATGCCCTGATGAGGGTATCCACGCGGCTTCGCTGCTCGCTGGCGCTTTGCAGGTCCGAAAGTAGGGCATCCATTGCGCTGCTCACCAGCGGCGGCCATTCATGCACGGAACCACGCACTTCTGCCCCTCGCTCCCCGCTAATGATTTTTCCGGCTCTGATTTCCAGCAGCTCTTGCCCGGAAAGCTGTCGTCTCAGCCAGCGCCCGGCCAGGAAGAGCACCACCAGCATAAAAGCGACCGCCGCAGTTAATGGCGTCGTGGTAAACATGGCGTGATAGTAGACAGCAATCGGGTCGAGATAAGTCAGCTGCAGCGTCATACCTGGGTGCTTCATCAACGCGACGTTAATAGTGCGGTAGGTATATTGCGTCCCTGCCGGGCGATAGCCTTCGGGTAAAACGTGCTGGAAGAGGTAAGTTTTATCCGCCATCAGGCGAATTTCGGTGATATCCACCGGTATCATCAGCTCGCTAAAGTGATCCACCAGATCCTGGGGCGAGCGTGAGACCAGTTGGTTATCAACGATCGTGGCAACCGCCATAATGCGCTGCTGAGTTTTGTCGTGAACAGAGTTATAGAAACTTAGCAGGCACCCAAAGAGCGTAACGAAAATCGCAAGCCCGGTTAAAAGGGTAATAAAGGCTGAAAGTTTCGTCGTTAATCGCATCCCTGTGTTAACTCCGGTTAGTGAAAATTAACCACACTCATCATGGGCCCCAAACGAGGAAGCATTAAATAGCAAAGGCCGACCTCAGGCAAACGAAACCCCTCGGGAATTTCTGAGCATTTATTGCGTCAGGTCGGCTCTTCACATCAGTATCGGAGTATAGTCTGCTAAGATTTTTTTCCCATTGCTACCGACCGAGGAACGCCCATGCAGGCATTAATCCTGGAACAGTCCGAAGGCCAAACCCTGGCCGCGGTAAAAACGATCGACCACGACGCGTTGCCAGAAGGCAACGTCACCGTGGAGATTGATTACTCCAGCCTGAATTACAAAGACGCGCTGGCCATCACCGGCAAAGGCAAAATCATCCGTAATTTCCCGATGGTGCCGGGCATCGACTTTGCTGGCAAAGTGCTCACCAGTGAGGACACTCGTTTTCAGCCGGGCCAGGCGGTGCTGCTCACCGGCTGGGGCGTTGGAGAAAACCACTGGGGTGGCCTGGCAGAAGCCGCACGGGTAAAAGGTGACTGGCTGGTTGCAATGCCCGAAGGTTTAGATGCGCGCAAGGCGATGATTATCGGCACGGCCGGTTTTACCGCGATGCTCTGCGTGATGGCACTTGAAGACGCAGGTGTGACGCCAGAAAGCGGCGAAATCGTCGTCACTGGCGCAAGCGGCGGCGTAGGCAGCACTGCCATCGCGCTGCTGCACAAACTGGGCTATAAGGTGGCCGCCGTATCCGGCCGCGAAAGTACGCATGATTACCTTCGCAGCCTCGGTGTCGACCGTATTCTTGGCCGCGATGAGTTCGCCGAAACCCGTCCGCTGGAAAAACAGCTCTGGGCCGGCGCCATTGATACCGTCGGCGATAAAGTGCTGGCGAAAGTTCTGGCGCAAATGAACTACGGCGGCTGCGTGGCGGCCTGTGGCTTAGCCGGTGGCTTCGCGCTACCAACCACCGTCATGCCGTTTATTCTGCGTAATGTTCGCCTGCAGGGTGTGGATTCCGTCATGACGCCGCCGGATCGCCGCGCGGCCGCCTGGGCACGCCTCGTGAAAGACTTGCCGGATGCCTTCTACCAGCAAGCAACGACCGAAATCGGCCTGGCAGAAGCGCCAAAGTACGCCAGCGATATCATTAACAACGCCGCTCAGGGCAGAACCCTGGTAAAAGTGCGTTAAACCTTGCCCGAGGAGCGACGCCCTGTCGCTCCTCAAATTTCAATTTTTCGTGACATATTCGCCGGAACGCTTTCTCTCGGTCATGCTTAGGCTATCGCTACGAGGAGAACGTCATGAAAAAGGTCACCCGGCTCACCGAAGCCGACGTTACGCCAGAATCCGTGTTTATGATGAAGCGCCGCCAGGTACTGAAAGCGCTGGGCATCAGCGCGGCCGCCCTGTCACTCCCTCAGACAGCCAACGCCGATATTCTGTCCTGGTTCAAAGGTCACGATCGCCCCCCGGCACCTGCCGGCAAACCGCTGACGTTCACTAAGCCAGAAGAGTACCAGGCCAAACTGGCCCTGACCCCGGAAGACAAAGTCACGGGCTACAACAACTTCTATGAATTTGGCCTGGATAAGGCCGACCCTGCCGCTAACGCCGGCGGGCTGAAAACCGATCCCTGGCAGATTAAAATCAGCGGCGAAGTGGCTAAACCCATGACGCTCGATCACGATGACCTTTATAAGCGCTTCCCGCTGGAAGAGCGCATTTACCGTATGCGCTGCGTTGAGGCATGGTCGATGGCCGTCCCCTGGATTGGCTTCCCGCTTCACAAGCTGCTCGATATGGTTGAGCCCACCAGCAACGCAAAATACGTTGCCTTTGAAACGCTTTATGACCCGGAGCAGATGCCGGGCCAAAAGGACCGGTTTATCGGGGGCGGGCTGCAATACCCTTATGTAGAAGGATTGCGGCTGGATGAAGCGATGCATCCGCTCACGCTGTTAACCGTGGGCGTTTATGGTAAAGCTCTGCCGCCGCAAAACGGCGCACCGATTCGCCTTACGGTGCCGTGGAAATATGGTTTTAAAGGCATTAAATCGATTGTCAGCATAAAACTGGTGCGCGAGCTGCCGCCTACGACATGGAACCTTGCCGCACCGAATGAATATGGTTTCTACGCCAACGTAAACCCGCACGTTGATCACCCTCGCTGGTCACAGGCTTCAGAACGCTTTATTGGCTCGGGCGGCGTGCTGGACGTTAAGCGCCAACCCACCCTGCTGTTCAACGGCTACGCAGACCAGGTCGCCTCGCTGTATCGCGGCCTGAACCTGAAGGAGAACTTCTGAGTGCGCCTGACGGTAAAACAGATTACCTGGCTGAAAGTGGGGCTTCATCTGGCCGCTTTCCTGCCCTTCGTCTGGCTGTTTTACGCGGCAAGCCAGGGACTTTTTAGCGCCGACCCGGCAAAAGACATTCAGCATTTTACCGGCAGAATGGCGCTCAAACTGCTGCTGGCGACGTTACTTGTCACGCCACTCGCGCGTTACGCTAAACAGCCGCTATTGATTCGTACCCGCCGCCTGTTGGGCGTATGGTGCTTCGTCTGGGCGACGCTGCACCTCACCAGCTATTCCCTGCTTGAGCTAGGGATCAGCAATCTTGGCCTGCTTGGCCAGGAACTGGTTTCCCGCCCTTATCTTACGCTGGGTATCATTTGCTGGATTATCCTGCTGACCCTGGCCGTGACGTCGACCCAGCGAGCGCAGCGTTTTTTGGGTGCCCGCTGGCAGAAATTGCATAACTTCGTCTATCTGGTCGCGATCCTCGCACCGATTCATTTCCTCTGGTCGGTTAAGATTTTGTCCCCTCAACCCTTGCTTTATGCGCTGGGCGCGATCATTCTTCTTGCACTTCGCTACAAGAAGTTTCGCCAGTGGTGGCGCTAGCCAAAAAGCGTGTGCTTCTCCGCAGAATAAACATCGATCGGTATCCTTAACTGGATATCGGTTGATCATCTTCCCTGATAAGACCAGTATTTAGCTGCCAAATGCTACGAAATCGTTATAATGTGCGACTTCGGTTTTTTCTGACGACCATTTTCGGTTCGAAAAGGTGACAACCGGAAAACTTAGGTATATTTTGTAAATTGCCTACTAATCGCAGGAGATGGCAGCACGATGTCGGGTGAATTTCACATTTTGCTTTTGAATGGCCCTAATCTAAACATGCTGGGCACGCGGGAGCCGGAGAAGTACGGCCACCAGACGTTAGCAGAAATTGTTAACACGCTTGAGGCGGAGGCAACCAGCCTTGGCGTGACGCTCAGTCACCTGCAATCTAACGCCGAATATGCGTTGATTGACCGAATTCATCAGGCCAAAGACACTGTCGACTTTATCCTGATTAATCCGGCCGCGTTCACGCATACCAGCGTCGCGCTGCGCGATGCGTTACTGGCGGTGGATATCCCGTTTATCGAGATTCACCTCAGCAATGTGCACGCGCGTGAACCGTTCCGCCATCATTCCTATCTATCAGATAAGGCCATCGGCGTGATCTGCGGATTAGGCGCTGACGGCTATTCATATGCTTTACAGACGGCGGTAAAACGCCTGTCAAAATCCATCTAAACAAAGAGTACGGAACCCACTCATGGATATTCGTAAGATTAAAAAACTGATCGAGCTGGTTGAAGAATCAGGCATCGCTGAACTGGAAATTTCTGAAGGCGAAGAGTCTGTACGCATCAGCCGCTCCCCGGCAAACGCTGGTTTCCCAATGATGCAACAGGCTTACGCTGCGCCAATGTACCAGCCGCAGCCACAGCCGGGTCTGGCTCAGGCCGTTGCACCAGCCGCAACCCCAGCAATGGAAGCCCCTGCTGCTGCTGAAGTCAGTGGTCACATCGTACGTTCCCCAATGGTCGGTACCTTCTACCGTACCCCTAGCCCGGATGCCAAAGCGTTTGTGGAAGTGGGCCAGAAAGTTAACGTGGGCGACACCCTGTGCATCGTTGAAGCAATGAAAATGATGAACCAGATCGAATCAGATAAAGCCGGTGTGGTGAAAGCAATTCTGATTGAGAATGGTCAGCCGGTAGAATTTGACGAGCCGCTGGTCGTCATCGAGTAACGAGGCGAACATGCTGGATAAAATTGTCATCGCCAACCGCGGCGAGATTGCACTGCGTATTCTTCGTGCCTGTAAAGAACTGGGCATCAAGACTGTCGCTGTGCACTCAAGTGCGGACCGCGATCTGAAACACGTATTACTGGCGGATGAGACGGTCTGTATCGGCCCGGCTCCGTCCGTAAAAAGCTACCTGAACATCCCGGCAATCATCTCTGCGGCGGAAATCACCGGCGCGGTAGCGATTCACCCGGGTTACGGCTTCCTGTCAGAAAACGCCAACTTTGCCGAGCAGGTTGAGCGTTCCGGCTTTATCTTCATCGGCCCGAAAGCTGAAACTATCCGCCTGATGGGCGACAAAGTTTCCGCGATCACCGCGATGAAAAAAGCGGGCGTACCGACGGTACCAGGTTCTGACGGCCCACTGGACGGCGACATGGATAAAAACCGTGCCCATGCAAAACGCATCGGCTACCCGGTGATTATCAAAGCCTCCGGCGGCGGCGGCGGTCGTGGTATGCGCGTAGTGCGCAGCGACGCGGAGCTCGAGCAATCCATCAACATGACCCGTGCGGAAGCCAAAGCGGCTTTCAACAACGACATGGTTTACATGGAGAAATACCTCGAGAACCCACGCCATATCGAGATTCAGGTTCTGGCCGACGGCCAGGGGCACGCTATCTATCTGGCTGAACGTGACTGCTCCATGCAGCGCCGCCACCAGAAAGTCGTTGAAGAAGCACCTGCCCCGGGCATCACGCCTGAGCTGCGTAAATTCATCGGCGACCGCTGCGCCAAAGCCTGTATCGACATTAACTATCGCGGCGCAGGTACCTTTGAGTTCCTGTTCGAAAACGGCGAGTTCTATTTCATCGAAATGAACACCCGTATTCAGGTAGAACACCCGGTTACCGAAATGATCACCGGCGTTGACCTGATCAAAGAGCAGCTGCGTATCGCAGCCGGTCAGCCGCTGTCCATCAAACAGGAAGACGTTCACGTTACCGGCCACGCGGTGGAATGCCGTATCAACGCCGAAGACCCGAACACCTTCCTGCCAAGCCCGGGCAAAATCACGCGCTTCCACGCGCCTGGTGGTTTTGGCGTGCGTTGGGAATCGCATATCTACGCCGGTTACACAGTACCGCCGTACTACGATTCAATGATTGGGAAGCTCATCTGCTACGGCGAAACGCGTGAAGTGGCTATTGCCCGCATGAAAAACGCCCTGGCAGAACTGATTATCGATGGCATCAAAACCAATATCGATCTGCAGACCAAAATCATGAACGACGAAAACTTCCAGCACGGTGGAACCAACATCCACTATCTGGAGAAGAAACTCGGTCTTCAGCACTAAGTTTCCGTTGAACATGTCGACAAAAGGCCGGATTTCCGGCCTTTTTCTTTTTTTATCCTCCGACAGGATGGATGCGTTACAATCCCCGCTTTCTGCGAACTCAAGGGACAAAAATGGACAACCGTTTTGTTCAGGCCCATAAAGAAGCGCGCTGGGCGCTCTGGCTGACCTTGCTCTATCTTGCCGCATGGTTAGTGGCTGCTTACTTACCTGACAATACACAGGGGATCACCGGCTTGCCGCACTGGTTCGAGATGGCCTGCCTGCTGGTGCCGCTACTTTTTATCCTGCTTTGCTGGCTGATGGTGAAATACTTATTCCGCGACATTCCTCTGGGGGATGACCATGCAAAATGAAGTGATTGCCGTGCTGGTTATCTACCTGATCGCGGTCTTTGGTCTTTCCGTTTATGCCATGCGCCAGCGCACATCCGGCACCTTCCTGAGTGAATATTTCCTCGGCAGTCGTTCGATGGGCGGCTTCGTCCTGGCCATGACGCTCACCACCACCTACATCAGCGCCAGTTCGTTTATCGGCGGCCCGGGTGCAGCCTATAAGTTCGGCCTGGGCTGGGTGCTGCTGGCCATGATTCAGATCCCAACGATCTGGCTTTCTCTGGGGATCCTCGGGAAGAAATTCGCTATCCTGGCACGCCGCTATAACGCCATCACGCTGAATGACATGCTCCAGGCTCGCTACCAGAATCGGGCCGTCGTCTGGATTGCCAGCATTAGCCTGTTGGTCGCGTTTGTTGGCGCGATTGCCGTCCAGTTCATCGGTGGCGCGCGTCTGCTGGAAACCGCCGCAGGGATAAAGTATGAAACTGGCCTGCTGATTTTCGGGATCACCATCGCGCTCTATACGTCCTTCGGCGGCTTCCGCGCCAGCGTGCTCAACGACACCATGCAGGGCATGGTAATGCTCATAGGCACCATCGTGCTGCTGGTCGGCGTGGTTCATGCCGCTGGCGGGCTGGGCAACGCGGTACAAACGTTAGAACACATCGATCCGAAACTCGTCAGCCCTCAGGGCGCGGGTGACATTCTGACGCCAACGTTTATGGCTTCCTTCTGGGTACTGGTCTGTTTTGGCGTGATCGGCCTGCCCCACACGGCGGTACGCTGCATCTCTTATAAAGACAGCAAAGCCGTGCACCGCGGCATCATCATAGGCACCATTGTGGTCGCAATCCTGATGCTGGGCATGCACCTTGCTGGCGCGCTGGGCAGAGCGGTACTCCCGGGCCTGACGGTGCCGGATCTGGTTATCCCTACGCTGATGATGCAGGTTCTGCCGCCCTGGGCCGCTGGGTTATTCCTGGCCGCGCCAATGGCCGCCATTATGTCCAACGTGAACGCCCACTTGCTGCAGGCCTCCGCGACGATCGTGAAAGACCTGTGGCTTAGCGCAAGTCCGACTAAAATTCATCAGGAGCGCCGTCTGAAGCGTATTTCCACCACCACGACGCTGGTGCTGGGCATTCTGATGATGCTGGCCGCCTGGCGACCACCTGAGATGATTATCTGGCTTAATCTGCTGGCCTTCGGGGGCCTTGAGGCCGTTTTCCTGTGGCCGCTGGTGCTGGGCCTCTATTGGGAGAAAGCGAACGCAGCAGGCGCGCTGAGCGGCATGATTGTCGGCGGCGGACTATACGCGGTGCTCGCCAGTTTTGGCCTGCAGCTTCTGGGCTTCCACCCGATTGTGCCTTCGCTCCTGTTCAGCTTGCTGGCGTTCCTGATAGGTAACCGTTTTGGTCGTGCCGTTCCGGAGCCCCTTCTTGTTTCCACTACTGATAAATAAAGAGTTTCGCCATGCCATGGATCCAACTGAAAATTAACACCACCGGCGGCAACGCTGAAAGCTTAGGCGATGCGCTGATTGAAAGCGGGGCGGTTTCCGTCACCTTCCAGGACACCCACGATACGCCGGTCTTTGAACCGCTGCCGGGTGAAACTCGCCTTTGGGGCGATACCGACGTTATCGGCCTGTATGACGCGGAAACCGACATGGAAGAAGTTGTCGCTATCCTCGAGCACTGCCCTTTGTTAGGCCAGGGTTTCCACCACAAAGTGGAACAGCTGGAAGATAAAGACTGGGAGCGCGAATGGATGGACAACTTCCACCCAATGCGCTTCGGCAACCGCCTGTGGATCTGCCCAAGCTGGCGCGATGTGCCGGATGCAACTGCCGTGAACGTGATGCTCGACCCGGGTCTGGCGTTTGGCACCGGAACCCATCCAACCACCTCGCTGTGCCTCGAATGGCTCGACGGCCTGGACCTGGCGGGCAAAACTGTGATCGACTTTGGTTGCGGCTCCGGGATCCTGGCGATTGCCGCTCTTAAACTGGGGGCCGCAAAAGCTATCGGCATCGATATCGATCCGCAGGCAATTCAGGCGAGCCGCGATAACGCTGAGCGTAACGGTGTTTCTGACCGGCTTGAGCTTTACCTGCCGAAAGATCAGCCAGAAGTCATGAGCGCCGACGTGGTGGTCGCTAACATCCTGGCAGGCCCTTTGCGTGAGTTAGCGCCGTTAATCAGCGTGCTGCCTGTTGAGGGCGGTTTACTTGGCCTTTCCGGCGTTCTGGCAAGCCAAGCCGAAGGGGTGTGTGAAGCTTATGTCGATAAGTTCACGCTTGACCCGGTTGCGGAAAAAGAAGAGTGGTGCCGTATCACCGGCCGCAAGCAAGGCTGATCAAAATAACGGCATACGGACATCGCGCCGTGTGCCGTTTTCAGCCAGTTTTAGTGAACAAGCCACATGTAAAAATGAGAGCTTGTTCGCATAAAAACCCCAAAACCGACCACAAAAACAGCGGTTTATCTGGTAAAAATAGCCTGTTGGACAGCATATTTCTGCTAACTTTCAGGAAAATTTAAAACAGCATGAAATAAACGAAAAATCCTAACCATCTGATTAATTGAATGAATTACGTATTCTCGCCGCATTTGTTGCCGCTTCATTGATCTGTGACAGAGGATTGTTCAAAGTTTGGCCTTTCATCTCGTGTGAAAAATGCGTAATATACGCCGCCTTGCAGGCACAGTATGGTCATTTCTTAACTCATGCGCATCGGACACCACCAGCTCAGAAATCGCCTGATCGCAGCACCTATGGCTGGCATCACTGACAGACCATTCAGGACGCTGTGCTACGAGATGGGAGCCGGGTTAACCGTTTCCGAGATGATGTCCTCTAACCCAGAAGTTTGGGCGAGCGATAAGTCTCGTTTACGCATGGTTCATGTGGATGAACCGGGTATTCGCACCGTGCAAATTGCCGGCAGCGTACCGGAAGAGATGGCAGAAGCCGCGCGAATTAACGTGGCTAATGGCGCCCAGATTATTGATATCAATATGGGTTGTCCGGCAAAAAAGGTGAATCGTAAGCTGGCAGGTTCAGCGCTTCTACAGTACCCGAGTCTGGTAAAGGACATCGTGACGACGGTAGTGAAGGCAGTGGATGTTCCTGTGACGTTGAAAATTCGTACCGGCTGGGAGCCCGCGCACCGTAACTGTGTAGAGATTGCCCAACTGGCTGAAGACTGTGGGATTCAGGCTCTGACAATTCATGGACGCACACGCGCCTGTTTATTCCAGGGCGATGCTGAATACGACAGCATTCGGGCAGTTAAGCAGAAAGTTTCCATTCCGATTATCGCGAATGGTGACATTACTGACCCGCTTAAAGCCAGAGCTGTACTTGACTATACGGGGGCTGATGCCCTGATGATAGGCCGTGCGGCTCAGGGAAGACCCTGGATCTTTCGGGAAATCCAGCATTATCTGGACACTGGAGAGCTGCTGCCCCCCTTGCCTCTGGCAGAGGTGAAGCGCTTACTTTGCTCGCACGTTCGGGAACTGCATAGCTTTTATGGCGATGTAAAAGGTTACCGAATTGCTCGTAAACACGTCTCCTGGTATCTCCAGGAGCACGCTCCAGATGACCAGTTTCGGCGCACATTCAACGCCATTGAGGATACCAGCGAACAGCTGGAGGCGTTGGAGGCATACTTCGAAAATCTTGCGTAATGAAATAAAGAGCTGACAGAACTATGTTCGAACAACGCGTAAATTCTGACGTACTGACCGTTTCCACCGTTAACTCTCAGGATCAGGTAACTCAAAAGCCCCTGCGTGACTCGGTTAAACAGGCACTGAAGAACTATTTTGCTCAACTGAATGGTCAGGATGTGAATGACCTGTATGAGCTGGTACTGGCTGAAGTTGAACAGCCACTGTTGGACATGGTGATGCAATACACCCGCGGCAACCAGACCCGCGCTGCCCTGATGATGGGTATCAACCGCGGTACGCTGCGTAAGAAACTGAAAAAATACGGCATGAACTGATACTAATCAGTTAGTGTTGTGAAAAGGCGCGACTCGGCATGGGAAAGCGCCTTTTCTCTTTTCTACACCCCGAATCTGACGTTTTTCCTCATCATTCATCGCTGCATCGCCCTTTCCTTCACTTTGTTTACACTTCACACGCTTTGCAATTATTCCTCGATCCTGTGGTCTGAGTCGCAGTGGTAAAATAGCCACATTCACACCGGTGCAGCATCCGTGAAAGCTTCGTACCTTTATGGGCACCTACGAGAGCAATCCCTGTTCCGGCGTTTGGTAAAACCGAGGTTCAAAATGACTAAATTCATCGCTGTCGCGTTGCTCACTACTTTTCTGGCTGGCTGTGCGACCGATTCCCCTTGCGTACCGGTCTATGATGACCAGGGGCGCCTGGTGCACACCAATACCTGTATGAAAGGCACCACTCAGGATAACTGGGAAACCGCTGGCGCGATTGCCGCCGGTACCGCTGCAGTGGCAGGCGTAGCCCTGGGTATCGTGGCACTCACCAAATAAGTTCCCCCCTCGACCAAAGCGCGAGGCTCTCGCGCTTTTTTGTTTCTTCTTCCTGCAACACCTGAATCATTTTGCTCTGAAATGCGCCGTTAGTTGCAGGCCTGCACTATTTCGGCGCATTTTCTTGCCCATACCTTCATGGCTACCTGCCTTCTTCTTCATAAGACGCCCCCGCAAAAACCTGGCATCCCCTTTGCTTTAAAGACTATGACTCGGGCATTTGCCACGAATACGGATCTGGCACCTCCCGGATGCCATTTCGCCAATAATGATAATTTTGCCACTCAGGATGCATTTATGAAGAAGATGATGATCGCCACTCTGGTCGCTACCGGCACGCTGTTTGCGATGGCTAATCAGGCTCATGCAGGCACCACGCTGGATGCCGTCAAAAAGAAAGGCTTCGTGCAATGTGGAATCAGCGATGGTCTGCCGGGCTTTTCTTACGCTGACGGCAGCGGCAAGTTTACCGGTATCGATGTGGATGTTTGCCGTGGCGTGGCGGCGGCAGTCTTCGGCGATGCTTCTAAAGTCAAATACACGCCTCTGACAGCAAAAGAGCGCTTTACGGCGCTGCAGTCCGGCGAGGTAGATATTCTTTCCCGTAACACCACCTGGACTTCTTCCCGCGACGCGGGCATGGGGATGGTGTTCACCGGCGTCACTTACTATGACGGTATCGGCTTCCTGACCCACAATAAAGCCGGCCTCAAAAGCGCGAAAGAGCTCGACGGTGCCACGGTTTGTATTCAGGCCGGAACCGACACCGAGCTGAACGTCGCCGACTACTTCAAAGCCAATAAGATGAAGTACACGCCGGTCACCTTTGACCGTTCAGACGAGTCGGCCAAAGCGCTGGAGTCCGGGCGCTGCGATACTCTGGCCTCAGATCAGTCTCAGTTGTACGCCCTGCGCATCAAGCTCAGCAATCCGGCAGAATGGCTTGTGCTGCCAGAAGTCATCTCTAAAGAACCCCTGGGACCCGTTGTACGCCGCGGGGACGATGACTGGTTCTCCATCGTGCGCTGGACGCTGTTCGCCATGCTGAATGCCGAAGAGATGGGCATTAATTCTAAAAACGTCGACCAGATGGCCGCCAACCCGACCACGCCGGATATGGCGCACCTGTTAGGGAAAGAGGGTGATTTCGGCAAAGACCTGAAGCTGGACAACAAGTGGGCCTACAACATCGTGAAGCAGGTCGGTAACTACGCTGAGATTTTCGAGAATAACGTCGGTGCCCAAAGCCCGCTGAAAATCAAACGCGGCCAGAACAACCTGTGGAACAACGGCGGGATCCAGTACGCCCCACCAGTTCGCTAAGCGACATACCAGAACAGGGCACTGCCCATTGCGGTGCCCCAGATTTATGTTCCTGTTACTGAGGTTTGCTTATGCGTCATCACCGCCCAGCCGTGAAGGCCGACTTATCTTTTTCTAACCCCTCGGTTCGCGCCTGGCTGTATCAAATCATCGCCATCGCCTTGGTTATTGGCGTGGCGGTTTATTTGATTCACAACACCATTACCAACCTGGACAGCCGCGGTATTACCTCCGGTTTTGCCTTTCTCGATCGCGCCGCCGGGTTCGGCATTGTCCAGCATCTTGTCGACTACGATCAGGGAGATACCTACGGCAAAGTCTTTGTTGTTGGGCTGCTGAATACCCTGCTGGTGTCTGTTCTCTGTATTGTATTCGCGACATTTATCGGCTTCTTTGTGGGCCTGGCACGCCTCTCTGATAACTGGCTGGTGCGTAAACTCTCTACCTTTTATATAGAGACGTTTCGCAACATCCCCCCACTGCTGCAAATTTTCTTCTGGTACTTTGCCGTGCTGCGTAATCTGCCGGGCCCACGCCAGGCTCTGGATGCCTTTGGCCTGATGTACCTGAGCAATCGCGGGCTGTCTCTTCCGGCTCCGATTATGGGGGAAGGTCTGCTGGCATTTGCGGTTGCCATTCTGTGCGCACTGATCGTTTCTGCTGGCCTATATCGCTATAACAAAATGCACCAAATGAGAACCGGGCAGATTCGTCGCACCTGGCCCGTGACGATCGCGTTGATCGTTGTGCTTCCGCTGCTGGCGCATTTGATCTTCGGGGCAGCCCTTCACTGGGATATTCCAGCTCTGCACGGTTTCAACTTCAGCGGTGGGATTGTACTTATCCCTGAACTGGCGGCTTTAACGCTGGCGCTGTCGGTTTACACCTCGGTCTTTATCGCGGAAATCATTCGCTCAGGTATTCAGTCCGTCCCCTTTGGCCAGCATGAGGCGGCTTTGTCCCTGGGTCTGCCTAAGCAGGTGACGCTTCGCCAGGTGATTGTGCCCCAGGCGCTGAGAGTCATCATTCCGCCGTTGACCAGCCAGTACTTGAACATCGTCAAAAACTCTTCCCTGGCAGCAGCCATTGGTTATCCGGATATGGTGTCTTTGTTTGCCGGCAGCGTGCTTAACCAAACGGGCCAGGCTATCGAAACCATCGCTATCACGATGTCCGTTTATTTGCTTATCAGCCTGGTTATTTCGCTGCTGATGAACGTCTATAACCGCCGTATCGCCCTCGTCGAGCGTTAAGGAATGTCGATGACTAAAGTTTTAACGGCGCACGACGCCCGCCAGGCAGCTAACCACCCGGAACGAATCTGGCGCTGGATGCGTAAAAATCTCTTCTCCAGCTGGCTGAATACTCTGCTCACACTGCTTTGTCTCGGGCTGATGTGGACGCTTATCCCTCCGCTTCTGAACTGGGCGGTTTTCCAGGCGAATTGGGTAGGTGAGACAAGAGCCGACTGTACTCAGGGAGGGGCGTGTTGGGTCTTTATCCACGACCGCTTCGGGCAGTTTATGTATGGACTTTATCCTCACGAATTGCGCTGGCGCATCAACCTTGCACTGATCATTGGGTTACTTTCCGTAGCCGCAATGTTCTGGAAGTCGCTTCCTCACCGTGGTCGCTATATCGCCGCCTGGGCCGTGACCTATCCGCTCCTCGTTTGGCTCTTGATGTACGGTGGATTCCTGGGGCTGGACCGCGTGGAGACTCGTCTTTGGGGCGGATTAACCCTCACGCTAATCATTGCTTCCGTCGGCATCGCAGGCGCCCTGCCGCTGGGTATTGTGCTGGCACTAGGCAGACGATCGCGCATGCCGGTTGTGAGAATCCTTTCAATAATGTTTATCGAATTTTGGCGAGGTGTACCGCTGATCACGGTGCTGTTCATGTCTTCCGTGATGCTGCCGCTGTTTCTACCGGAAGGCACCACCATCGATAAACTGATTCGGGCATTGGTCGGGGTGATTTTATTCCAGTCAGCCTATGTGGCCGAGGTGGTTCGTGGCGGGCTGCAGGCTCTGCCCAAAGGGCAATATGAGGCAGCAGAGTCATTGGCGCTTGGTTACTGGAGAATGCAAGGATTGGTGATTTTACCTCAGGCCCTGAAGTTGGTGATCCCGGGGCTGGTGAACACGATTATTGCGCTGTTTAAAGACACCAGTCTGGTGATCATCATCGGCCTGTTCGATCTGTTTAGTAGCGTACAGCAAGCCACTGTCGATCCGGCCTGGCTGGGGATGTCGACAGAAGGCTATGTCTTTGCCGCTATCGTCTATTGGATTTTCTGTTTCAGTATGTCGCGCTATAGCCAGCATCTGGAGAAGCGCTTCCACACCGGCCGCACGCCGCACTAAGGATTATGATGAGTAAAATGACACTGCAGGCTGCCGACACGATGATCACATTGGAAAATGTGAACAAATGGTACGGGCAATTCCATGTTTTAAAAGATATTAATCTCAATGTGAAGCAGGGTGAGCGTATCGTGCTGTGTGGGCCATCGGGCTCCGGGAAATCAACGACTATTCGCTGTATTAACCATCTTGAAGAGCATCAGCAGGGGCGTATTGTCGTTGACGGCACAGAGTTGAATGACGATCTCCGCAATATAGAAAAAGTCCGTACCGAAGTCGGCATGGTCTTTCAGCACTTTAACCTGTTCCCACATTTAACGGTCTTGCAGAACTGCACCCTGGCTCCGATTTGGGTGCGTAAGATGCCGAAGAAAGAAGCGGAAGCGCTGGCGATGCATTATCTCGAACGAGTACGAATCGCTGAACATGCGCATAAATTCCCGGGGCAAATATCCGGTGGCCAGCAGCAGCGTGTGGCCATTGCTCGCTCGTTATGCATGAAGCCTAAAATCATGCTCTTCGATGAACCGACGTCTGCACTTGACCCGGAAATGGTGAAGGAAGTGCTGGATACCATGATTGGCCTGGCCGAATCCGGGATGACGATGCTGTGCGTGACTCACGAAATGGGGTTTGCGCGTACCGTTGCCGACAGGGTTATCTTTATGGACCGTGGAGAGATCGTAGAGCAGGCACCGCCTGAAGAGTTTTTTGCCCATCCGAAATCGGAAAGAACGCGAGCTTTCTTGTCTCAGGTTATCCATTAAACGACAAAGGCCGCGGACGCGGCCTTTTTTATGCTGTTTTGCACATCTCTGAAAGCAAAAAACCCCGGCCTTTCGGTCGGGGTTAATGCTTTATTTGATGCCTGACAGTTCCCTACTCTCGCATGGGGAGACCCCACACTACCATTGGCGCTACGGCGTTTCACTTCTGAGTTCGGCATGGGGTCAGGTGGGACCACCGCGCTACGGCCGTCAGGCAAATTCTTTTCTACGTGCCGAACTTTAACCTAAAAAGTGGTGCTGATACCCAGAGTCGAACTGGGGACCTCACCCTTACCAAGGGTGCGCTCTACCAACTGAGCCATATCAGCACGCTTAATTTGATGCCTGGCAGTTCCCTACTCTCGCATGGGGAGACCCCACACTACCATCGGCGCTACGGCGTTTCACTTCTGAGTTCGGCATGGGGTCAGGTGGGACCACCGCGCTACGGCCGCCAGGCAAA